>JADGPG010000073.1 GCA_017882545.1 Thermoleophilia bacterium
AAGTAGGACATATTCAGACCGGTGGTCAGCGCGGTCTCGGTGACCCACGTCTGGCGCGCGGCATTTTGGACCGGCTTCTTGGTCTGCGGATCGATCGCGGCCTTCGTCTTATCGCTGGTGGGCGTGCCATCGGCGGTGAGGTACGTGCCCATCTGGGCGTAGGTCTGCCCACCCGAAGCCTCCAAGGCGTGGATGCGCATGTAGCTGGCGAAGCAGCGCGCCTGATCACCGTTGGTGATCTTCTGGTTGGCCACGCTGCACGTCGGCACGTCGGGGACATTGGTCAGCCCGGCGGCGGCGGCCGCTGCAGTGATCGCCGCAGGGGTCATATCGGGCGAACCCACGATCTGCTCGCGCGTTACTTGGTTGCTGACCTCGTTGTTGCCGTTGATTCCGATGACGATGTACGCGATGCCTGAGCCTATGAGGATGAGGCATGCCAGCACGCCACCCACCCAGGCGGCGACGCGCAACTTGCGATCTTGGACCATCTCCCCCGTCCTTTCTGCAGCGGATGCCACGAGGGGCCCGCTCACGACACTGGTCACGAACAGTCTATGGCCGGCCGCTGCACTATCGGCGGCCCCAGCGGGTGAATAGCACCTTGCTCTCGAAATGAGATGCGCGACGTTCGCAAGCGCATGCATCCGACCGGCCGGGTCTGCTACGAAGCCCGCTGGAGGCACAAGGTTGAACATGGTCGGCCACAACGACGCGTGACGGTGATCGCGGCGGGGCCGAATTGCCGCCGGTGCGCCGCGTGCTACCGTAAATTCGCCGGTGGGGAGTATCCCTCAACGGACGCCAACCGTCATTACGGCTCTCGGGCCCGGTCGGCGTCGGCCCTAAGGGCAGGAGAGACCTCCGGCTGACCTCAGATAGAGTTCAGCCGTGGGAGGCTTTCCATGTCCGTCGATGTGTGGGTCTGGGCCGCGTTTGTGGCAGTTGTTGCGGCCCTCTTGGCGGTCGACTTACTCGTATTTCATCGCCGACCCGGCGAGATTTCCCTGCGGGCGGCTGCTGGTCTCAGCGCGTTCTGGATCGCGCTCGGCGTGGGCTTTGGCGCACTCGTGTGGGCCTGGCAGGGTTCGTCGCAGGCAAGCGCCTACTATGCGGGCTACCTGCTCGAGAAGGCGCTTAGTGTTGACAATGTGTTCGTGTTTGCGGTTGTGCTTGGCTACTTTGCAATTCCCGCACGATTGCAGCATCGTGTGCTGTTCTTTGGGGTCATTGGAGCGATCGCGATGCGCGCAGTGTTCATCGCCGGTGGGATCGCACTCCTCGATTCGTTCTACTGGGTCATCTACGGCCTCGGGGCTGTCCTGATCGCGACTGGGATTCGAATGGCCGTACGCCAAGGCCACGATATTCACCCAGAGAAGAATCGGGCGCTTTGGCTCGTGTCGCGGGTGGTCCCCGTCACCCGGCACTACGACGGGGCGCACTTTCTGATTCGCAGGCGCGGGATTCTGATGGCTACCCCGCTGCTCGCAGCACTCGTCGTGCTTGAGGTCACGGATCTGATTTTCGCGGCCGATTCCGTCCCGGCCGTGCTTGCGATCACCCGCGACCCCTTCATCGTTCTCACGTCGAACGTGTTTGCGATTCTCGGTCTGCGGGCGCTCTACTTCCTGCTTGCCGGATCGATGAGCCGCGTTCGCTACCTGCAAACAGGTCTTGCGGCGATCCTTGTATTTGTTGGCGGCAAGATGCTCGTAACCCCGCTGTATACCGTCCCGATCGCCATCTCGCTTGGAGTGATTGCCGTCATACTCGCCATCGCCGTCGGCGCTTCATTCGCACGCGGGAGCGAGCAGCCTCACGCGCCGAACACTGTGTAAGCGGTCGTCAATGGTTCCGCCGCATGCAAACGCCGACCGCTTCCGAACCCGGCTCGCCCATCACTCCCGACGAGCGCGACTGGGTCCTCGTGGCGGTGTACGCGCGGTTCGTAGGGTGGGCAGGACGCCCCGCAGACGGCATGGATTGAGAGCCTGCCGCGGACTGCACGGCCTCCGCGCGGCCTCCACCCATCCGTAACGAGCCGATCAGTACCGGGTGTAGCCGGGTCTAACCGTGATGGCGAGATTCCTTTTGCAGAAAGGGATCTCGGGGAGTAATGTGGTTCCCGAGCAGGATCTCATAAACTGTCGCTCGACCCCGCGCTCCGCCCTTTCACGGCGGCAACACGGGTTCGAATCCCGTTGGGGCCACCTGCTCGCGTGGCTGGATCTGACCTGGGATGGCGCCAGGGCCAGGCGATTACAGACTCCCGTCTGCCCACGCTTGGGACCAGATGGCCGTGTGGTCGGCAAGCTCCTTGAGGTAGTTCCGCCGAACCACGTCGTGCGGGTTGGCGCCCCAGGGATCAGGGGCAGTTCCTGATGCCTGCTGGTGCCGGTGTACCGAGTCGCCCAGCCCAGCGCCAACGCGTGCGCCGCCGGACCGAAGACCCGGTTGCGCCATGTGTTGAGGTCCAGCGGTGCGCCTTTGCCGCGACGGCGCCACCAGCGCCCGCGGATCGGCCTGGATCGAATCTCGGAGACCAGCACCCGAAGTTGATAGAGGTCGGCCACGAGCGTCGCGATGGTCCGCACGTCGCGGCGCCTGCAGGTCTTGGTGCTCTCCCGCAGGTGTCAGGACACGACCGTCCGATTGTCCGCGCCGTTGGCGGGGATCGGAGGCAGGTCGCAATCGAGTGCCCGAGGCCCGCGTAGAGCGCCTTGGTGTCAGGACGACCCGGAGGCCCATCAGTGCGCCTGCAAGACGGGTGTGCCCGGCCGGCCGCTTCGCAGCCCGAGCCGCGCTGGCCGCTGGGCCGTGCAGCGTCAACGCGGACCGTGGCGACTTCCGGGGTAGCGTGGCAAGCCGTCATCGGGGATCGGCTCCCACGGCGCCGTGGAGGCCACGAATTGACGGACGCTCGGCCGGATGCCGGGATCGTCGTCAAAGGTGCCCATCCGGATACCGATCGGATCTGCGTGGCTGGGATTGCGGCCAAAGAGCGACGAGCCACAGTCGCCACAGAACCACTTCTCGCCGCCGCCGTCCGGCTTCCATGCACGGAGCCGATCCTCGCCTGCAACGATCCGAAAGGCGCCCGGTGCCGGATGCGCATTTGCCGATGCCGCCGCTCCGCTGCGACGCTGGCAGCGCTTGCAATGGCAATAGCTGGCGACAACCAGCGGCGCGGTCACCTCGAATCGGACGGCGCCGCAGTTGCAGCCACCGGTCAGGATGAAGTCCGTCATCTGTGGAATTGCCTTTCCCGTAACGGTGCCTGTCGCTGGCAAGAAGACTACGGCGGCGGCACCCCAACGAGGCGTCGAGCAATGCGTCGGCCAGGCATACCGGCCGTGACCGCGAACGGCGCCCCGACCCGCGTTGGCGCGTCACCTCCGCCGAGACGTCCCCGCGCCGCTCTAGCGCCGTGGGGACGTCTCGGATGGGAGCCGTCTACGGATGGGCGACGCTGGCCGGGCCAACGGGGGAGTTCGCATGCGTCAACAGCGGTCCGGCGTGAACTCCCGCCGTGTGCGACGGCGTTCGTGGAGGGCGTGCTGCTGATCACTTCGCTGTCTCACGATAGGCTCAGGGACCGGTTGGAGCGTCAGCTCCTCCTCACGTCGAATGTGTCGTCGCCATCGCCCACAGCCACCGGGCAGCGCTCCCTACAACAGCGGATCGCTCGCCAACACATCGACTCGGCGACCGAGCGTCCATGACGCGCCGCCCACTGATATTTCCTGAACCACTACGGAGGTCGGGTCGTCCGACACCTTCTCCACCGACGCGAGATAGCGGGCGGTAGAGGCATGAAAGTCTGGCGGAGACTCGGCGTGTGAACACCGCCGCAGGAGACGGCCGATCACCGTTCCGTCGGGCGCTGTGTCCAGGACGAACACCCCTTGACGGCGGCCAGTCGCATCAACGCAGTTGCTACAGACGACAAGCAGGTGATCCGGCCCGATGTCTGCCCACTCGAGAGTGCCCCACACCGTGCGCCCTCCATTCCGGCCCACTGCTCGTGAACGGCCGTCGGCACCCCCTCGGCGTCGAGTTCGGAACGCAGAGGAACGACCGGAACGCGGCTTTCTTGTCTCGGTCCCTGAAACGCAGGTTACGTCGGCGCAACCTTGCGAGTCAACGGGTCGGGTCGGACCCGCGTAGGGCCGCGCTGAGAGCCGAGCTGCGCGAATGCTGCTCAGATCCACGGTTTGCACGGTAACTCGCGCCGCCTCACATTGGCGGCCCCGGATCACATCGACGGCGCCCCTAGAGGCCCGGATTGAATTTGAAGGCAGCGAGACCGCAGTTAACGATCTCCTGCTGGAAGTCGCTGGCCGGCGGCACGGCGGTCTGCTGGCACGCGAGCGTCCGATGCAGCGGGTAGACCGGCGTCGAGGTCCACTTCACCGCCGGATACGACATGGCGTGATTGTCCCAGACTTGCCCCTGCTCCCAGTTGGAGTGCCACTGATTGACGTAAGTGTTTGCGATTGCCGCTGCAGTCGGACAACCGTTGGCGAGTCCTCGATTCGCGAGGATGCGGACCACCTGCGGTGCGTTGTGGATCGCACACGAGCGCCAGGGGCCCTGATTCACCGGCATCGGATTCCTGCCACCCGGGGGCTGGACTGCGATCGACA
Organism: Thermoleophilia bacterium; assembly: GCA_017882545.1. Classification (GTDB taxonomy): domain Bacteria; phylum Actinomycetota; class Thermoleophilia; order Miltoncostaeales; family Miltoncostaeaceae; genus CAITWD01. The sequence goes on from JADGPG010000073.1 coordinate 4,650, forward strand.
GCGAGGTCCTCGAGCTAACCGCAAACGGCTGCGCCGAGGAGTCGCCCCGCGTGACCAAATATCCGCACACTGTGAGCTGCTGCGCCCGAGTTGTCGGAATCCTGACGACCGGCTGCCAGTGGACGATGACCCCTTCATTGCTGACCGTCGGCAGATAGATCAGCTGCGTCTTGCCGCCGGGAACCGGCTTTCTCGGATCAGGCTGGCACGTGGTGTGCCACGGCTGCGTGTAGACCAGCGGGTATGTCACGGTCGTGTACGGGCTCGCGCCGGGCTTCCCGCCGTTGGTGTCGAGCCACACGGACGCGATCGTGCGTCCCGATGAATCGCGGGCCTGGGTGACCCGCAGATGGATGTACGGCGCCGACGCTGACGTGGCGATCGGCGCCATTGCCGTGAGGCCGGCGGCGGCGAGCGCTGCGGCACCACCGGTCAGCTTCCAAAGCGAGACGCCTCGCATGATTCCCTCCCCGAAGGTGTCGCCGCCGCGCCCTGAGCGGATCAGCCGAGCAATGCCATCGAGACCAGCGCCCATCGTCCCGACGACCGCGCACGCGAGGTGCACGCGCCGATGGTCGTTACGGGGTCGAATCCAGCTCCAAGACACCGATACTCAGACGGTAAGTCAGCCCCCACCAATGTGGCGCCGCCTAGCTACGGCGGGAGCGACGCAGATTGCCGCCGGGCGAGGTCTTGGCCGGCCAGTCAGAGCATGGGTTCTACGCGTCGATCACGGGTCGGCCTCGCCCAGGCTAGGTCCGACTGATGTTCGCTCGCGAGAACCCACGGCAGACCGCGTCGCGTCGGGGTATCTCGGCCGAAGTTGGTAGCGAGGCCCATCGCCGCCGCGGATCACGTCCGACGGGGGTGCTTGATCCTGGGCGTGGTGATGCGACGGCTCCGCGTCCCGGAGCCGTATGGGGGTGACGCCGATTCCTTTACAAGCGATGCCGACTCGGCCGGTGCCGACGTCACCCACCGGCATGCACCGTCGGCGGAAGTGTCGAGCTCGCCAGCGTGCCGGGCGACCATCACGCGATGCTGTGTGATCCGGGCGACCCCGTCATGGCGGCGGACCTTGGCGGCCGCATTCGAGCATCACGCCGGAGGGGCGGCCTCAGCCGCTCGGGGCCGACGATCGGTGCGTGGCCCGCACGCCGTGCTATGAACAGAGCATGACGAAGAGCGACCCGCAGAACGTCGACGATCCGTCCCGGCTGATCGACGCGCGGATCGAGGAGTTGGGGGACTGGCGCGGCGCGATGCTCTCCCGCCTCCGCACCCTGATCACGCAGGCCGATCCCGAGATCGTTGAGGAGTGGAAGTGGCGTGGCCCGGCGTGGTCCCGAAATGGGCTCATCTGCACCGGTGAGACCTACAAGAAGATCGTGAAGCTGACCTTCGCCAAGGGCGCCTCCCTCGAGGACCCCGCGGGCCTGTTCAACTCCAGTCTTGACGGCAACGTGCGGCGCGCCATCGACGTTCACCCGGACGATGCGATTGACGCGCCTGCGCTAACGGCCTTGATCCGCGCCGCCGTCGCGCTGAACACCGCCAACCACGGCGGGGTGGCCTGACCCGACGCGTGGTCGGGGCAGGAGGCGGGCGTCCTGACCTCGGCGGCGCAAATCCGCGCCGCGATGTCGGCCTCCACTCGTGGCGGATCCCGGTCCCAACCGCATGACCTCGTTGAATTGGCCGCATCGTCCGACGAACCGCCGCGACCGGTCGTCCACTGACGACGCAACGCCCGTCGTACACCTCTTATAACCGGCAACCTGCCCGCCCTCATCGGAGCTGACCCGCACTCCGTCGAAGGCCGCGGTCAAGCGCGTGCCACGCGTCTCAGACGAGGCCCCGTCGCGGTCCTGCGCGCCGGCCGGTGCCGCCCAGGGACCCCCGGGCGGGCACCGACCGCATCGACGGGGTAACGGCGCGGGGTGACCGGCCGGCCGCCCCGCGACCAAGCGCTCAGTTGGTTGCGAGCTCGCGCACGGCACCCGCCCGGGTGGCGTCCGGCACCTCGATAAGCCGACCCGAACGGACGTCGTATACATACCCGTAGACCGGGATGCGGTCCGGAACCAGCGGGTGGTTGCGGATTCGCCGGACGTCGTCCACGACGGCCTGTTCGCGATGCGACACGGTTAGCCAATCGATGTACTTGCCTTCGCTCGAGCCCGGTCCGGTCCCGACGTCGTAGAAGCCGTCGTTGCCGAGCGCGGCGGTCTCGAGGCTGTTCTCCAGTAGGCCACTCATCATGGTGTCGGTGAAGAACTCCATGCCGCAGTCACTGTGGTGAATGACAAACCATTCCTTGGTGCCCAGCAGCTTGTAGGAGATGACCAAGGACCGGATCGCATCGTCGCTAGCGCGCCCGCCGGCGTTGCGGATCACGTGGGCGTCACCCTCGGCCAGGCCCGCGTACTTCGCGGGGTCCAAGCGGGCGTCCATGCAGGTCAAAATGGCAAAACCACGGGCGGGCGGAAGCGCAAGTTCGGCCTTGCTCCCGAAGCTTGCCGCGTACTCCGTATTCGCCGCGAGCACCTCGTTGAGAACCGTTGACACGATAATCTCCTTAATCTTCATCGGGATTATGGATTATAGGAGTCGCCACCACGCCTGGCCAGGGCCATCGGCGACGAGATCGTCGCCCACTGCGGCGGTGGCAGAGACGTCCTGTCCGGACAGCCGAATCCGCGGTCATGCGTATCCCGGCGAACGATCTCGCCTGATGCCGCTCGGAACGCGACGGGCGGTGCAGCGGTGCGCGCCTGCCCGACCGGAGATCTCACGGCCCTAGTGCCACGAGGGACCGATCGCACCCCAACGAAGATTTGCCCACCACTGATTCAGGGCGTCGGAGTGGTCGTCGCTGGCCGTGCCACCGGCCCAGACCTGGCCCTAGGCGTCGGCCGCCTCATCGCGGTACAAGGGCCTCGTCGGGACCGCGACATCCTGTCGCGCGGCGTCGTCCAGCTCACCGGCCAGGTGCCGATCGCTCCGATTGATCTCGGCGTACTCGCGCCACACGCGCTCGAGCGCCTCGAGCGTGCTCTGGCTCGCGTGATTGGCGAGCAGGTAGTTGCGGAGGTGGCTGAGGCTCAGCCCGCGTTGCTTTGGCCACTCGGGATCACGCCCCGCATCACGGGAGAGCTCACCGACCGCATCGTCACGTCCGCGCTGTCCGAGCAGGTAGTCCGAAAACGCAATCGCCATGGATCCTCCGTTACTACGACCTCGCACCGTGAAGTATGGCGCGCGGACGGCTCTTCGTGGTCACCAACCCCAACCCGAGACGACCACCCGTCGGGGTCACCCGGCAGGACGTCACCGGCCGATCCCACGCCGATCGTATCGGCGGACGCGACCGACTCGATGGCCCCAGACGTCCATCACTCCCCATCAGAAGATGCCGATCGGAGGTCTCGCTGCTCCTCCTCGACGTCGAGCATGACCGCCTGCGGTGCCTCTTCGAGCATCATGAGCGACTGGTCCGCTCCCGGAAGCGCCCGAATCAGCTCATCCAGCTTGCGTTGGGTCGCTGCCTGCTCCCTGCCTTGGGTGTGCTGGATCGCGACGACCATCACGAGCGTCACGGCCGAGACGGAGACCTCGAATGCCGCCACCCACCCGCTCGGGAAGCCGAGCACTGCACCTGCGGCGACCAGGCAGATCATCGCGGTCGTGATGACGAGAGCGACGCTCGGAAGCGAGCTGTAGTGCTCGATCCAATACAGGAATCGGCTGGTCGCCGGCAGTTGCGCCGTGCGATGCACGATTCGGCGCTGACGACCGCCCACCCCCGGCTCCGGGCCGTCACCCTCCACCTACGACGCCTTCGTGCCCGTCGGCAGCGACCGGCATCCGACGTTGGCGGTGCGTGTCACCGGCATCTCACTGCGGTTTTCGGATTGGACTGTCACGGGACCTCGGTGCGGGCGGCTGGGTTGACGGTACTCCTGCCCCGCAAGCGCGGGGGCGATGGTGCGGACGCTGCGGGTGGCGTCACCAAAGCGAGCATCCGTCACCGTGCCGACCCGGGCTCTGGCGCGGCCGCGCATTCACCGGTCGATCAATGCCGTCTCGTGGGCGTAGTGCGTCGCCGCCGTCCGGTTGGCGACACCGAGCTTGCGATAGACATTCGACAAATGAAACTTCACCGTCTGCTCGGTGACAAACAACTCGTCGGCGATGCCGATGTTCGGCAGCCCCACGGCGGCCAGCTTCAGGACCGTGATCTCGCGCGCGGTCAACCCACCGACAGCCGTACCGTTGACGGTGCCCGTCGCGTGACGGACCGACGGCCGACGGCCGTTGACGACGGTACCGTCGACGACGCCGCGAATGGTGGACGCCAAGTCGAGCGGGTTGATCGACTTGACCACGTACGCCGACGCGCCATGGCCGAACGCCATCTCGACGTGCTCGGCGTCGTCGAACGTCGACAGCATCACGATCTTGAGGTCAGGGTGCGTCGCGCGGAGCGACCGAAGACAGGTAAGGCCGTCACCCTGGGGCATCCGGATGTCCAGGAGCACGACGTCGGGGCAGACGCGTGGGACGAGCGCAACCAGCCCCTGGCCGGTCCGCGCTTCGCCGACAACCCTGATGTCAGGTGAGATCTCAAGCGCGCGTCTGATGCCCTCGCGCATGAGTGCATGGTCGTCGGCGATCGCGACATCGATCCGCCGCCTGCCCATGCGCCCGCTGCCGCGGGATGCGGTGGTGGGTCCGGTGACCACGTCGACCTCCTGAGCGATGACCCCTCAGCGGCCGAGGGTGCCCGGCCGACGGCGGAGTGGATCGCCGACCGCCGGGTCGACGTGCTGAACACACACTGACGGTCGCCCGAGCCGACGCCCGGGAGCAAGCACCCTCGCCCCGGCTCGATGCCCCACTGCGGGCACGCCGGGAACCTGATCAGGCCCACGGATGGTACACCGAACTCCGGCACGTCACGCGAGATCGGCGCGGCGCACCGGCAGGTGCCCGATCCCGCGCTCGGATCGTATCCGGAGGACGTACGACGCCGGCCGCGACTACGCGAGAAAGGGTGCCAGCTCCGCGCCGATCTCGTGCGTCGTCAGCGCATCGCCATCGTTGAGACGGTCGACGAGCTCCGCGATGGTCCTCTTGGCCTCTCGCCGCTGATCGCCGCCGAGGAATCCGTCAAAGACATGGTCGCCAGCCAGCGCGCGACTGATCTCCTTGTCTTTGTCGTGGTCGCCAAGTTCGGTGAAGTAGACGACGCGGTACTTCTTGTTGTAGGCGCTCTCACGGTAGATCTCGAACATGACGCGGTCCTCCGACCTCACTGGACCGCCCCGGTCGGTGCTCCGGCGAGCTCGGCACGCAGTTGGGCCTCCAGCTCCGCCAGGCGGGAATCGATCTGATCGCGCGAGGTCCGCTCCTGGACGAGGTCCTCGCGGTACCGCTGAAGGAAGTACCCGATCGTCTCGACGCGGATCTTGATGGACCCCACGGCCTTGTTCTCGTCGATGTCCTTAAAGCAGAAGTATGGAGTCCCCGACTTCTGGACGGTTTCCTCGACGACCGTGTAGATCGGCGCGTCGTGGCCGCACTTGAACGACGACAGCTCAAGCGCCACCAGGTTGGGATGGCGGGCCACGTACTTGGCCGCCCACACCTTGCGGCTCGTGTTCTCCGAATAGGAGTTCTTCCACACATCGGTGATGTCGAAGCCGTCCTGGATCCGGCCGGCGCGGATGTCGTCACCGAACAGGCGCTCCATCATGTCGGGGTCGATCGGGAGCGAGTCCTGCGTGAAGACCGGGTACCCGATCCGCTGGAACTCGGCGCTGATCTCGTGCTCGACACCGGGGTCGTTGTGATACGGGCGTCCCAGCAGCACGATCCCGAGGCGATCGTCGGCCTCAAGCTGGGCGAGCACCTCCCCCGCCGCCTGGCGAAGGTTGGTCTCGAAGCGTTCCAGGCACCGGTAGCCCTCGTCGACTGCACGGCGGTGCTCGCCGAGGGTCAGTCCGAGCAGCTCGGCCCAGTCGTCGTAGAGCTGCTTTTCCAGCATTCGCGGCTCATCCACGTTGACGAAGGTGTTCATGTAGCGCACGCCCATCTCCGCAAAGACGTCCCCCTCTTTCGTGAACGCGGCCTTCACGGCCTCGGGCGTTGCGGTCACGGTGGGGCAGGCCCGATTGCCCTGGGTGCAGGACAGATGCGTGGTGAGCGTGTCGATCATCGGGAAGAAGATCACGTCCAGCGGGCGCTTGGTGTGGTGCTTGTAGAGCAGGTTGTGGACGTGCGGAATGCCGATCTTGCTCGGAAAGCACGGGTCGATTGCTCCCCGCTTGGCGCCCTCCTTGTACATCTCCTCGCTCGTGAAATCCGAGTAGACGATGTTCAGCGGGGGGATGCCCAGCGCCTCCAGCCACCCCGAAAACAGCGGGTTCGTCGCATACGCCTCCAGCACCCGCGGCATGCCGATGCGTATCGACTCGCGGTTGGCCGCGGCCGCGTTGCGACGGCGCTGCGCAGCGGTGAGCGCGCGCCTGGACGGCGGATCCGCGACCACCGTGGCCCCCGGTGAGCGGAACACGGTCGCCGCCGCGAGCTCCGGGAAGTTCGGATACAGCTCGCGGTTCTGGTCCATGCCCTTCTTGATGGCCCGCATCGCGTCGACGTCCTCGACCAAGCCGCGCTCGCAGGAGTTCCCCACAATCAGCCGCTTGACCCCCGGAAGGATCTCGATCTTGCTCGGACGCGGCTCGTCGGCCAGATCCTCGCCGACGTTGACATCGATGAATGTACGCAGGCAGCGGTTCTTGCAGAAGTAGCAGCGGGTGTCCTCGCTGCGGTGCGAGGCGTAGGTGACTTCCTGGACGCGATCGATCCCGATGAACGCGGTGCGGTGGCCGCGTCCGTAGAGGCGGCCGGCCTCGATCGCCGCGCCAATCGCGCCCGACTCCCCGCAGTGGGGGTGCACGGTGATCTTGGCGTCGACATCCTTGCCCACGAACCGCTGCTCGATGAAGTCGACCTGCGACTTGACGGCAGCCAGGTTGTGTTGGGTGCCGCCCTGCAGGACGAAGTTGGTTCCGAGGCTGGCGAGGTTCGGCATCTGCGCCACGTAGAGCCAGATGTTCTTCGGCAGCACGGCGGCGAGCCCCGCCATGATCTCTTCCGGCTTCCACCCCTGGCGCTGGAAGTCGACGATGTCCGACTGCATGAACACGGCGCAGCCGTAGCCGAACGTCGGCATCGTCTCTGCGCCGAACGCGATGTCGGCGTACTGGCGGACGTCGAACCCGAACGTCTCCGCGGTGCTCTGCAGGAAGTACCCGTTGCCGGCAGAGCATTGCGTGTTGAGCTTGAAATCCTTGACCTGGCGGTTCTTGATCACGATCAGCTTGATGTCCTGGCCGCCGACGTCAACGATCACGTCGACGTCCGAGAAAAAGTGCAGGGCGGACTCGGTGTGGGCCACGGTCTCGACCAGGGCGACGTCGGCCCGCAGGACGTCTTTGAGGATGTCCTTGGCGTAGCCGGTCGTGCCGATCCCGAGCACCTCGAGTGTCGCGCCGGCATCCTCGACCTGGGACTGGATCGCCCCCAGGATGTCCTTGGTGTCCTCGATCGGATTGCCCTTGCTGAGCTGGTAGGCCTTGACGAGCACATTGCGGTCGTTGTCGAGCAGCGCGGCCTTGGTGGACGTCGATCCGCCGTCGAGACCGATGAAGCCGCGGACGACCTCGCCCGGTGCGAAGGTGGCCGGTTCGAACGTCGGAAGGGTGTATCGCTCCACGAATCCGTCGAGTTCGTCCCGCGAATCCCAGAGGCCGCGACTGCCGGACGCTTGCTTCTCTTCGAGGCGGCCGACATCGATGTAGTGGCGCAGCAACTGCGTGCCGCGGTAGACACCGACCCCGTCCTCTTCTTGTGTCCCGAACTCGACCGCGCCGAGGGCGGCAAAGTACTGGGCGTTCTCGGGGACCCAGATCAGGTCCCGCGGGTCGTCGCACTCCGGCAGCGGCGTCTTGCGCTCCTGCCAGATCCTGGGGATGTTCTCCTTCCAGGCCTCGACCATGCCCCGGATGTAGGTGTTCGGGCCGCCGAGCAGCAGCACGTGCGGCAGCAGGGTGTTGCCGCGCGTCAGCACCGACAGGTTCTGACCGATGATCGCGTCGAACAGCGACGCCATCAGCTGATCCGGGGGCACGCCCATCTTCTGGAGGCTGTTCACGTCGGTCTCGGCGAAGACCCCGCACTTTCCGGCAACCGGGTGAATCTTGACGCCGGTGTAGCCCATGTCGGCAAGTTCGTCGGCCGGGATCTGCAGCTTGGCGTTGATCTTGTCGATGACCGCGCCCGTGCCGCCGGCGCACTTGTCGTTCATCGACGGGACCTTCTTCTTCTTGCCCGTCTCGGGATCTTCCTTGAAGACGATGATCTTGGCGTCCTGCCCGCCGAGCTCGATCACCGATCCCGCCTGCGGATAGAGCTTCTCGACCGCCAGACAGACCGCGTTGACCTCCTGGACGAACTTTGCGCCGATCCGGGCCGCAATCCCGCCACCCCCCGAGCCCGTGATGAAGATCCGAAACCGGTCCGACGGCAGTGGGAAGTCGGACTCGATGCGGGTCAGGAACTCCAGGACCTTCTCGGGCTGCTTGGTGTCGTGGCGCTGGTAGTCACGCCACAGGATCTCGTCGGTCGTGGGGTCGACGACCACGGCCTTGACCGTGGTCGAACCGACGTCGAGTCCGATGATGAGGCGCTCGTAGTCGCGGAACCCGTTCGCGGTCCCCATCAGGCGACTCCGCGCACAACGGCGATCCGGCTCCGGGACTCGGCTCCGTGGAGCTCGGCGACGTGTGCGAGGAAGTTCGCTGCCGTCCCGATGCGCCCCTCGGCGTGGGGCACGTTGTACATCGCCGACTCCAGATGGGGGTGCTCGGCGGCATAGTCGCGCGCCTGGTCGAGGGTCATGCCCGTCTCGCGTTCGACCTCGTCGACCTCCTGGCGAGCCTTCACGCGGGCCTCGCCGAGTGCCATCTGCACGCGGCTGTGCGCGTTGACCTCGCCCTCCCCGGACGTCTCGATGGGGATGTAGATCATGTCCTTGTACTGGTTGGTCACCGCGGACTGGACGCCGTCCGACTGGGTCGAGGGCATGCACCCGAAGGGCTTGAGCGACAGGACCATGTGGCAGAGGTCCTTGTTGGAGTAGTAGATGTTCTTGGCGACCTCGAGGTGACCCTCGCCGCCGGCCGAGCGCGAGTTGTAGAAGGGGTGCGCGAGCCGCTGAAGCTCGTACTGGTCGGTCAGGTCATGCGGGATGTCGTTGAGCGCCGCGCGCAGGCGCTGCCACTCGCGACGGAACACGGCCTCGGCCAGCGACAGCACCGCGTTCTTGCGCCGCGCGCGCAGCTCGTTCGCGAGCTTTCGGTCGACCCGCCAGGCCGCGGGCATCGACTCGTCGTCGTTGGTGTGGCGACGGTCCAGGTTCTGTTGCTTGGCCTGGTGCAGCAGGTACATGATCCACGTGCCCACGGGCTCGACCACGACCTGGGCGCCCTCACGTTCCAGAAACGCGAACATCTTGAAGTTGCCGTCGCCCTCGGTGGTCTGCGCCCAGAACTCGCCGGTGATCTTGACAATCGGGCGCACCCGCGTCCGGTCCAGGCGGACATCGGCAAGCGCCGCGCCGACCTCGGCGAACGCGTCCGTGTAGGCCTGCGTCACCAGCTGGTCGGCGAACTTGCCGGCCTTCACGCCCACGTCCCCGAAGCGGCCGTCGGTGAGCATCCGCGCAACCGACGACTCCATCCTGATGTCGCGCTTGTCGCGGAGCACCTCATACAGGCGCTCCATGCCCACGCCCATCGCGGAGTCGACGGCGCCCGGCTCGACCTCGTACGGCCGGAGCTGGTAGGCGGTGTCGTTGAGCAGGTCGCCCATGTTCATCGCGTTGAGGATCGCCAGGAAGAAATCGATGTTCATCTCGAGGCCGGCCTCGGCGCCGGACTGGTCCATGCCGCCGGCCTGCTGGAACAGGATCACGCGGAACCCGTCGAACCCGGAGTTGCGCAGCGCCAGGCGGTATTCAGACTCGTACATTCCAAAGCGGCACGGACCGCAGGCGCCGGCCGTCACGAAGACGTACCGGTCGATGATCTCCTGGCGGGAGAGTCCGCCCCGCTCCAGGTCCTGGAGGTGCTTGACCAGGTTGCCGACCGTGAAATAGGTCGGATTGCACTGGCCGTTGTTGCCGTATTCCTTGCCGAGTTGGAATGCCGCGACGTCCGGAATCGGCATGGGTTCGCAGATGTACCCGAGCCCTGCGAGGGCACCCTGGATCAGGTGCTCGTGCTTCCAGGTGAGCCCGCCATACAGCACCGTCGTGTGCGGGCGCTGATCACGCGTAAACGGGCGCTCCACGGGACGCGCGAAGTGCTCGGCGTCCTGGGGTGCAAGCCCCATCTCGTTCTCGAGTCGGGCCCGTTCCTGGGCCAAGCGCTCGCGAATCAGGTCCTCGGTGGGCGACATCGTCGATGCCGCGGGGGGGGTGTCCGCCGAGTAGTCCATTACTCCTCCGTGGGTCTGGCCGGCATGTCGAGCACCAGCACCGGTCTGTCCATCAGGGCACTGCAGAATCTCGGTCCGCGGGTCCGGCAACGCGACCCCGTCTGTGCATCCGTCCGGGATCCCGGCCGCCGGCCGAGTCCGTACGGCCCCCGACACACAACACCGCGGTCACCGCACAACGGCGGTTCTCCGTGCGCACGGGCGCAGCGCGCCTGTCGAGGGAGTCTCATTTCTCGAGGATCGTTGACGGGCAGCCAATCAAATAAGCCGGCCACACACAAAGCGATGCGATGAATCTAAGCCCACGACCGCCCGAATGGCACGGTCCCCAGGTCATCAAGGGGCCATCGGTGACCGCAAATTGCGGGACGCCGGTCTGTCGCCGGTAGCGGACGCAGCGCGATGACCGCCAGAACGGCCATCCCGCCGCATTGCTTGCGGACCTGCGGAAAACGACGTCAAATGCGTCCGGGCGGCACCGTCACTGGTGCCGACGCGGCGCGTTCTGTGTGGGTGTGCGCAGCGCGGCACCGGCGCGGCACGACGCCGCCGGCGCCGGCGCGGATCACGCACGCTATGGGCGGGAGCCCGCCGGACCGCCGCGCGTCGGCCACTCGCCGGACGCACGACGGAGTGCAAAGATCGGCCCATGGACACCGACGCGACGTCCCCTGCAGCCGCCGGGCCCTCCCCCACCGCGACCAGCGACGGCACACGGGTGGGCACCACCACGCTGGGTGGCGTCCCCGTCGAGGCGGTCTACGGTGGAGCAGACCTCGGGGAACCCGGCGAGTACCCGTATACCCGCGGGGCATACGCGTCGATGTACCGCGACAAGCTCTGGACGATGCGGATGTTCGCGGGGTTCGGTCTCGTTGCCGATACGAACCGCCGCTTTCACGAGTTGCTCGCAGCCGGTGTGACCGGGCTCTCGACGGCATTCGACATGCCGACCCTGATGGGCAGGGATTCCGATCACCCGTGGTCCGTCGGCGAGGTCGGGCGGGCCGGGGTCGCGGTCGACACGCTCGCCGACATGGACGACCTGTTTGCGGGCATCGACCTCGGCGGCGTGACGACATCGATGACGATCAACGGTCCCGCGGTCACCGTGATGGCGATGTACATCGCCGTCGCCGATCGGCGGGGGACACCGCGCGCGGCACTCGGCGGAACGATCCAGAACGACATCCTCAAGGAGTACCAGGCGCAAAAGGAGTACATCTTCCCGCCGGCGCCCTCGGTGCGCCTGGTCACCGATCTGATGCGGTTTACCAGCGCCGAACTGCCGCGTTGGCACCCGGTGTCGGTCTCCGGGTACCACATCCGCGAGGCCGGGTCGACGGCTGCCCAGGAACTCGGGTTCACGTTGGCAAACGGGTTCGCATACGTCGAGGCCGCGGTGCGGGCGGGACTCACGGCGGACGAAGCGGCCCGGCGGATGTCCTTCTTCTTCAACGCCCATGCGGACTTCTTCGAGGAGATCGGCAAGTACCGCGCCGCGCGCCGGATCTGGGCCAGGTGGCTGCGGGAACGGTGGGCCGTGACCGACGAGCGCGCCCTTCGACTCCGCTTCCACGCCCAGACCTCGGGGGTGTCGCTCACCGCCCAGCAGCCCGAGGTCAATATCGCGCGAGTCGCGCTCCAGGCGCTGGCCGCGGTGCTCGGCGGGACACAGTCCCTGCACACCGATGCTTACGATGAAGCGCTCGCATTGCCGTCCGAGCACGCTGCGCGTCTCGCTCTGCGCACGCAGCAGGTCGTTGCGTACGAGACGGGTGCCGCCCGGGTCGCCGATCCGCTCGGGGGCTCGGCGTACGTCGAGTGGATGACCGACGAACTCGAGCGGCGCGCCGAAGCGATCTTTTCGCACATCGACGAGCTCGGCCAGGGATCTATGCTTGACGGGGTCATCGCGGGCATCGAGAGCGGATATTTCACCGGTGAGATCGCCGACGCCGCCTACCGTTACGAACGGGAGTTGGCCGCCGGTGAGCGGATTGTCGTCGGGGTCAACGAGTTCACCGAGGCGTCGGCTCCCCCGCCATCCCTGCAGACGATCGACCCGCGGATCGAATCCGAGCAGCGCACACGCCTGGACGCCGTGCGGCGCGACCGGTCGTCCGAGGCGGTCGCGCGCGCGCTGGCGTGTGTCGCCGAGCACGCAGGCGACCCGACCCGAAACGTGATGCCCGCCATCATCGAGGCGGTCCACGCACACGCGACCGTCGGCGAGGTCACTGCCGCCCTCGAGGCCGTCTTCGGGGGCTACACGGAGGCGGCCGTCGCATGAGTGACCCGCCGCCGATCCGGATCCTGTTGGCGAAGCTCGGCTTCGACGGTCACGACCGCGGCCTCAAGGTCATCGCACGGACCCTTCGCGACGCCGGCTTCGAGGTCATCTACCTCGGCCTCCGGCAGACCGCCGGATCCGTGGTCATCGCGGCCGAGCAGGAAGACGTTGCGGTCATCGGGATCTCCATGCACAACGGCGGTCACCTGACCCTGGGTCCGATGATGGTGCGCGCGGTCGCCGACGCCGGCCTCGAGATTCCCGTCGTCATCGGCGGCATCGTCCCAGCCGAGGACGTCCCGACCCTCCGGGAACACGGGATCTTTGCCGTGCTCGGGCCGGGGACCGCGCTCGAGACGGTCGTGGCGACGATCCACGCCGCAGCCGCCACCCACGATGGCATGGTCGGGTGAGCCGCGACGACGCACTCGACGCACTCCTCACCGACGCGCGGCACGGCAGCCGCCGAGCGCTCGGACGGCTGCTCAGCGTGGCCGAGCGCGGCGGTGATGCGGCGAGCGCGCTTGACCGCCGGATGCTCGACGCCCCGCCACCGCTCTGGACCGTCGGCATCGTCGGCGCTCCGGGGGTCGGAAAGTCCACGCTGACGGCGCGGCTCGTCGCGGCGGCGGCCGACGGGCCCACCGGCCCGGTCCCGCGCGTTGCCGTGATTGCGGTCGATCCGTCGTCTCCACTGACCGGTGGTGCAATCCTCGGCGACCGCATCCGCATGCAGGGCGTCGGGTCCCGCCCCGAGGTGTTCGTGCGATCGATGGCACACCGGGGCGACGACGGCGGACTCGCGCGCGCGGTCCCGATCGCCATTCGCGTCCTGGGGTCGGTCGGGGTCGCGACCGTCATCGTCGAGACCGTCGGCGTTGGCCAGATCGAACTCGAGATCATCCACGTCGCCGATACCGTCATCGCGGCGATGAGCCCCGGCTGGGGTGACGCGATTCAGGCAGCGAAGGCCGGGCTACTGGAGGTTGCCGACCTCTTTGCGGTCAACAAGGCCGATCGACCCGGCGTCGCGGACGCCGTCCGGGATCTCGAGCAAATGCTCGATGCCGGACTCGCCCGAGGGTCCGGTGATGGACGTGCGTGGCGGCCCCCGGTGCTGCCTACGGTGGCGACGGACGGCACCGGGATTGACGGGTTGTGGTCGGCAGCGGAGGCCCATCGCGAGTGGCTGGTGGCGACCGGGGGCCTTCAGCGGGTTCGCGACGAACGGATCCGCCATGAGATCGGTCGTCGCGCCAAGGACCTGCTCGCGGGCCGAATCGATGCCCGGACGGCGGAGCTCGACTTGGCCACTGCCCGGCAGACACCCGGGCAGTGGGCCGCCCTGGTGGCCGCAGACGTCTGCGCGCACGCCGACGCTCCCGGCACGTCCGCCGCCTGACTCGCGCTGGTCCCACGGGCCTCGCACTCCGCAGACCGACCGCTTCCAACGCGCGCCCGGCAGGCGTCGCCGTCAGCGGGTCGTGCAGCCCGCCCGGGCGTGTGGTTCATTCGCTGCCGAACACCGCGTCGGCGTGCGCGTCGTAGCCGCCGGGCGGCCCGCGGAGACGTGCCCGGGGACGGCGAACCCGCGCCGCAACGGGGCGGCCGTACCCCCGAGGGCTGCCGATGTTGCGCCGAGCATGGCGACCGACGCCGCCAGGCCGACCAGGGCTACGCGAACGACGGCCCAGTGGGCGGCGAACGTCAGGGCGACGACGCTCAGCACCGCCATGATGGGGATGGCGATGGTCACGACACCCGGCCCGAGCATGCCGGCACCGCCCGCGAGCAATACCGGAACAGTGGCCGCTCCGACCCCTGCGGCGCCCGTGTCGGCCAACGCGATCCACAACAGGACGCCGGCGAAGGCGGCGGCCGCGAGCGTCGTCGGGTGCAGCGTCGGAGGGTCGATCCGCACGCTCCCGCCAAGCGCCAGGCGCACCACTCCCCACAAGCAGGCGACGGCCACACCGGGGAACCCGACGACCAGTGCCCCGGCCGCGCGCTCATCGCGCGGCCGGGTGCGGCCGGGCAGCAGGAAGCAGGCCCACGCCATCGCGAGCGCCCAGAACGCCGCCGAGGGTTGAATGGCCGCGGCGGCTGCCAGAAGCATCCCCCCATAGAAGCCGGATTGCACCATGCCGCGGAGGGCGAAGTCCTGGATGTAGCGCCACGCCGCCAGGGCAAGCGACACCACCAGCGCGGTGCGCACGTCGGCCACGCACAGTCCGACGATCCCGGCGACCGCGAGGGCGACGATCGCGACCCGGCAGAGATTGGCGGACACCCCTCGGCAGCCCGCGGTCACACACCACGCGGCCCAGAGCCCCAGCATTGCCGCCACCGCGCCGAGCACCGACAGACCCCAGACGGAGCCGAAGTACCCGGCGACCACGGGAAGCGGCGAACCGCTGACCCCCAATTGGGCCGACAGGGATCGGGAGGCCCGGACGGCGGGGAGGATCGCCACGTTCGCCGGGCTCCCCTGTCCATACACGGTGGCGAGCGCACCGGCGACGCCCGCACCGACGAGGGCCGTCGCCGACAGGACCCGCGGCACACCGACGGGCGTCCTCATTGGACGACGCCCGGGACCACGGGGGCCCGGACGCGCGCCTCGGCGTCGGCGGGGCCGGCCGGGACATGGGTCAGACCGTGCACGGTCTTTTCCCAGTAGAAGGGCTTGAAGATGAGCTGCCAGAGGGCCTTGTAGGCCGCGATCGAGTGGAGCACCCAGTAGACCGGTGTGAGCATCGCCCACCAGATGAGGTCGAAGCGATTCCTGCGGTAGACCGCCAACATCGACAGGTACACGGCCACGGTGTTGCCAAAGATGAGGTTGAACAGCCCTAGCGCCAGCAGGGCGGGGGGGAACGCCGCAACGCCGGTCGCGACGCCGAACAACATGGCGATCGCAACGAGCCAGAGCACCGGTGCCATCAGGAACGTCAGCGGGGTGCCGGCAATCAGCAAGCCGAAGCCCGCGGCGCCCCGCCAACCGGTGACGCGCACGAGATGTGCAGGATTGCGCGAGTGGACCAACGCCGTCTGCATGTAGCCCTTGATCCAGCGTGAGCGCTGCCGGATCCAGTTGCCCGTGGCGGTGTTGGCTTCCTCGAAGGTCGTCGAGTTGATCACGCCCACGGTGTAGCCGAGTGCCGACGCCCGGATCCCGAGGTCTGCGTCCTCGGTCACGTTGAACGGGTCCCACCCGCCAAGGTCACGCAGGACGGACGTGCGGAAGTGGTTCGAGGTGCCGCCGAGCGGGATCGGCAACCGCAGGGTCACCAGGCCGCGCAGCATGTAGTCGAACCAGAACGAGTACTCGAGGGTGAACATCCGGGTGAGGAAATTCTCGTCCGCGTTGAAGTAGTTCAGGGCGCCCTGGACGCAGGCGAGGCGGCTCCCGCCACGACGGAAGGCGATGACCGCCTTTTTGAGCTGATCGGATTCCGGACGGTCCTCGGCGTCGTAGATGACCAGAAACTCTCCGCGCGCGAAGGCGAGTCCGACGTTGCACGCCTTCGGTTTGGTCTTCGGCTGACCGTCGGGAATGACGATGAAGTGCACCGTCTCGGGAGGCCGGGCGGCCCTCGCCGCGGCGATCGTCTCGCGGTCATCGTCCTCCATCAACAGCAGGATCTCGAGCTTGTCCGCGGGGTAGTCGAGATCGGCGAGGTTGTCCATCAGGAGGCCGACGATGTTCGCCTCCTTATAGACGGGGACGAGGATCGTGTACGCCGGGAGTTCCGCGTCGGTGAGCGCGGCCACGTCCTCGTCGCTGATCTCCAACTCCAATGAGCTGCGGACACCCGCCAGGCTGGCGGCGAACTTGAACAGGATCCCCGCCGTGAACAGCAGGTTGATCGCCAGGATCACCGCCAGAACCGTCCAATCGGGCACGAGCAGCGCCGCGGCGACCACGGCGGAGGCGGTTGTTGCCAGCGCGATCTTCTGCCCACGGGTCACCACGACGTGCGCCGATGCACCGGCGTTGGTCCTGGCCAAGTGCCACTTCGCATCGGATTCAAGGCGCTCGGCAAAGTACTCGCGCACGGCCCAGTCGAGGTCCCACTCCGTGGTCGCCACCAGGCGCACCTCGACATCCCCCGAGGCGCCCACCATGTCCCGCGCCTCGTCGTCGGTCGCGAATCTGGGCGGGTCGACGATGGCGACGGTCAGCGTGCCCTCGACCATGGTCATGGGCAGCATTCCTAGGGCGACCAGCCGGGCCGGCTCGAGGTGCCGGATCAGCTCACGGTCGACCGGGGCCGTGGTGAGGTCGGCGAACGGGAGGTTCCACTGCTCGGACAGCACCCGGTACAGGTCCTGCCGTCGCACGACCCCGGTCGCGACCAGAATCTGACCGAGGCGGCCGCCGGTGCGAGACTGGTGCTCCAGTGCCCGCGCGAGGTCGTTCCGGGTGAGCAGGCCGCGGGCGACAAGCGCCTCGCCGAGCGGCGGACGCGCGCCAAGGATGGCGGCGTCCCCGAGCCCGTTGGCACGCTCCGGGGGCGTGGGCGACGGGCCAAAAGGCGCATGGTTGGGGGAATCGCGCACACCGAATGAATCGGCACCCGGGCCGGCCGTCTTGAGTGCAGCGGGCACCCGTCGCGCCCCTCCGGGACCCGACAATCTCAGTCGCGTGGAGCTCGTCGGGCCGCAGCAGCAGGGCACGCATTTCCGGCCGGCCGCCCCGCCGCGCGCTCACCCGATATGCGGCGGGATGCGCTCGAGGCGAAAGTGTGCGGCAGGTCCGGAACCCGCGAGCCGCACGCACCGATACCCGGGAAGTCCGGAACCCCACGCATCGGGCGCAAACAGACGCTCGCCCGCGCCCAGCAGCACCGGCACAACCGCGACGTGCATCTGGTCGACCAGCCCGGCCGCCAAGGACTGCCGGAGGATCGCCGCCCCGCCGCCAACGCGAACGTCCCGAACCCCGGCCGCCGCGGTCGCCCGCGCGAGCGCCGCCTCGATCCCCTCGGTCACGAAGTGGAAGGTGGTCCCGCCCGCCATCTCGAGCGACGGCCGCGAATGGTGCGTCACGACGAACACGTCATGACCGAATGGCGGCGTGTCGCCCCACCAGCCCGCCCACCCGTTCGCACCCCACGGCCCGCGGACGGCTCCGAACATGTTCCGGCCCATGACCGTGGCGCCGATGCCGTCGAATCCGGCCGCCACGAGGTCGTCGTCCACGCCGGACTCGCCGCCGGGGAGCCCGACCATGGCGTGAAACGTCCGCGTCGCGAAGATCCACTCATGCAGCGCGGGCCCGCCGACGCCCAGCGGATTGTCGCGGCTCTGATCCGGACCCGCCATGACGCCGTCGAGCGACACCGACACGGCGTGGACAGGGACCCTAGGCACTGGCGACCGTGCGGCGGCGAGTGGTGACGGCCTCGATACGCATTCACGCGCAGTCCTACGCCGGTCGACCGGGCATCGCAAATCCGTGCGCTCCCCGGACGAGGTCGCTCAGACCCGCGCGGTCACCCGTCGGCCACGCCGCGATCGACACGTGGCACGACCGGCTGTCGCAGAATCGTCTTGAGCTTCTCGGGGGCCGAGCGCCGCGGGTCGCCGAGATAGATCTCGTGGTGCTTGCCGCTCGGCATGAAGCCATGATCGGCGATGAATGCGTGCAGCCCAACGATCGTGGGCCCCTCGGTCGCATACGGACCGACGTGCAGCACCTGGGCTGCCAGACCTTCGGCGTACGCCTCGAGTCGCACTCGGCCGACGGCATCCGACGGTCGCCGCGCCGTCACATGCGCGCGGGCGGCATCAAACAGGTCAGCCGTGACGGCTGCGGGCTGCATGATCATCACCGTCCAGTGCCACGCGGACCGGTCATCGACCGCGAACGTCGGCGTGTCGGGCGTCCACCACAGCCCCTCGAGCGGCATGACGGCATAGGTCAGGCCGGTCTGGCGCTTTACCGCGAACTTCGCGGCATAGGCGACGCCGTAGAGCGCCTCGACCGCCTCGCCGAACAAGGGATTCGTGTTCGGATCTCCCCTCCCATCGAGCATCGCGAACGCCAGCTCGGGGAGCTCGACGATTGCGGGTGTCCGCGCCGCGCGGTAACACGGCCCCAGTTCCCGTTTGTAGTCGACGCGCACATCTGCCATCGGTCCGGTCCTTGTCGATACCACGGTTAGCTTGACCGCGTACGGACGCGGATGCATCCGGAAAAACCCCCCGTGACCGGTGCGCCGGCGACTCCCGCCGGGCTGACGGCGGCCGCGGCCATGACACATGCTGATACACGGCCAACACCACACGGTAACGCGTGGGGCCATCCCGATCCGGGACGCTCGGGTAGGCGCCAACAGGGCGCCGACGAACCGCCACGGACCGGAACCCTGGATGTCACGTCCCGACGGCACGACAGAGCTCCCCCGGCTTCGCGTCGGGACCGCGGCCACAATCCCGACCGTGATCCGGACTCCGCGCGCACCAGTTGCGCGGGGCCTCGCACAGCGGGCCAACGCCGTGGCGGCCCCAAGCACCCACCACAGGAGACCCCGATGAAGAAGCACTATGCCGTCGCCGGCGCCGCGATCGCCAGCGTTGCCGCAATCGCAGCGGCCGGGCTTGCGTTCGGCACCGACCACCCGACGCTGACGTCCGTCCCCGCCCAGCCGAAGGCTGCCGGGTATGCGCCGGCCTCTCAGCTGTCGCCCCAACTTCGGCAGGAGCCCGTCGCGTACGGCGCGCTGCCCCTCGAGAACCCCACGGGCATCGTGACGAATTACGGCTACGAGAATGACACCCCGAGCCCTGATGATCCGTCGCTGCCGCAAATGGTCCCCGCCGCCGGCAGCACGACCGAGGCCCAGAAGACCGAGCCGGACAAGAACACCTATCTGGTGCTTCGCCATCAGACCGGGGCGGATCCGCACTACAACTACGGGACGCACTTTCTCTTTCAGGGCCACGAGGTTGGGGCGGCCATCCCGGGCTCGACGCTGCGTCAGGGGTACATCACCCGGATCAACCTGGATGCGGACACCAAGCACCGCGTGAGCCTCATGGCGACCAAGGACACGGCCGCCAACCCGATTCAGGGTATCGACGGATCGACGTGGGATCCGTGGGCCAAGCGCCTGCTGCTCACCACCGAAAGCGCCACCGCGCCGACGTACGCGGCGACGGCTTCGTTCCCGTCGACGGTCACCGACGTGTCCGGATCTCTCGGCCGTGGCGGGTTCGAGGGGATCCAGAATGACTCTGCCGGCAACGTCTGGATCGTCGAGGACATCGGCGGTACGACGAAAACGGATCCGGCCCACGGAAACGCTGCCACGACGGCGAAGCGCCCGAACAGCTTCGTCTACCGGTTTGTGCCAACCCATCGCGACGACCTCACTCACGGCGTCCTCCAGGCGCTCCAGGTGCTCAACCACTCGAATCAGCCGATCACGTTCGACTCGCAGGCCGCACTCAACAACCCGGACCAGCTCGCCCTCCACGCGTATGGGAATTCCTTCTCGACCCGCTGGGTTGCGGTGCACAACACCGCGACCGACGGCACCGCGGCATTCAACGCCAACACGTTGGCGAAGGCCGCCGGTGCGACGCCGTTCAAGCGTCCGGAAAATGGGCAGTTCCGACCGGGCGCGAACTTCACGCAGTTCTTCTTCGACGAAACCGGCGACACCAACGCCACGAGCCCGGAGAACGGCAATCAGACGACGGGCAACGGTGGGGCCGGCGGCTGGGGGTCGATCATGAAGCTGACCCAGTCGGGTCCGTCCGCCGCCACGGGAAAGCTGAGCCTCTTCTACAACAGCACCGAGGCGGTGTCCGGCCTTGACAATGTCACCTTCCTGTCAAAGAACGACGTCACGTTCGTCGAAGACGCAGGCGACACGCTCCACACCCAGCGCAAGGCGCTCGACTCCGGATACGTCTGGAACGTCACCAAGAGCTACGCCACCGGCATCCAGCCGATCCGCTGGCTCGGCGAAGGTCGTGACCCATCGGCGACGCTCGATTCCGCCAACGGCGGCTACGGCAAGAACGAGGGTGACAACGAGATCACCGGCGTCCACGTGTCCAACGGCGAGCCCGGCCCGAACGGAATCCTCGGCGCCGTGGTCCCCAACCTGCGCGCCGGGTCAGGCAACTGGCGCTGGTTCTGGACGCAGCAGCACGGCGACAACATGACCTGGGAAGTCACGCTCGCCAAGAAGTAGCGGACAACGTCCAGCCATATTCGTTCCGCGGCACCGCGACCCCTCGGCGAACCGAGTTCCGGGGGGTCGTCGTGCAGTAGACGGCGTGTCCGCGGCGGCATTCGGAGTCCAGTTCGGACGCCGTCTTTCAGATCACCGCCAGACGCGTACGTAGTCGACCTTCATCGTGCGTCCGGAGCCCGTGGGGCCCCCCATCCGCGGAGAAATCGCGTAGTCGAGAATCACGAACATTGGCGATCCCGTGATGCCCGTCGTGATCGCGCCGACGCGATGGCCGTCGTAGTAGTACGTCACCACTCCGGGCTGCCAGTCGGCCGCGTACGTGTGCCACCCCGTGTACCGGCCGCGCGGTGTGACTCCGGGGCGCCCTGCCGAGGAGATGAAGTGGGACGCCGCCTGCCCGCTAAGGCCTTCCATCACGTCGTTCTCGCCGCTGCCCGGCCATGCACCGATCCCGTCGGCCCAAAAAGCGGGCCAGTTGACGATGCGGCCGCGTGCGCCGGGGAGGAAGATCCGTGCCTCCATGACGCCGTACGTGAACACGAACGAGCGACGAGTGGTCACCATCCCCGACCGGTAGCGATAGTGCCGGCCGCGCACCGTGCATGCGCGCGCGATCGCGGTCAGGTCCAACGTGGACCCCACGACACGGACCTGCGCGGGGGAGTAGCACTGCTGCTCGTAGGCATTGACCGGCGGTGTGATCCCCGATCCGAACCACCCCGGTTGCCACTTACGGGTGTTGAGCCGGGACCCTCTGAACTCGTCGGAAAACCGCAGCCGCCACGTTCCGGGAACGCCGCGCGGACGCGGCCCGGACGACCTGAGCGCGGGCGTGCCCTGCGCGGTCGTGGCGACGGCCCGCGACGGTCCCGCAACCAACCAACCCCCGATGATGAGGATGGCAATCGCTAGGGCCGAAACCGCCGAACCAACGATGGACCGTGTGGCGCGTCCATGCATCCACCAGCCCGAAACCGTGCGCGACTGCGCACGTCGGTCTGTGTGACTATCGTGCAACGTAGGATCCGACCCTACCGTCGAATCTGGCCCCGGCGCCCGCGTCTCAGGTCCGTGGGAACGCCCGCCGGGCACGCACCCTGACCTGCCGGTCAACGGTCGGGCGACCGGCGAGCGCGCCCAGCGCTCTCGACACACCCACGAACCGACGGCCCACGGCGGAGCGGTGCCGGTTCGACGGTGACCCTCGGACGCCGACGGGCCCCCGCGCGGGCAGGAAATGCCGGCGCCGGTGCGAACGGTGCGACATGACGTCGGACGCATTGCGGGAAGCGGCCAAGGAGGCCCGCGCCGAGGCCGCGCCGTTCGTCGGGCTCGCCCTCGCCGCCTTGGTGGTTCTGGCAGTCATCAGCTACCGGACCGGTTGGCACCTGTTGCATCACGTGCAGTGGTGGATCTGGCTGATCGCCGCGATCCCCTACGCGGTGCTGATGCTGATCTTCGCCACGGGGCTCGGACGGGCGCAGAGCATCCAGCAGCGCCGGCGGGCGGCAGGCGTGCTGCTGGCGGTGACCGTCGTGTTCAGCCTGGTCGAGACCGGACTGCTCATCGCGACGCTCGTCTCGCCGACAACACACGGCATCAGTGCGTCGCAGCTGCTGATGAGCGCCGTCGTGATTTGGCTCTCGAATGTCATCGCGTTCGGCCTCTGCTATTGGGAGCTCGACTCCGGCGGGCCGGTCCACCGCGCACTCAGTGATCGCCGCGCGACGCCGGACATCCAGTTCCCGCAGGATGAGAACCCGACCCTCGCGCGCCCCGGTTGGGTGCCCCACCTGGTCGACTACATGTACCTGTCGATGACAAACTCGATCGCATTCAGTCCGACCGACGCCATGCCACTGTCGCGGTCGGCGAAGGGCCTGATGGCGATCGAGTCGGCGATTTCAATCATCGCCATCCTGTTCGTCGCGGCGCGGGCGATCAACATCCTGCACCCCTAGCTCCCGCACCACGCGCCGGCGTGGACGCGGAGCGCATCGCGCTGGCCCCGCGTGGTGCGTAGGAAGCAGCGGTGGCGGGCTCGATCGCCCCGCCACCGCTGCTTCCTACGCCAGTCCGAGCGCCCGGGCCGCGTGCCGGCAGGCCTCGAGGGCGAAGCCCGCCGGCCCCCCGGAGATACCAAGCGCCCCGCGCAACGCAACATCGTCCCGAAGCACGAGCGCGGTCGTGCCGGGCGCGACCGCGGTTGCGTCGCTCCCGGCAAGCGCCGCGTGGCCGGCATCAATCGCCCACCGAAGCGTGCGCCCGGGCACGCTGCCGGACCGCTCGGCGAGCTGGAGTTCCCCGTCCGGGTCGAGCAGCACGACCGCGCACGGAACTCCGAGGTCATCGGCGATGCCGAGCGCGACGCTGACGACGGCGCGAGCCTCCTGGTCCGGAAGCGTGGCCGCACCCGACCGCGTCTGTGCCCGGTCGGTATCGCGCGGTCGTGACACTGCCGGCGTGCGCTGGTCAGCGGACATCAGCGCACCACCCCCGAACGTCGCGACCCGCACACGACCGATACCCGCACGAACACCCGCCCATCGACGCCTCATCGCCACGGGTCGCCGACATCAGGGCGGTGCGGTTGGCCATCGGTGTACCTCGCTGTGCTCGTGAGTGATCGGGG
Organism: Thermoleophilia bacterium; assembly: GCA_017882545.1. Lineage (GTDB taxonomy): Bacteria > Actinomycetota > Thermoleophilia > Miltoncostaeales > Miltoncostaeaceae > CAITWD01. Next base: position 28,354 of record JADGPG010000073.1, read on the forward strand.
CGACCGCCGTGGTGGCCGGTGTGTACCGCGGCGCGGCGCGGACCGGGACGGTCGGCAGATCTGGTGTGCTGGTGATCCGCACGCTATCCCGGGACCCGGAAAAGATCAAATCATGGTTGTGTTTACGGTGTTTTGGCATCACGTTCATCTCCCAGGCGGCGATGCACGGGAGCACGCCGTCAAATCGCGCCGACGCGTGCCGCCGCCCGATGAAACCGTCAGAATGCGTAAATGCGCATCTCCGCAAAAGTCGACTACGCGCTGCGCGCGCTCGCCGAATTGTCGGCCCTCGAAGCCGAGACCGAGCGCGCAGTAACCCGCGACCAGATGGCCAGCGGCCAAGACATCCCGATCGCGTTCCTCGAGAACATCCTGCTCGAGCTGAAGCGCGGCGGCATCGTGCGGAGCGTCCGCGGACAGCAGGGCGGCTTTCGACTCGCACGCAGCGCCGATACGATCAGCGTCGCCGACGTGATCCGCACGCTTGAGGGGCCACTCGCAAGCGTCCGCGGCATGCGCCCCGACGAGCTGGAGTACGGTGGCGCGGCGTCCGCGCTCCCGACGGTGTGGATCGCCCTTCGCACGCGGTTGCGGGAGGTGTTGGAGGGCGTCACGGTGGCGGACGTCACCTCGGGCAACCTGCCGCCGGAGATCCTGGCGCTGACCGTCTCGCCGGAGGCCTGGAAACCGCGCTGACCGCGCCCGGTCCGCTGCCGGTCGGGTGTTTCGAGACAGGC
>JADGPG010000074.1 GCA_017882545.1 Thermoleophilia bacterium
CCTACCTCGGCGCGTTCGGCATCGCTGAGGGCCTGCGGGCGGGGGCGGACGTCCTCGTCACGGGCCGGGTCACCGATGCATCCGTCATCATCGGCCCGGCCATCGCCCACTTCGGTTGGCAGCGCGCGGACCTCGACGCCCTAGCTGGCGCCACCGTCGCCGGCCACATCATCGAATGCGGCACCCAGGCCACGGGTGGCAACTTTGCCTTCTTCACCGAGATCCCCGACCTCGTGCACCCCGGCTTCCCGATCGCCGAGATCCACGCCGACGGCAGCAGCGTCATCACGAAGCACCCGGGCACCGGCGGGGCCGTGACCACTGACACCATCGTGTCCCAGCTGCTCTACGAGGTGACCGATGCGCGGTACGCCGGCCCCGACGTCACGACACGACTCGACACCATCCGCCTGACGCAAGATGGCCCGGACCGGGTGCGTGTCACGGGCGTCCGCGGCGAGGCGCCCCCACCGGACGTCAAGGTCTCGTGCAACCGGATCGGCGGCTACCGCAACGAGATGACGCTGGTCCTGGCTGGCCTCGACATCGATGCCAAGGCGGCCTTGGCCCGCCGCCAGCTCGAGAACGCCCTACCGTCCTACCCGGCCGAGCTGACGTGGACACTGGCCCGGACCGACCATCCCGACGCCGACTCCGAGCAGACGAGCGCGGCCCTGCTCACCGTGGTCGCCCGCGACGCCGACGAGCGCGCGGTCGGCCGGGCGTTCTCCAACGCGGCCGTCGAGATCGCCCTCGGCAGCTTCCCGGGCTTCCACACAACGACCCCGCCGAACGCCGCCCAGGCGTACGGCGTGTTCGTCCCCGGCTTCGTCCCGCAGTCCGTGCCGGAGCACCACGTCGTCCTCTCCGATGGGGAGCGTCGCACCATCGACCCTCCAGCGCAGACGCGGCCCCTGATCCCACTTGCTCCGGACGAGATACCGTATGCCGTTCAGCTGGCTGGGCCCACCCGACGAGTCCCGGTCGGGCGTCTCTATGGCGCACGAAGTGGCGACAAGGGCGGCGATGCCAACGTCGGTCTGTGGGCCCGCAGTGATGCGGCATACGACTGGCTCGCCCTGACGATGACGGTCGAGCGTCTGCGCGAGCTGCTGCCCGAGGTCACAGGGCTCGCGGTCACTCGCACGACACTGCCCGGGCTGCGAGCGATCAACTTCGTCATCCAGGGCATCCTGGGCCAAGGCGTGGCATACGACGCCCGATTTGACCCCCAGGCCAAGGGGCTCGGCGAGTGGCTGCGATCGCGCCACGTCGACATCCCCGAAGCACTGCTTGAGGAAGCCGGACAATGAGTCATCAGGACTGGGGCGCCCCCGAGCTGCGGGCCCTGCGCGACACGACGACGGAGTTCATGGCACCAGATGTGCTCTCTTACCAGGATCAGTGGGAGCGGGAATGCGCGCTACCGCGCGCGTTGTCCTGCACGACCAGCGAGCTCGGCCTCTTGGGCGTCGCCTTCCCCGAGTCGGCGGGCGGCGCAGGCGGCTTCGTACGCCAGAGGGTGACCATCGTCGAGGCCCTGCACGAGGCGCGTGCGGCCACCGGCATTCAAGCGTCGCTGTTCACCAGCGGTATCTCCTGTCCGCAGATCGTCGCGCCGGGTGACCGGGCGCAGATTGACCGATGGGTGCTACCCGCCCTGCCCGGTGAGCTCATCGGATCGCTCGCCGTCACGGAACCGGGCGGCGCCTCGGACGTGGGCGGCCTGCCTACGACTACCCGGCGCGAGGGAGGCGACTACGTCGTCAACGGTGCCAAGAGGTTCATCACGTCCGGGACGCGGGCGGACTTGGTCGTCACGGCCGTGCCTACCGTCGGGGGCGACCAGCCCGGCGCGAGGGGCATCTCGCTCCTCGTCGTCGAACGGGGCATGCCGGGGTCCGAGGTCAGTCGCAAGCTTGAGAAGATGGGCTGGCGCTGCTCGGACACCGCGGAGCTCACGTTCCAGAGCGCGCGGGTCCCATCCAGCAACCTGGTCGGGGAAGAGAACCCGGGCGTGGCCCTCATCGGCGGGGGCTTGCTCTCGGAGCGAATTGCCATGGCAGCACAGGCTTATTCGCAGGGGCAACGGCGCCTCCTCCTGGCAGCACAGTGGTGCCGGGACCGCACGACTTTCGGAGCTCCGCTGATCTGCCGGCCGTCGGTACAGGACACGCCGACCGAGATGGCGCGGCGCGTCGACGTGGCCCGCACGTACACGCGGTCGGTCGCCGACCGGTCACTCGAGGCCGACCTCGTGGCCGAGGTGTGCTTCGCCAAGAACACGGCCACCGGGACCGGCCAGTGGGTTGCCCACCAGGCGGTACGGCTCTTTGGCGGGATGGGCTACAAGGCCGAGAGCAAGGTCGAGCGGCAGTATCGCGACATGCGCATCATGGGCATTGGCGGCGGCACCGTCGAGATCCTCCGGCAGCTGGCGGCACGCAGCCTTGGACTCACCTCATGACAACCCTGCGATCCGCACTGGACACGATGGGCGAGGAGTTTGCCGCGGCCGAGGCAGCGATGCGCACGAGGCTGGGCGAGATCGACGGCGAGCACGCCAAGGCGATCGCCGGCGGGGGCGAGCAGGCGATCGCCCGCCACCACGCCCGCGGCAAGCTGACTGCCCGCGAGCGCGTTGAGCTGCTGCTCGACAGGGAGAGCCCCTTTCTCGAGCTGTGCGCCCTCGCGGGCTGGGGCTCAGAGTTCACGGTCGGCGGCAGCGTCGTGGCCGGCATCGGGGTCGTGAGCGGTGTCGAGTGCATGCTCATCGCCAACGACCCGACGGTCCGCGGCGGCGCCAGCAACCCGTGGTCACTCAAGAAGACCTTGCGGCTGCACGAGATTGCCAAGCAGAACCGACTGCCCGTCATGGCGCTCGTCGAGTCGGGCGGGGCCGACCTGCCGACGCAGAAGGACGTGTTCATCCCTGGCGGCGCGATCTTCCGCAACATGACCCAGCTGTCCCGGGCCGGAATCCCGACCATCTCGCTCGTCTTCGGAAACTCCACCGCCGGCGGCGCCTACCTGCCCGGTATGAGCGACCACGTCGTCATGATCGAGAAGCGGTCCAAGGTCTTTCTCGCCGGGCCGCCGCTCGTCAAGTCAGCTACCGGCGAGGAGAGCGATGACGAGTCGCTCGGCGGTGCCAGCATGCACGCCCGCACGTCCGGGCTCGCCGACTACTACGCCCTCGACGAGCAGGACGCGATCCGCATCGGCCGC
>JADGPG010000011.1 GCA_017882545.1 Thermoleophilia bacterium
AGTGCTCGAGGCGCACTCGGCGGTCAATCTTGTTGGGACCTGCGGGGTAACCGACGCATTCCTGCCGCCGCTCGCGCGCACAAGCGGCGGCTTCGTGCGATGCCCCATCGCTGTGGCCGCTGTCCATGCAGCCACAGCGATGCGTACGCCCGATGACAGGCCAATCGGTCGCCGCACGGGACCCTTGGAGAGTAGCCGGTCGTTACCAGGAACACGCGTTGCCCCACGGCGTTCGCCGAGGAACTACGCGGTCGACGGGGCGCCCAACCGGCGCGAGTCATGCTCGGCAGACAATCCACAACGTTCGTCTAGTTCCCACGGGTCGCATCTGGAGCTAGCGTCGAGTCGGTGCCGGCCGCGCCCGAGTCACCGTCGTGGGTGACCGATCGAGAGTCCGGGAGCGCACGGCACCGATTGCGCCGCGTGACAGACGCCCCGAGGACGGAAGGCGGTCACGCGGCGCACCCGGTCCGGGTACGGGCTGGAGCGGTCGTGAGCTGGACCGTGAACCACATTCGGATGAATGAGCGAAGGCACGAACATGAGCCCGTTTTGGCGAAGATCACGAAGGCGAGCATCGCCGATTTCGCAACCGGGCATCGCCGACCTGACCGTCACGCTGCTTCCGGCGCGGGCTCGATGCGAGGTGGCGGGCACCGCCTCCCGACAGCGGGAACTCACGGCCGCACTCAATGGCGCCACCTCGACCCCGCCTGTCGGGCTCCCTCCGTGGACCGAGGACTCGGAGTCGATTGGCTGGATCAGGGTACTCCTGGTCCCCGTCGAGTCTGACCATGATCGGACGGCCGTCGCCGTCGTTGCGACCGATGCCGGACAGTTGGGGTGGATTCCGGATTCGCTGTCGGCGGACTTCAGGCAGATGCTCGAGGAGTACCCGCGGCACCATGGAAATGACAGCGATATCGCGTCATGTCCGGCGTACCTCCACCGATCCGGCGAGCCGCAGAAGCACCTTCGTCTTCGGGTGTGCTGCTCGTGGCCCGACGAGGTGCTCGACGACTTGGACCAACTGCCCACCTACACGCTGCCCGACCGGGAGTAGGCCCGGCTCATCCGGAAGCACACACACCGTCCGGAGTCGTGGGTCGCAGCCCCGGGGCGTGCGGCAGGCTCGGTGCACCCGGCGGCGGCACCCCAAAGCTGAGATCCCGCTGTGAAATACCCCGCAATTTGCATCGGCCCGGGACATGGTCGTATCGTGGACACTAGGTTTCGCCATCCAACGTGATTGGGGCAATCTTGGACGATGGGTCTGTGTTTCGATTAGAGCCGGCGGCCGTCTCGTGGCTCGCTGATACTTTTGCGAAGGAGACTCCGCAGCGGGCGTTGCTCAACTCGCTGGCGTTGTCGGCCCAGGCTCGGGCCGGAGGGGGCGGGATGCAGCGCATCGGCGATGCGAAGGCCGAGGCGGCCCTGTTCGATCTCATTTCCCGCGACGAGGTCCACCGAATCGCCGGCGGTGTCGCGGCGGCCTACCCGACGTTGCCCATCCCCGCGGAGCCGGGCCTCGACCAGTTCCGGGCGATCGACGATGTGATCCGCGGTCGATAGCCGCCGGCCTGGCGCTGGCGAGTGCCGCGCCGCGGGCAGGACCCGGGCCCGCGCGGTGGGAGCGACGGGCGTCGGGTGGCGCGGGGCTCGTTTGACAGCAAAGTATTAAGAACCGCCAGGCGCGTGCCGAATACCCCTGCACAGGCTCGGCGGCAGCTCGGGGGGACGAGTAAAGCGCGGGTCTTGATCGCACCGGCCCGGGAAGGCATGGGGTCCCCGGGCCGGTGCGCTGCACACGTCACCCACGTGTCCCGACGGCGCACGGGTCGCCGTCACGGCCCGGACCGGCGTGCGGCGGGTACACCACGCGCATCCGGGCGATCGCCGCGAACACGATTCCCGATCTCGGGTGGCGAGAACGATTGCCGGTCCGCTCGGGCGACGCGCGGAGCTCGAAGCTCCCGCCGCGATTCCGCTCCCCGACGGGTTGCCCTCGCCAGGCGGGGCCGCTGCGTGCTGTGGACGGGACACCGCCGTGCCGTGATTGCCCTGGCCCGGCTTCGGGTCTAGCGTCGTCACTGACGAGGACATCAGGCCCGATCGTGGGCCGTCCCGATCAACGGGCGGACCGCGTCTGGCCCCAACGTCGTCGATGGCAGGGCGGCGGGAGCGATGACGCGTCCCCTGCCGCGGTGTTTGTCGTCGTTCCCACGCAGACTGAGGCATCTCTCCCCGTCAACCGCCAATTAGGAGATGAATATGGCCGAGTACGCCCGCATCGTCACGTTCGAGGCCGACGCTGCGGCTCTCGAGGCAATGGTCAATACCATCGGATCCCACGATCGACCGCCGGACGGCGTGCCAGCCACGCAGATCACCGTTCTGGCGAACCGCTCGACCGGGACGATCCTCGTCGATGTCCGGTTTGGCTCCGAAGACGATCTTCGCGCAGGCGCTGCCGCGCTCGAAGCGATGAGTCCGCCTACCGGCCTCAACATGCGCCGCGTGTCCGTCGTCGAATACGAAGTCGTGCTTGATCGGCAGGCCCCGTAAGACCCGGCGAGAGGTTTTCGCACGGACCGGCGCGCGCCCCGGGCCACCGCTGCGCGTTCCGGTCCACCGCCCGTGGTCTGTCGGTGGCCGGAGCCCCGTTTCCGCAGCGGGGAGCGTGCGGCCGAGGCGCGGGACGTGCCGATCATTGGCGCGCCCTCACGTCCACGGGATGCGCCACGCCCGTGATGGCCGCAACCCGGGTTGCCGAGTCGCGCCGGTTTCAGGCGTAGAGTGAACCCACACCCTCTTTGAACCCACACCCTCTTGGGAGAGTCGCCTCACTTGGTCTGACCGGCGACAGCCGCCCAGCGCAGGGTCGACGCCTCGACTAAGTCAGATCGAGGAGTCCCCCATGCGTGCCACTGCACCGCCGTTCGCGGCAGTCGTCGCTGCCGCTGTTCCGCGTTCGTTCGGCGTCCTCAGTACCTACCCGCCGACGGTCTGTGGCCTCGCCACCTTCACCGCCGCGTTGACCCGTGGGCTCGAAGCAAATGGTGCTGTGGTCAGTGTCGTGCGGGTGGCCGACGATTCGATCGCGTCGGATCCGAGAGTCCTGGCCGAGCTTGCCAACGACACGCCGGCGTCGGTAACGCAGACCGTGGACTGTTTGAACGAGTGTGATATTGCCATCATCCAGCACGAGTACGGGATCTACGGAGGGCGAGACGGCGACGATGTCCTCGACGTCATGTCGCGTCTGACCGTCCCCTCGATCGTGGTCGCGCACACCGTCCTGCTGGACCCGAGCGTTCACCAGCGGGAGGTATTGGAGTCGGTCGCCGACATGGCGAGCGCGATCGTCGTCATGACGGATGCGGCCCGTGACCGGTTGGTGACCCGTTTTGACGTTGATGCGTCGAAGGTCGTGACGATTCCGCACGGCGCCGCGATGCCGCCTGCTCGTGACGGGCGGGATCGGTCGGCTTCCCCGTTGGTGCTCACGTGGGGCCTGATCGGGCGGGGCAAGGGGATCGAGTGGGCCATCGACGCGATGGTGGACCTTCAAGACCTCACGCCCCGCCCGAGCTACGTCATTGCCGGTCGGACCCATCCGAAGGTACTGGCCTTCGAGGGGGAGGCCTACCGGGACATGCTTGTCGAACGAGCGAGAACAAACGGCGTCTCGGCATCGGTGAGCTTCGACCCGGGCTACCGGGATCTCCCGTCGTTGATGGAACTGATCCAAAGCGCGGCGGTCGTCGTGCTGCCGTACGACTCCCGGGACCAAGTGACCTCCGGGGTGCTGGTCGATGCGATCGCCGCCGGACGGCCGGTCGTGGCGACGGCGTTCCCGCATGCTGTGGAACTCCTCTCGAGCGGCGCCGGTCTCGTCGTTCCGCACGAGGACCCGTCCGCGCTCGCTGCCGCGGTGCGCCGCGTACTCACCGAGCCCGGGCTTGCGACGTCAATGTCGTCCGAAGCGGCGCGCCTCGCTCCACGACTTGGATGGCGGGCGATCGCCGGCCGGTACGGAGATCTCGCCGAGCGGACCCTTCGCGCCTCCGAACCGATACCGACGTGATGGGCCCCGGACCGCGCTTCGATCATCTCCTGCGAATGACAGACGAACACGGCACCTTTGAACACGCCGACCGCACGAATCCTCGTCGGGAACACGGCTACTGCACCGACGACATGGCTCGCGTACTCGTCGTCGCGAGCCGGGAGCCACATCCCGACACCCAGGTGCGTGCGCTGGCCCACACTGCGCTTCAGTTCCTCGTCGACGCCCAAGGGGTTGGCGGCGTTTCGCGCAACCGTCGTTCGAGCCACGGTGCGTGGGTCGGGCGCCCCGGTGTCGAGGATTGCTGGGGCCGAAGCATCTGGGGTTTCGGGACGGCGGCGGCGCGGTGTCAGGACGGCACCATGCGCCACGTCGCGCTCGACCATTTCTCGCGGGCAGCGCAGCGACGTTCGCCGTGGCCGCGCGCGATGGCGTTCGCCGCGCTCGGAGCCGATGAGGTGCTCGCGGTGTCTCCGGACCACCAGGACGCGCGACGTCTTCTGGTCGATGCCGTCGAGGTCATCGTCGGCACCCGCCCGTCCACCGCGGCGTGGCCATGGCCAGAACCCCGCCTGAGCTATGCGAACGCCGTTCTTCCTGAGGCGATGATCGCCGCGGGCGCAGCACTCGACCGGCCGGGCCTCGTCGATGACGGACTGAGCCTGTTGGCGTGGCTGCTCGAGCACGAGACACGTGATGGGCACCTCTCGGTGACGCCGGCGGGCGGAGCCGGACCCGGGGACGCCCCCCCGAGGTTTGATCAGCAGCCGATCGAGGTGGCGGCGCTGGCGGACGCCTGCGCTCGCGCCGGGCGCCACAGCTCGGCCGAGCTGTGGGGCGCCGGTGTGAGATCTGCGGTGGCCTGGTTTGTCGGCGACAACGACGCCGGCTCCCCGATGCACGATCCGGTGAGCGGGGGCGGTTACGACGGGCTTCGGGCAGACGGTCCCAATCTCAATCAGGGCGCCGAGTCAACCCTTGCATTGATCTCGACGATGCAGCACGAACAGCGCGAGCACGGAGACGCCCAGTGAGCGGATCGTCCGGTCGACGTGTCCTCACGCAGACCCCGCTCCGGCTTGTTCCCAACATCCGCCGAGTGATCGCGATGCCGTTCATCCCGGGCGAGGAGATGCCCGGGAGTGTGTCGCGGGCATCGTCGATCATCGACCGCATCATGGCGATGGACGACGCAGAGGCCAGCTCCGTCCTGGCGCACACCCGACAGCGCTTCGCCCACCGTCATCGCAATCTCGAAGCAACGTGGTCGGCCCACTATCGAATGGCCGCCGCGAGCGCGGGGCACAACGCCGACGCCGACGTCGATCGGGCCCTGCTCATCGGTGCGTACTTTACCCGCGAATGCGCCCTGGAGACGGCGGCTCTGTTCAACCCGTCGATCGTTGTCCATCCCGATCAGAGGACCGCGGGCGACGGGCAGCTGCGGGTGGTGCTGAGCCTTCGAGCCGTGGGGGAGGGCCACATCTCGGCGATCGAGTTCCGTACCGGCGTTGTGGACGGTGCGGGGGCGCTACTCCTTGATGCGCCGGGGACGTCTCCGACGGCAGGGATACATTCACCAGGCCCCTTCCGACGCTCCCTGTTCCGGGCGAAGTTGGCAGAGCGCGGGTGTGATGGCGAGGACGCGTCCCTGTTCTTGGACCACCTCGCCCCGCGATTCAACCAAGGCGAACTTGAGAGCGCATTGGTGGCGGTGCACCGCGGCCGTCAGCCGACTCCGTCAACGATGCACTCCGTCGAGTGCATCCGCTGGATTGCCGACAACAACTACACCGTCGCGTTTTCCGCGGACACGAACATCGCCGACCGCGTGCTGTGGCCATCCGGTCCGGCCGAGAGCCACGGGATGGAGGACGCGCGATTCGTTCGGTTCGTCGATGACGACGGTGCGGTGGCCTACCTCGCGACCTACACGGGTTTCGATCGTCACCACATCGCCTCGCGTCGTGTCTCGACCACCGATTTCCAAACGTTCGTCGTCTCGCAGTTGTCGGGTCCGTACGCTGAGAACAAGGGGATGGCGCTGTTTCCGAGGAAGGTCTCGGGGCGGTTTGTCGCCCTGTCGCGGTGGGATCGGGAGCGCTCCGCCGTGGCGGTGTCCGACGACGGCATCGAGTGGGCCGAGGCCACGACCCTCGACTCACAACTCCGGCCATGGCAGCTGGTCCAGGTCGGCAACTGCGGATCGCCGATCGAAACCGGGGACGGCTGGCTTGTCCTCACGCATGGCGTCGGCCCGATGCGCGAGTACGCGATGGGTGCCATGCTGCTCGACCTCGACCATCCAAGCCGCGTCATCGGGACACTGTCCGAGCCGCTGCTGCGTGCGACCGACGATCAACGGGACGGGTACGTGCCGAACGTCGTCTACTCATGCGGGGCACTCGTCACCGGGGAGACCCTGATGCTTCCGTACTCGTATGCGGACTCCGCGGTCGGTGTGGCCGTGATCGACCTCCCGGAGTTGTTGCGCCGGTTGACCCGCTCGCGACTGTGACGACCGGTCGCAGTGGCACGGATCTTCGGGTCGCCGTGCTGGCACCGATCTCGTGGCGGACGCCGCCGGAGCACTACGGCCCGTGGGAGCAGTTCGCGTCGCTGCTCGCCGAGGGTCTCGTCGCGCGCGGGGTCGATGTCACGCTGTTTGCCACAGGCGACTCGATCACGGCCGCCCGCCTCGTGTCGGTGACCGAGCGCGGATATTCCGACGATCCGGCCGTCGATCCCAAGGTCGTGGAGTGCCTTCACATCTCCGAGGTGTTCGAGCGGGCTTCGGAGTTTGACCTCATCCACAACAGCTTTGACTTTCTTCCACTGACCTATTCGCAGCTGGTGTCGACGCCGGTGCTGACAACAATCCACGGGTTCTCGTCACCGCGCATCCTGCCGGTGTACAAGAAGTACGACGGCAGATCTGCATATGTGGCCATCAGCGACGCGGACCGGCATCCGGATCTCACCTATGTCGCAACGATTCACCACGGGATCGACGTGCGCGCATTCACCTTGCGCGCCACCGTCGGGGACTACCTGCTGTTCTTCGGCCGGATACACCCCGACAAGGGGGCGCTCGAGGCCATCGATGTTGCCGATCGCGCCGGGCTGCCCCTGGTCATGGCGGGCGTCATCCAAGACCGTGAGTACTTCGAGACTTCGATTGCGCCCCGCGTCGACGGTGAGTGTGTTCGATACGTCGGATCGGTCGGCCCCGAGGAACGCAATGCCCTGCTCGGCGGCGCCCGCGCCCTGCTCCACCTGGTGAATTTCGACGAACCGTTCGGGTTCAGCGTCATCGAGGCCATGGCCTCTGGCACGCCGGTGATCGCCACCCGTCGGGGGTCGATGCCGGAGCTCATCGACGACATGCGAACCGGCATACTTGTCGATGGTCTCGAGGACGCGGTTGCCGCCGTCCACCGGATCGCCGCCCTCGACCGTGTTCGGATTCGCGCTGACGCGGTCCTTCGGTTTGGTCGCGACCGGATGGTCGACCGCTATCTCGATGCATACGAGCTGGTGCTGAGCGGTGGGGACTGATCGGGCGGCCTTCCGGCTTGGCATCAACTACTGGCCGGTCACTACGGCCATGGCGTGGCTTGCGGACTATGACCCAGTCGGCACCCGGGCCGACTTCCGGCAGATCGCCGGCGCCGGGTTCGACACGGCCAGGGTGTTTGTTCGCTGGGAGGACGCGCAGCCTGCGGAGCGGCGCATCGACCCCCGGACACTCGGACGACTGATCGACGCGGCGGATGCCGCGGCTGATGCCGACATCGGGCTGATCGTCACCCTGTTTACGGGGCATATGAGCGGGGTGAACTGGATTCCGCCGTGGGCGCTCGGCGGCACGGGCGGCGATCGGCGCTTCCGCGTGGTGTCGGGCGGCCGCGTCCTGGCACCGCGCACCGCCGTCCGCAATTGGTATTCGGACGCCGAGGTCATTGCCGCCCAGGATCGTCTCGCCGCCGCCGTCGTCGCTGCACTGTCGGGGCATCCGGCAGTGTGGGCGTGGGATCTCGGCAACGAGAACTCCAATTGCACCGTGCCGTCGGACGCCTCGTCAGGCGAGTCCTGGTTGCAGCGGATCACCGAGACGATTCGACGCTGCGACCCCGGCCGCCCAATCACCATCGGGATCCACATGGAGGACCTCGAGGAAGATCGCGGTATCGGTCCGAGGGAGGCCGCGGCGTACTGCGATTTCGTGTCGATGCACGGGTATCCGATCTACGCGGCCTGGGCGGCCGGACCGGCCGACGATCGCGTCGTACCGTTCCTGGAGGCCATCACGCGGTGGCTCGCTGGCGGCATGCCCGTGTTCTTCGAGGAATTCGGCCTTCCAACGATCCCCTCTGCGGGGAGCGTGAGCCCGATGGCCGTCGATGAGGGTCTCGCGGCGAGCTACATCGGGTCGGTCCTCGACGGTCTGTGGGCGCAGGGCGCGATCGGGGCCGCGGTGTGGTGCTTCAGCGACTTCGCGGCCGGACTCTTCGACACTGCCCCGTTCGACCGGGCGGTCCACGAGCGAAGCTTCGGGATGTGGCGTGCCGACGGCTCGGCCAAACCGGCTGTTGCCGAGATTCGTGAGCGGTCGGGACGGCAGCGGCGGCCGCCGGGCGGCCTCGAATGGATCGACGTCGCGCCCGAGGAGTTCGCCTCGGAGCGCAGGGTGCACCTCGTTCGGCTCTACGCGCGTTACTGCGACCACGTGGGCGGCGCTGTGCCGCCGGGCGCAGCGGCGCGTCGGTGATCGGACGCCCGGTGGCCGATGTGTCGCCTCGCTCCGCGGGTGACCTGCACCCGGACCCGGCGTGCGACCACCGTCCACCGGCCCGTCCCACGGCGCCGGCGCACCATGGTCCCGGAGATTGCCGCTGGCTGCCGTAGCGGGATGATGCGTGGGCAGGATCGCCGCGCGTCCGGCACGTTGGCAACACTGGAGGCGGGCATTGCGCCACCACCGGCACGTGCCCCGGCCCACGTCATGCACATTCCCAGCGAAGGACACCATGCCCAGCTAC
>JADGPG010000075.1 GCA_017882545.1 Thermoleophilia bacterium
GAAGTCGGTATGACTGCTGGTTCTCGTTGATCGAGAACGCGCTACCGACAAGAACACGGTCGGTGGGGCTGAGCCCGACGGAGACGACCGAGCCGTGGACGGTGCCGGTGCGGCTGACGGTCTTGCCACTCTGGTTGACCACCTGCAGGTTGAACCGGTCAAGCGGACGCGGCGGCGGGCCACCCGTCACGAGGCCAAGCGAGTCGTAGGCGCCGCCGTGGCAGGGGCAGACGTAGTTGTCGCCGCCCTTGAAGTACTCGACCGGGCATCCCAGGTGGGCACAACGGTTCCAGATGGCGATCATCTGACCGCCCTTGTTCCGGAGAAACACCCGGGCGTCCGACCATTGCGACAAGCCGGACACGGCGAGCGATGTCACCTGGCCGTCGGGAAAGCTCGACACGGGGCCAATGTCGACCCACTGGTCGGCGGGGGTCTTGACCGCGTCGGTCACCGCGAAGCCCACGATCGGGACCAGGATGGCAGCGGTGAGGACCGCGCCACCGGCAACCGCGACACCGCTCAGGAATCGCGTGCGGGTGATGAAGTCCGGATCGTCGTCGTGGGAGTGCTCCACAACCGGGTCGATCGCCTTGGGGCCGGAGTACTGGCCCTGCGGTGCCCCGTTCTGGGCGTCCTTCCCCTGGCTATCTGCCACCTGGTTCAACCTCCTCGAGCAATACGCGTGACGACCTAGCGCCGGACTAGGGATTCAACCAGACCGCCGACCCCAGACATGCCCCAACTTGCGGGCCAAGTGTCCCGGGTACAGGGTCCTTGGGCTCGAATCCGGATTCCGGGGCGACATCCCGCCTGTCGATGGTTCGTGTTGGGACGCCCCACATCCTGCATGAACGGCCCCGGCACTCGGATCACCGCGATCATATCGGTCAGACATCGGTTCGTCGGGCGCCCGCCGCCCAAACCGCGTCAAGTTTCCATGATTCGCCGGGTCCGGCGCCCGCAGCGCGCGTCGTTCAGGCGCCTGGGGCCGGGATCCCGAACTCGCTCCAGCGCGCATCGACGCGGTGGCGGATGTCGTCGGTCATCACAATCGCGTCCGGCCACGGTCGCACCTGGCCTTCACCAGGCCACTTGCGCGTCGCGTCGAAACCGATCTTCGACCCGTAGGCAAAGTACGGCGCAGCATGGTCGAGCGCGTCGACGGGCCCGTCGACCATCAGATGGTCACGCGCGGGATCGACGTTGCTGAAGGCGGTGAATGCGACCTGCGAGATGTTGTGCACGTCGACGTCGTGGTCGACCACGATGACACAGCGGGTCAGCGACAGCAGGCCGAGTCCCCAGACCGCGTTCATGAGCTTCTTGGCGTGGCCCGGATAGCGCTTCTTGACCGAGACGATCGCGCAGTTGTGGAAGACGCCTTCCAGCGGGAGGTTCATCTCATACATGTCCGGCACCGTCAGGCGGATCAGCGGCAGGAACATGCGCTCGGTCGCCTTGCCGAGAAAATAATCCTCCATCGGGGGCGGCCCGACGATCGTCGTCGCATAGACCGCGTCGCGGCGATGGGAAATCGCGGTGATGTGCAGCGTCGGATAGTCGTCGACCGGGGTGTAGAAGCCGGTGTGGTCGCCGAACGGGCCTTCCGGACGGATGTCGGTCGCGTCGACGTAGCCCTCAATCACGAACTCCGCGTTCGCCGGCGCTTCCACGTCGACGGTCCGACACGGCACCATGTCGACGTTGTCGCCCCGCAGGAAGCCGGCGAAGAGCATCTCGTCGATGTTCGGCGGCAGCGGCGCCGATGCGCTGTAGGTCACCGCCGGGTCGGTCCCCACGGCGATCGCGACCTCCACCCGACCCGACGAGTCGCGCAAATGTGCCGCGCCGTCCTTGTGGATTTGCCAGTGCATCATCGCGGTGCGCTCGTCCACCACCTGAATGCGATACATGCCGCAATTGCGGATGCCCGTCGTGGGGTCCTTGCTGAAGACCAGCGGCAGCGTGATGTAGGGGCCGCCGTCATCGGGCCAACAGGTGAGGATCGGTAGCTTGGTGAGGTCCGGCTCGTCCATCCACACCTCTTGGCACGGCGCGGACTTGACCATCCGCGGGGAGAACGACGCCAGTTCCCGCAGCTTGCCGAGGGCCTTGACCTTGGCGACCAGCCCCTGCGGCGGCTGGAGGTCCATGAGCTCCTGGATCCGCAGCCCGGGCTCGTCGAGCGAATCGACCTCGAGCGACATGCACATCCGCTGGTCGCTTCCGAACTGGTTGATCAGGACGGGATACTCACTGCCGATCACGTTGTGGAACAGCAACGCCGGACCGAACTGCTTCGAGACCCGGTCGGTGATCTCGGTGATCTCCAGATACGGGTCCACCGGGGCGGTGATGTCGATCAGCTGGCCGGCGGCCCGGAGGCGATCGATCCAGTCACGAAGGTCGCGAATCATGCGAACACGCTCTCGAGGTCGGGTGGGTTCTTCAGCTCAGCCGCCAATTGGTTGAAGCCTGTCGGATCAGCCTGCTCGGTCGAGCGGAGGATCGCCGCCCGAAAGCGCTCCCGCACCCGGGGGTCGGACGAGCGCACGATGGTGGTGGCGGTGCCGAGCCAGACGTTCGGCAACTCGGCGCGGCGGTCGGTCGCCACAAGCCCGGAGGACAGCGCGACCAGACGCGCGAGTGCCCCGATCACGAACACGTCGTTGGCCTGCGCCACACGGACCAGACCCGCGGCATAGCAGTAGTCACCCGCCAGAACGAGCGCTGACGCGTCACCTATGACGAGGTCGCGGGGCCGTCCGTGGTGGGCCAGGAAGCCCTCAAGGATCAAGTCGAGGCCGAGTGCGTGGGTGAACTCCAGCGGCGGCGACACGGCGGGCGCGAGGATCGGCTCGGCGGGCGTCGGGCCGAGGCCGTCGGCGAGGGCCTGCTCGACGATCAGATCCGCCCTCATGCCGCACTCGCCGTGGCGGCGTCGGCCAGTGCCGCCGCCGTCAGCTCCAGGTCCGCCGCCGTGTGCGCCGTGCTCACGAACCACGCCTCGTACTGCGACGGCGGCGGATAGATCCCGTGCGCCAGCAGGGCCCGGGCGAACGCGCCGTAGCGCACCGTGTCGGAGGACGTCGCCGAGGCGTAGTCGGTGACCGGCCCGTCCACGAAGAAGCCGGTGAGCATCGATCCAATGCGGTTGATCGTCACCGGCACGCCCGCGGCCCGGAACGCCGCCTCGAGCGCTGCGCCACCGGCTTCAAGTTCGTCGTACACGCCGGGACGGGCCAGCGCCTGGAGCACGGCGAGCCCGGCCGTCGTCGCCAACGGGTTGCCCGACAGCGTTCCGGCCTGGTAGCACGGCCCTTCGGGTGCGAGCACCGACATCACATCGGCGCGGCCACCGAAGGCGCCCACCGGCAGGCCGCCGCCGATGATCTTGCCGTAACAGGCGATGTCGGCGGTCACGCCGAACCGCTCCTGGGCCCCGCCGCGGGCGACCCGAAATCCCGTGATGACCTCATCGAGGATCAGCAGCGCCCCGGTGCGGTCGCAGGCCGCCCGCAGCCCGCTGAGGTATCCGGGTTCCGGCAGCACAACGCCCATGTTGCCGGCCACCGGCTCCACGATGATCGCTGCCGCTCCCGCCAGCGCTGCCGCGGCGGCCGGAAGGTCGTTGTACGGCACGAGTCGGGTCGCCGCGGTCGCGCCCGCCGGAACACCCGGACTCGTCGGGACGCCCAGCGTCGTCGCGCCGCTCCCGGCTTCGGCGAGCAGGCCGTCGATGGCCCCGTGATAGCCCCCGACCGTCTTGACGATCACCTCGCGGCCCGTGGCGGCGCGCGCCAGCCGCAACGCGCCCATGACGGCCTCACTGCCGGAGGACGTCATGCGCAGACGCTCAACCGTCGGAATCGCGTCCTGCACCGCTTCGGCGAACAGCACCTCGCGCTCGGTCGGGGCGCCGTAGGAGGTACCCCGAGGAAGCGCGGCCATCAGTGCCTTGATGACGGCGGGCGGCGTGTGCCCGAGAACCGCCGGGCCCCAGCTGGCCAGATAATCGACGTAGCGGTTCCCGTCGACGTCCCAGACGTACGCGCC
Source organism: Thermoleophilia bacterium (assembly GCA_017882545.1). Lineage (GTDB taxonomy): Bacteria > Actinomycetota > Thermoleophilia > Miltoncostaeales > Miltoncostaeaceae > CAITWD01. The sequence continues at coordinate 4,060 of JADGPG010000075.1, forward strand.
AAGGGCGCGGTCGATGAACAGCGGATCCCGTCCGATCGAACGCATCGCGCGCACCGGCGAATTGACGCCCCCGACGAGCACGCCGCGCGCCCGTCCGAAGAGCTCTGCGCTCCGCGCATCCGATGCGGTCATGCGGCGGCGGGCTCCCACGTCGGGAACGGTCCGCCGGCGGCGGCGATGTCCTCCCACTCCCGGTACTCCGGGGTGTAGTAGACGAGCCGGATCTTCTTGAATTCGTACGTCGAGTACAGCACCGAACGGTCGGTCGGGTCGGTGATTCCCGTCTCGGCGCCGATCGCCTCGATGGCCTCCTCGCACAATTCCTTCGAGCGCGCGTGCACCATCGTAAACAGCGAGTAGGGCCAGTCGGGGTAGGTGGGGCGGCGGTAGCAGTGTGAGACGGCCCGGAACGCGGCCATCTGCGGGCCGATCTCCTCGAGCCGGTCCTCGGGAACGCGCCACACCGCCATTCCATTGGCACCGAACCCGGCGCGACGGTGGTTCAGCACCGCCGCGAAACGGCGCATGTAGGACCGGTCCACGAAGGTCTGCGCCCGGCCCAGGAGCTCGTCCGGGTCGATCCCGGCCTCGTCCGCCCAGATATCGAACGGAGCCGACTCCGCCGGAAGGTCCCGCTGCAGGATGCAGATGAACCGCTTGTCGTCGTCGGTCGGAAGCACCCCGTCCCCGCGCACGGGGGCCGCTGTCGGGGCGCTCTTGGCCGACACGTCCTGGGTGTCGGTCATATCGAGCTGAACGTTGATCTTGAACAGCGTGAGTGTCGGGAGCATGCGCATCGACTCGGCCTGCGTCGCCTCGGCAAGGATGTCCAGGGTCTCCTGGAGCCCAAGCCGCGCGCCGGGCTCGACCGCGAGGGTGAACCAGAGATTGAAGGTGTGGTTGCGACGATAATTGTGGCTGACACCCGGGTGGCCGCCGACGATCGCCGCTGCCTCGAACAGGCGATCCTCGGGGTACTTCGCCGCGACGAGGCTGCTCTCGTACCCAAGCGCGCGCGTGTCGAAGATTGCCGACAGCTGGCGCACGATTCCGGCGGCCCGCAGTACTCGCAGCCGCGACAGGACCTCATCCTCGGGCATGCCGATGCCGACACCGATCTCGCGAAACGGATGCCGGACCAGCGGCAGACCGGCCTGGAGCGCGTTGAGCAGCTCACGGTCGGCGTCATCGGGCTTGTGGTGGATCCGCCGTTCAGCGGTCGTGGTCACACGGTCTCCTTCAGCCAGCCTGCGGCATCTTCGGCGTAGTACGTGATCACCAGGTCCGCGCCCGCCCGGGTGATCGCGGTCAATATCTCGAGCGCCGCGGTCCGTTCATCTAACCAACCCCGCTCGGCCGCCGCCTTGATCATCGAGAACTCGCCGCTGACGTGATACGCGGCGATCGGCAGCGTCGTCATGCGCCGGACGTCCCCGATGACGTCGAGGTACGCCGCGGCGGGCTTGACCATCACCATATCGGCGCCTTCCCGGATGTCGAGCGCGACTTCGCGCAGCGCCTCACGCCCGTTGGCCGGATCCATCTGGTAGCCGCGCCGGTCACCAAAGCTCGGCGCCGATCCGGCCGCGTCGCGGAACGGCCCGTAAAAGGCCGACGCATATTTGGCGGCGTAGCTCAGGATCGCCACACCCTCGTGGCCGTGGGCGTCCAGCGTGCGCCGGATTGCCCCGACGCGGCCATCCATCATGTCGCTCGGGGCGACGACGTCGGCGCCCGCGTCCGCATGGCTCAATGCCGCGCGGGCGAGAAGGTCGAGCGTGGCGTCGTTGTCCACGTCCCCGTCACGCACTACCCCGCACTGCCCGTGCGAGGTGTATTCGCACAGGCAGACGTCGGTCACCACCACCATCTCGGGCACGAGCAACTTGATCGCGGCGACCGCCTGCTGAACCTCGCCGTTCGGATTGCAGCTCTGGCTTCCGACCTCGTCCTTGTGGTCCGTGACCCCGAACAGCAGGACTGCGGGAACGCCCGCCTCATACGCCCGTACGGCCCGCACGGCGAGCACGTCCGGAGACATGCGGGCATGGCCCGGCATCGACGGGATCGGCTCCTCGCGTCCGGCCCCGCCGATGGCGAACATCGGCAGGATCAGCTGGTCCGCCGAGATCCGCGTCTCGCGCACCATCCGCCGCAGCGTGGCGGTCCGCCGCATGCGCCGCGGGCGCACGACCGGAAAACCCGCCTGGCTGTCGGCGATTGTCGGATCCATCCTCAGTCCCGAGTGTATCCCCATCGGCCGCGGGGCGTTTCACCACCGGCCCCGATGTCAAGATCACCGAGATGGCTGATCCGCTCCGACACCGGGCACGATGAGCACGTGGTCCCCATCCGGGCCGCCGGGCCCCGCCGTGGCGGAGTTGCTGAATGCTTACGCGTTCGGCGCCTTCCCGATGGACGACCCGGACGACGCCGACGGATCCGTCCCCTACTACGAGTCAGACCCCCGTGCGGTGATTCCGATCGACCGCTTTCGGGTGCCGCGCTCGGTCGCCCGCGGGATCGCGCGCCGCCGGTACGCAATCCGGATCGACACCGCCGTCGGGCAGGTGCTCGACGCCTGCGCCGACCGCCCGGACGGCACTTGGCTGAGCCCACGCCTGGCCAGCGCGTACCTCGACCTGCATCACGCGGGATTTGCCCATACCGTCGAAGCATGGGACGAGACCGGATTGGTCGGCGGACTGTTCGGGGTCGCACTGGGTGGGTTGTTTACGTCCGAGAGCATGTTCCACACCGCCAGCGACGCGGGTCACGCGGTCCTGGTCGCGACCGCCCGGCACCTCGCCTCGTGCGGGTTCGTGCTCTGGGACATCCAGATGGCGACCGACCACACGATGCGCTTCGGCACCGAGCTGATTCCCCGTGACGAATACCGGGCACGGCTCCACGAGGCGGTCGGCCTCGCACGGGAATTCAGCCGGACAGCAGCGCCGTCATGAGGAGTCCCCGGCGGCTGCCGCAGGATCCTGCGGCGCGCCGGCAGTCGCGGTTGCGGCCGCGGCTTCGCGGCGGGCGACCGCGTGATCGGCGGCGACCGCACCGGCTTCCTTGACGATCACGACCATCGGGATCGCCAGGACGACGCCCATCACGCCGGCGAGCTGCGCACCGATCAGCAACCCGAAGATCACGACCAGCGGCTGCACCCCGGCCGCGTCGGCCATCGCCTTCGGCACAATTCGACGGACGGTCTCGTGGAGCACGAGGAACGCCACCAGGACGCAGACCGCGGCGGTGACCGAGGTCAGGAGCGCCAGCCCGATCGGCGGGATCGCACCGAGGATCGGGCCCAGGTACGGCACAAAGTCCAGCAGGAACACGAGCGTCATGAACGTCACGGCGAACGTCGCACCAAGCGGGAAGATGCCCGTGATCCCGAGCAGCCACAGCACCAACCCGATCGACAGGCTCGACAGCAGGGACACGAGCACCTGCGCCCGGAGATAGCGCAGGAGGGTGTTTTCGGCGCGGATGAGGAAGTCGGCGGTCGGCGCCCCGCCGATCCGGCGCGCGAGGCGCAGGATCCTCGGCGCGTCGAGCACCATGTAGATCGACGCCACGAGGGTGATCACGATGGTCACGATCACGCTCAGGACACCGAGGCTGTAGGACAGCACGTTCGACGTCCCCTGGAACAGCCGCTTCTCGAGGCCGTTGGTAAACGACACCAGGCCCCTGCGGACGTTGGCGTGGATCCCGTGGCCGCGGAGGAAGCTCTGGAGGCGATCGATCTGCACGGTCGCCTCGCTGTTGTAGTGCGGCAGCTGGCCTTGGATCTGCTGGATCTGTGACCGGACCGGTGTGATGACCAGGGCGATCACGCCGACCACGAGCGCGAGCAGACCGATGAACGCGATCGCGACCGCAAGCCCACGCGGGATCCGGTAGCGCCGCAAAAACCGCACCAACGGGTTCAGCAGCATCGCGAGGATCACCGAGAACAGGAACACGACCAGGACCTGTCCCATCGTCTGGCCGATGATCCATACGGCGACAACGAGTGCGACGGCCACGAGGAACATGGCCCAGGGAGGTGTGGACGGCCGGGTGTTCATCGCCTTCTGCGGCCCATGGTACCGCCGCGGTTCCCGGGGGGGCCGTCGCAGTTCGGGCACGCACCGGCTGAGGTAGTGTCACTCGCGATGTCGACGCAATCAGGCCAGCCGCACTCGGCCCAGCGGGCATGGCGAAACCACCAGCGCCGCAAGCGCAACCGGCGTGCGGGACTGTCCGTGGCGATCTCCGCGGTGATAGTGGCCTTCATCGTTGTCGTCCTCTTCTGGATCACGGGGGGCACGTCCTCCCCGACATCTTCGTCATCGACGTCGCCGAGCAGCCCGTTGCCCGTCAACGCGCGCCCCCAACACGAACTGCTCGCCCAGGCACCACTGGTCCCGATCGCGCTCCCGATCGACGCAAAGGCCGTGACCGCGGTGGTGTTCCGGTCCATCCCTGATCCCGCGGCCGTCGAGCTGACCCCGACCGGGCCTCTTCATCACTACGACGAAGGCTCCAACGGCTCAGCGCTCCCGGACCTGGAACTTGACGTCGGCGCGGCAGCCGGAACCGTCGCCTATTCGCCGGTCGACGGCCAGGTGATCGCCGTCACATTCAACATCGTGCAGGGCCAGGTACAGGGCTATCGCGTCGTCATCGCACCGCAGGGGGCGCCCGACGTGGCCGTCAGCGTCACGCACCTGGTCGCCCCGCCGGGGACGCACGCGCCATCCGTGGGCCAGGCCGTGATCGCGGGCACGACACCGATCGGCCGTGTAATCGACCTCAGCACCGTCGAGACCCAGGACATCTCGCAGTTCTCGGGCGACGCCGGCAACCACGTCGCAATCGAGGTGCAGCGGGTGGCCAACAGCTCGTGAGCGAGGTCTTCGTCACGCTCATGATCGGTGATGTCGTCGGCGGGGTCGGGCTCCGGGCACTGCTGGCCGAGCTGCCCACGCTGATCGGAGAGTTCCGGCCGGACCTCGTCATCGTCAACCCGGAAAACGCCGCCGACGGGACCGGTACGTCGCCCCGTCAGGCCGAGGAACTGTTCGCGGCCGGGGCGGACGTCCTGACCGGCGGCAACCACACGCTGCGCCGGACCCCGTACCACGAGGTGCTGCGGACCAACCCGCGCGCGCTGCGTCCCGCCAATCTGCCGGCACCCAACGCCCCGGGCTCCGGGATGGTCGTCGTCCCCACTCGCGCCGGTGACGCCGCCGTAATCAACCTGCAGGGTGCCGTCTTCCTCGAGGCGTCGGCGAGCCCGTTCGCGATCATCGACGACCTGGTCGCCGAGGCCGCCCGCCGGACACCGCGGATCTTTGTGGACTTCCATGCCGAGGCGACCAGCGAAAAGGTTGCCCTCGGCCAGTACCTCGACGGCCGCGTCACCGCCCTGGTCGGCACCCACACGCACGTCCAGACCGCCGACGCGCGGATCCTGACCGGCGGGTCGGCCTACATGACCGACCTGGGGATGACCGGGCCGCATGACTCGGTCATCGGCGTCCGCACGGAGACGATCGTCAACCGTTTCCTGACCGGGGCGCCCGGCCGGTTCGAACCCGCCGAAGGGGATGTCCGGGTGCAGGGAGCGGTCGTCGAATGGACCGCCGACGGACGCGCGACCGGGATCGTGCGGGTCGACCGCCCCCACGGATAGCCACCGTCGTCCCCGACGGTCAGGATGAGGACCGCACAGGCCACGAACCGGCGCGCCGCCGGCGGATGAGGGAGATCAACGCGTGCTGGTGATGTCGCTGGTTGGAAACCGCCCGCAGTTCGTGAAGGCGGCACCGCTGTCCCGGGCGCTCCGGCGTCGCGGAACCGAGATCCTCGTACACAGCGGCCAGCACTACGACCCAGAGCTCGCCGACCTGTTCTTCGACGAGCTCGCCATCCCGGAACCCGACCACGCCCTCGGCGTCGGCCAGGGAACCCCACTCGGACAGCTGGCGGCGATGCTCACCGGGCTCGAGGCGCTGGTGGCCGACATCCGCCCGGATGTCCTCCTGGTCTACGGCGACACAACGACCACACTCGCCGGCGCATTGTGTGCCGCCAAGAGCGGCGTCCCGCTCGCGCACGTCGAGGCCGGGCTGCGATCGTTCGACCGAACGATGCCCGAAGAGCAGAACCGTGTGACGACCGACCACCTGTCGGAGCTGCTGTTCTGCCCGACACCGGTCGCGGTCGAGAACCTCGCCCGCGAGGGCATCACCGGCGGCGTCCACATGACCGGGGACGTGATGTTCGACGCGGCACTGCTGTTCGCCGACGCCGCCGCGCATCGGGCGGGAGCTGAGCAGTACGGTCTCACGCCGGGCGCGTTCATTCTCGTGACGGCGCACCGGGCGGCGGCGACCGATTCGCCCGAGGCGCTCGCCGCCCTGGTCGACGTCCTTGCCGCCCTCCCCGAGCCGGCACTGTTCCCGGTCCACCCGCGGACCCGCGCGAAGCTCGAGGCGGCAGGCCTCTGGGGTGCTGCCAACGCGCTGCCGAGGGTCCAGCTGGTCCCGCCGGTCGGGTACCTTGATTTCACCCGCCTGCTGACCCAGGCGCGTGCGGTCGTCACGGACTCCGGCGGCGTGCAAAAGGAGGCCTGCCTGCACCGGGTTCCGTGCGTGACCCTCCGCAATACGACCGAATGGACCGAGACCGTCGCGAGCGGCTTCAACACGCTGACCGGAATGGATCCCGCCAAGGTGACCGCCGCGCTCGCCGGCGCCGCCATCCCCGACTCGGCGCCCGATCTGTACGGCGACGGGCAGGCGGCCGAGCGGATCGTCGACCTGCTCGTGCGGTTCGTGGCGGCGCGCTAGTAGTCCTCGAACCCCGGGAAGCCGAGCCGGACGACCTCGGCGTCCGTCCGCGGGCGCTCGTAGATCGCGTCCGGGGTGAACGGCGCCATCATGGCGTGCGCCGGCACCAGGACGTACAGCCGGGTGTCGTGGTGCTCGGCCTCCAGCCGGGTCCATCGCTTGGCTTCACGCAGATCGACGGCCCCGAACGGCACGAACAGGCCGGCAACCATCCCGGCCATTTCCCCGCCGCCGTGGCTGAAGTGATCGAAGATCATGAGGATGATGACCCCGAACAGCACGACCCCCGCCAGGCGGGTGCGCCGCTCTCGGGCGGCGGCGATCGTCTCGTAGACGGCGGTGGGCGGTGGCGGGTGCAGATGGTCGGCCGCCCGCAGACGGCGGCGGCTGACCGCCATTGCCGCCACCAGCGCCGGGATGCCAATGCCCACGACCGCAAGGACGAATCGCAGCCCGAGCACGCCTTCCCCGAGCAACCATGACAGCATCCACCAGCCCGCTGTCGCGGCGCCGATGCCCAAAGCCGCGACGCCGCGCATCCGCACCTCATCGCGCACACGCACCAAGCGCGGCAGCCCGGCCAGAACACTGTCCCCCACGGGCTGGGATCCTTTCGGTCGGTGGCGCCACTGTCTACGATAACGCGCCATTGGTGTTGTTCCTCTCCCACTCGAACCCAAGTAGGCCTACTTGACCACTCCTGCGCCGCAGGTTGGCGTCATCGGTTTGGGCTACGTGGGACTCCCGCTCGCGACGGCATTTGCCGAAGCCGGAGTCCACGTCCTCGGCCTCGACGCAATCCAGTCGAAGGTCGACCAGATCAATGCCGGACAGTCCTATATCGAGGACGTCCCCAGCGAGCGATTGCGTCCTCTGACATCCGCGGGCCTCATTCGCGCAACCACCAACTGGGACGACGTCCGCGAGGTCGAGGCGGTGCTCATCTGCCTCCCGACCCCACTCGACGGCCATCGCGAGCCGGACCTTTCCGCGGTGTTGGGCGCGGCCGAAAGCCTGAGCCAGCGGCTGCGGCCCGGACAGCTGGTCATCCTCGAAAGCACGACCTACCCGGGCACGACGCGCGACGAGCTCGCACCAATCCTCGAACGATCCGGGCTCCGGGCCGGCCGTGACTTCGCCCTGGCGTTCTCTCCCGAACGCGTCGATCCCGGTCGCGTGGACTGGACCACCCGGACGACCCCGAAGGTCGTCGGCGGCCTGACGCCCGAGTGCACGCGCCGCGCGGCAGAGATCTACGGGCTGGCGATGGACACGATCGTCGAGGTCTCGACGCCCGAAGTCGCCGAAATGACCAAGCTTCTGGAGAACATCTTCCGCAGCGTGAACATCGCGCTCGTCAACGAGCTTGCGGTGCTGTGCGACCGCATGGCGATCGACGTCTGGGACGTGATCGACGCCGCCGCGACCAAGCCGTTCGGATTCATGGCGTTCCGTCCGGGACCCGGGCTCGGCGGCCACTGCATCCCGATCGACCCCTTCTACCTGACCTGGAAAGCGCGGGAGTTCGACTTCCACACCGAGTTCATCGAACTCGCCGGCAAGGTCAACTCGCAGATGCCGGCCTTCTGCGTCTCCAAGGTGATCCGGGCACTCAACAGCCGGCGGCAGTCCCTCAACGGCAGCCGCGTGCTCGTGATGGGCGTCGCCTACAAGAAGAACGTAAATGACACCCGCGAGAGCCCGGCGCTGCGGATCATCGATCTCCTGACCGCCGAAGGCGGCGTCGTCAGCTACCACGACGCGTACGTCGATGCGCTGGCGACGCGCGGGCTCGAGAGCCTGCCACTGACGCCCGCGACGCTGTCCGGCCACGACGTGGTGGTGATCGTCACCGACCACGACGGCATCGACTGGGACGTGGTCGTGGCCAATGCGCCGCTCGTCGTCGATCTCCGGCATGCCGTGCCGGACGCGCCGAACGTGTGGCGGCTATGAGCAAGGTCCGCCTCGGCGTGGTCGGGATGAATTACTGGGGCCCGAACCTCGCCCGCAACTTCGCGCGCATGCCCGATGCCGAGCTGGCCTGGCTGTGTGACCTCGACACCGACGTGCTCGACCGCCATCGGGACGCCTACCCGACGACCGCGTTCACCACCCGCTACGACGATCTGCTCGAGGACGACAGCCTCGACGCTGTGGTGATCGCCACGTCCGTACCGACGCACGCGGCACTCGCCAAGCGGGCGCTCACGGCGGGCAAGCACACATTCGTCGAGAAGCCGCTCGCGCTCGCGGCCTCCGACGCATGGGAGCTCGCCCGGATCGGCGACCGCGAGAACCTGGTCGTGATGGTCGACCACCTGCTCGTCTACCACCCCGGCCTGCAGCGGGTAAAGCAGATGATCGACGACGGTGACTTGGGGCAGATCTACTACCTCTACGGAAACCGCCAGAACCTCGGCATCGTGCGCCCCGACGAGAACGCGTTGTGGAGCCTCGGGCCCCACGACATTTCGGTGCTGTTGTGGCTCGTCGGCGAGCGTCCGGTCGAGGTGGCCGCCCGCGGCGAGAGCTACCTCCAACCCGGCGTCGAGGACGTCGTGTTCGGAAGCATCCGGTTTCCGTCCGGCATCCTCGGACACCTGCACCTGTCGTGGCTCGACCCGCACAAGATGCGCAAGATGACCGTGATCGGCGCGGAGAAGATGGTCGTCTTCGACGACATGGAGACCGAGCGCAAGGTGACCCTGTACGACAAGGGGCCGATTCCCCGCACGGAGACCTACGGCGAGTACATCCAGGTGCGCAGCGGCGACATCTACATTCCCAAGATCCCGGGGGTCGAGCCGCTGCGGGTGGTGTGCGACGAATTCGTGCGCTGCATCGCCGATGGCACCCGACCCCTGGCCGATGGTCGTGCCGGTGCTACCGTCGTCGAGGTCCTCGAGGCCATGACGACGAGCCTGAACCAAGGCGGCGTCGGAATCCCACTCGCGGAGGCGAACCTTTGAGAGAGAACCTGGTGCTCGGCACCAACGTGACCATCGGCGCCGACGTCGAGATCGGCGCGAACGTGGTGATCCACGACGATACGGTCATCGGTGACGGCTGCGTCATCCAGGACAACGTGGTTCTCGGCAAGGCTCCGCGCCTGTCGGCCCGCTCCACGGCCCGCCGCGACCCGCTCCCGGGGCTCGTCCTCGGGGCCGGGGCCGCCGTGTGCTCCGGCGCAATCGTGTACGCCGGCAGCACCCTCGGCCCCAAGGTGATCATCGGTGACCTCGCATCGGTGCGGGAGCGGTGCGAGATCGGCGAAGGCGTCGTGGTCGGACGTGGTGTCTGCGTCGAGAACGACACCAAGATCGGCGCCTTCTCCAAGATCCAGTCCAACAGCTACATCACGGCCTATTCCACCCTTGAGGAACACGTGTTCATCGCGCCGTGTGTGACGACGACCAACGACAACTTTATGGGCCGGACCGACGCCCGCCACGAACAAATCCTCGGCGCGGTCATTCGCCGTGGTGCCCGCGTGGGCGGCGGCGTGGTCATTCTCCCTGGTATCGAGATCGGCGAGGAAGCATTCGTCGCGGCCGGGGCCCTGGTCACCCGCGATGTGCCCGCCAAGCGCCTGGTGGCCGGTCTGCCCGCCAAGGTCTGGCGCGATGTCCCCCCGGAGGAATTCGTCGCCGAGTAGCGGTGGCGAACCGGCACCGACCGGGGCGGAACCTCCCGGCGGGCGCGAGGTCAGTTCCGGGCGCCGGCGGGGCCGCGGTCACTATCGTTTGCCCCCGTGACCGACGACCGCTGGCTCCGCGAGCGCACCTTCTCAGGTGCCGACTTCGATCCCGACGCGCTGCTGGAAGCAAAGCGGGCCGCCGGCACGACCGTAAGCGTCTGCCTGCCCTCGCTTGACGTGGCCGCGACGATCGGGCCGATCGTCGCAGGGATCCGGACGGAGTGGATGGACCGCGTGCCGCTCGTCGACGAGCTGGTGGTCATCGACTCGCGATCCGCGGACGACACGGCGCGCATTGCCCGCGACGCGGGGGCAAGGGTCGTCCAGGACTCCGAAGTGCTGCCCGAGTGCGACACGGCCCACGGCAAAGGCGAGGCGATGTGGAAGAGCCTCGCCGCCACGTCGGGCGACATCGTGTGCTGGATCGACTCCGACCTGACCGATTTCCGCCCCGACTTCGTCCCGGGTCTGCTCGGCCCGCTGGTCGTCGACCCCGACATCGGCTTCGTGAAGGCGATCTACCGTCGCATGCTAGGCGACACTGTCGACGGCGGACGGGTGACCGAGATCTGCGCCCGACCCCTGATCAACCTCTTCTATCCCGAGCTCGCCGGACTCGCACAGCCGCTTGCGGGCGAGCAGGCGGGCCGCCGCGCGCTGCTCGAGCGGGTGCCCTTCTTCACCGGCTATGCGGTAGAGCTCGGACTGCTGATCGACATCCTTGCCCTGGCAGGACGCGACGCGCTCGCCCAGGTCGACCTGGGCGAGCGCACCCACACCAATCAGAGCACCGCCGCGCTGGGTGAGATGGCGTTCGCCATCCAACACGCGGTGCTCCAGCGTCTCGCCCGCGATGGTCGCGTCCCGCCCGAACTTGCGCACACCAACGGCTATGCGCGGCCCGAGCGGCACAACGGGACTTGGGCCATGGTCACCCGTCCGCTGGCGCCGTCCGAGCGCGGCCCCATGGCCGATGTCCCCGGCTACCGGTGGTCCCGTGTCGACTGACCGCCGGTGCTGTTACATCGATCTCGACGGGACGCTGCTCGGCGCCGGGGGTTCGGTGCTGCGCTCCGGCGCCGGAGCTCCCGCCGACGCCGCGATCCGGGCGCTGATCGAACTGGAGAGCGCCGGCGTGCCGTACGTGTTTGTGAGCGGGAGGAGCCGCCTTCGGCTCGAAACGATCGGGCGCCTGCTCGGCGCCCACTCGGTCCTGGCCGAACTCGGCGCGCTCGAGGCGGGCTATCCCACCGCGCCGGGGCAGACCGTCATCGACGCCGTCGCGAAGACGGGCATCATCGAGGACCTGCTCGATCGTGAGCCGGGACTCGAGATCCACCCCGGTGCGATCTGGGGCCGCGAGGGCAGCCACTGCCTGCGGGGAATTGCCGGGTCTGACACCGCCGCGTGGGTGCACGACTACAGCCAAGGCGCCCTCCGGTTCGCCGACAACGGCCGCATCGGGCCGGGCGAGGTCCACATATTCCACGTGCTCCCCACCCGTGCCAGCAAGGCGGCAGCTGTGGCGGTCCACCTCGCGCGCCACGGGTTCGACCCCGCGCGGTGCCTGGCAATCGGGGACTCGGGCGAAGACATGATGATGGGCGAGGTCGTCGGCACGTTCGCCCTTGTCCGCAACGGCGCCGACGCCGATCCGGCGCTCGCCGCACGTGCGGGGTGGATCACCGTCGCCGCCAACGGCGAGGGCGTGCGCGAGGCGGTCCGCACCTGGCTGGAGCGCCGGGGCCGTTAGGCGGAGCGGGCGGCCCGCCACAGGCCGCCGAGTGCCGCACCCATCGCGGCAAGATTTGTCTCGGTGGCATCGAGCGCGTCCGGCTCCGTCAGGAGCAAGCGATTGATCGGGAACGCCGCAGCAAGTCCGGCACGGCGCACCATTCCCGGCAGGAGGGCCAGCGACCCGCAGACCGCGATGCACGGCACCCCGGCCCGACCTGCGGCGGCGGCGACCGCGGTCACCGCCTTGCCCGAGATCGACTGCGCGTCGAGCCGCCCCTCCCCGGTGATGCAGAGTTCGGCGCCCGCCAACCGCCCGTCCAAGCCCGCGGCCTCGAGCACCAGCGGAGCGCCGGCGGTGAGCGTCCCGCCGATGAGCGCGAGCAGACCGCCGGCCGCACCGCCCGCGGCGCCGGCGCCGGCGATCGCCGCGACGTCGACGCCGGTCGCCCTCCGGAGCACCCCGGCGTAGTTCTCCAGACCCGCATCGAGCCGGGCGACCGCGTCCGCGTCGGCGCCCTTCTGGGGCCCGAACACGTGTGCGGCGCCGTCCACTCCCCAGAATGGGTTGGTCACGTCGCAGGCGATCCGGATCTCGACATCGGCCAGGCGGGGATCGCGACCGGACAGGTCGATCTCGCGAACGCGCCCGAGGTCGGCGCCGACACCGTCCAGGCTGCGTCCGTCGGCGTCGAGAAAACGAATACCGAGCGCCCGGGCGAGACCCATCGCGCCGTCGTTGGTCGCGCTGCCGCCAAGGCCGATGATCAGGCGCTCAGCGCCCAGGTCGAGCGCCATCCGCAGCTGTTGACCGGTGCCGTAGGTGGAGGTGCGCTCGGGGTCCCGCTCGTCGGGGGTCAGGCGCTCGAAACCGGACGCTTGTGCGAGCTCGATGACGCAGGTGTGCCCCGGCAGCTCGCCGATGGCGGCGTCGATCGGGCGGCCCAGCGGATCCGCGACTCGGGTCGCCCTCCGGCGTCCCTCGCGGGCGGCCACCAGGGCGTCGAGTGTCCCCTCTCCGCCGTCCGCGACGGGCACGACGCGGATCTCGATCCCCGTCGTCGCCAGCTGCAGGCCGGCGGCCAGCGCACGGGCAGCGGCGGCGGCCGACAGCGCCCCCTTGAAGGCGGCGGGCGCCACCACGACCGGGCCGATCACGGCGCGGCGGGGTCCGGTCCCCAGGTGATGCCGAGGAACCGCATCTGCCAGGCCTGGAACTCCTCGTCATCGAGCTCCGCGCGGGCCGCCGTCATCTGGACGGCGTCGGGTCCGACCGGCGTGCAGAAGCGGGCGTCGTCGTCGAGTGCGCTAGCGATGATCGCGGCGGCCACATCTTCGGCCCCAACCCCGAGCTGCTCACGCCACGTCCGAAAGCCGGTGCGCAGCTGACCGAGCAGGGGGACGTACGGACCCTCGCCACGGGCGACCGCACCGGTCGCCCTCGTCGCCGCTGGGAAGTCGGTGTTGACCATGCCGGGCTCGACGACGTGAACTCGAACGCCAAACGGCAACAGCTCGAGGCGCATCGCCTCCGCCCACGCCATCATCCCGTACTTGCTGGCGTGGTACATGCCCAGCAGGGGGTTGGAGAGTCGCGCGCCGATCGACGACGTACAGACGACCACCCCGCGGCCGGCCTCGCGCATCGCCGGGAGCGCGCGCTGCACGACGTCGACGTTGCCGAACAGGTTCACCTCGAACATCCGCCGCACCACGTCGAGGTCGACGTCCTCGGATGACCCCACTACCGCGTAGCCGGCATTGGGCACCACGCAGGTCAGCGCTCCTCCTGCGAACTCGTGCGCGGCGGCAGTGCCGGTCGCGATGCTTGCTCGGTCACCAACGTCGAGTTCGACGATTGCCAGACGCGGACGCGGGGCGTACGCCGCCCGGGCGGCCGCGACATCGCGGACGCCCGCGACCGCCTGCCAGCCGGCGTCGAGAAATCCTTCGACGGTCGCGCGGCCGATCCCGCGGCCGGCACCGGTCACAAGCACGGTAGGAGTCGTCACGGCCGTAGGCTACCGCGTCGGCCGGCCCTGCCCAGCGACCGGCTCACGCCCCGAGCGGGGCGTCCTCGCCGGACGGATTTCCGTCCGTGGGGGCGGCCGGCCGTGGCGCCGCCGAGGCGACGGGGAGGTGCAGCGTGAAGGTGCTGCCGACGCCCAGCGTCGAGACAAGGTCGATCCGCCCGCCGTGCGCCTCCGCCAGACCCCGGGCGATCGCCAGCCCCAGGCCCGCGCTCCGGCCCTCGCGGCTGGGATCTCCGCGATAGAAGCGGTCAAAGACAAACGGCTGCTCATCGGCGGGTATGCCCTCCCCGGTGTCCGACACCTCGAGCTGCGCGTCGGCGGCGGAGTGGCGGGCACTGACCACGATTGCGCCCCCGTCCGGGGTGTGCCGCAGCGCGTTGTCGAGCAGGATCAGCAGGATCTGCTCGATGCGCGCGGCATCGGCCGTGACAGTGGCCACACCGTCGTTGTGCGCGCTCAAGTCGATGCCGGCCGCCTCTGCCAGCGGCCGTCGCGAGGCGACCACGCCGTCGGCGAGGGCGTCGAGGTCGAGCTCCTCCCGTTCCAGTGGCAGCGCACCGCTGTCGAGCCGCGCCAACTGCAGCTGCTCCTCGACAAGGCGCTCGAGGCGGTCACTCTCGACCTCCATCAGGGCGAGGAACTGGGTCTGGTGTTCGGCGTCGACGCGACCCCCCTGGAGCAGCTCCAACAGCCCCTTGATCGCCGCCAGCGGGGTCTTGAGTTCGTGCGAGACGTTGGCGACCAGATCGCGGCGGGCGCGTTCGAGGCGCCGTTGCCCGGTGATGTCGCGCATGGTGATCACGACGCCGGCGACAGGGTCTGCGACCGGGGCGATCGCCAACTGCAGCTCGGTCCCGTCGGCCAGAACGATCTCGGTGTCGTGGACGTCGTCGACGGCGATCGGGGTCGCGTCTCGGATCGCCGCGCCGATCGGCGCCGGCAGGTCCCGAAGCTCGTCGATGCCGTAGGCGTGCTCAAGGCCGAGGAGTCGGCGCGCGGCGGGGTTGATCAGCATGACCTGTCCGCGATCGCTCACCGAAATGACGCCTTCGACCAATGACGAAATCAGCACGCGAGCGCGGTCGCGCTCGCTGGTGATCTCGTCGACCTGTTCTTCGATCCGTCCGGCCATCCGGTTGAGACTGTCCCCGAGGACGGCGAACTCACGGATCCGCTGGCTCGGGGCACGGGCGTGCAGGTCGCCGCGGGCAAGCGAGGCCGCAGTGGATGCCAGGACCGAGATCCGCCGACCGACGAGCAGACTCAGCCCATAGCCTGCGAGCGCCGCCAGCGTGAGCACCGCCGCGACGGCGAGAATCAAACGCGCTTGGATCGTCG
This sequence comes from Thermoleophilia bacterium, assembly GCA_017882545.1. Taxonomy (GTDB): domain Bacteria; phylum Actinomycetota; class Thermoleophilia; order Miltoncostaeales; family Miltoncostaeaceae; genus CAITWD01. The sequence continues at coordinate 19,713 of JADGPG010000075.1, forward strand.
CCAGCTGATCGCCGGAAATACCCCTGATCTCGGTCGCGGCCTCGGCCACGACGACACGCGGCGTTCCGAACGGCTCAAGATCCCCCTGCTGGGTGTAGCGCGCGTAGACCACGCGGTTCCCGTCGGCGGCGGTCCAGGAGTTCATGGGCAGGTGTGCGCCGTACGCGGCATGAAGCGTATTGAGCAGCTTGCAGCATCCGATCGACCCGCCCGAGAGCTCCGGCGTGCCGAGGTCGGTCATCCGGACCTGCGCTTCGACGCGGACGCTGATGTTGTTGGCGGCGGTCGATAACGCCGAGCGGCTGTCCGGATTCGGCAGTGCCAGCTGGTTGAGCTGGTCCTGAAGCTCGGTCGCCAGCTCCTTTGCGGTGGCGCTCGCGCGGGCGTCCCGCAGGCTCGATTCGAACGTCGGCACGATCGACAACACCACGGCGAGACTCGCCAACGCGCCAACGGCGATCAAGATCGCGACGAGCCAGACCTGGAGTCCGGGGCGCCGCCGGAACGACCGCCTCACGTTCGGGTGACGTCGGCTCCGAAGGCGTACCCGACGCCGCGTACGGTGCGGATCAGCGTCGGGTTCGCCGGATCCGATTCGACCTTCTGGCGCAGGTGGCGCACGTGGACGTCGACGCTGCGCAGATCCCCGAAGAACGAGCCCTGCCACAGGTGGTTCATCAGCTCCTCGCGCGTGAAGACCCGCCGCGGCGCCGATGCCAGCTTGTGCAGGATCTCGAACTCGCTGAAGGTGAGGTAGATCTCATCTCCGCCCCGGACGACGGTCCGGGCGACGGGATCGATCTCCAGGTTGTCCGCACGCAGCAGCTGACCGCGTTCCGGCTCCGTCCGGATGCGCCGCAGATTCGCACGCACGCGCGAGACGAGCTCCCGCGGCGAGAATGGTTTGGTGACGTAGTCGTCGGCACCGAGCTCGAGCCCGAGTACCTTGTCAAGCTCCTCGCTGCGCGCCGACAGGATGATGATCGGCGTCACGCGGTCGGCCCGGATTTGCTTGCACACCTCGAGCCCGTCGACGCCCGGCAGCATCAGGTCGAGCACGACCAGATCGATTTGTTCTTCACCGATCACCCGCAGCGCGTCATCGCCGCGAGCGACGGCGACCACATCGAAACCGGCGTCCTTGAGTGCGAACTCGATGACCGCACGGATCGCCTGCTCGTCTTCGACCACCATGATGCGTTCAGCCATATCGTGAAACGTAGCGCGCAGTGCGGACCGAGCGGGGGAAATTCATGCGCCCTTCACCGGGCTCGCGGGATCTTCATATTCGCCGCTCAGGGGTGAGGATCTGTGCCACCGGCGACCAACGACAGATGCGGCCCGCCGATCACGGCGACGCCGTGGACAGCCGCCGACACGATGGCCTCGAGGCATTGGGCCGCCCCGCGGGGCGATCCCGGGAGGTTGACGATCAGCGCAGCGCCGCGCACGCCGGCCGTCTGACGGGAGAGGATCGCCGTCGGCACCGTCGCCAACGACGCCGCACGCATCGCCTCGCCGAAACCCGGCAACTCCCGCTCGCAGACCGCGCGGGTCGCCTCGGGCGTCACGTCACGGGGCGCGGGGCCGGTCCCGCCGGTCGTCAGCACCAGCGCGCACCCGTCCGCATCGACCAGTGCGACCAGCGCCGCCCGAATATCCTCGAGCTCGTCGGCCACGACGCGGACGACCGCGTCCCACGGGCCGTCGAGCGCGTGATCGAGCACCGCCCGCACAGCCGGTCCGCCACGGTCCTCGTAGGCCCCCGCCGCGGCACGATCGGAGACGGTGAGGATTCCGATCCGAGGTGGGGCGCCCATCGCGCTAACTCTGGCTCAGGGCGACGACCTGGCGCTTGATCCGAGCCAGGATCGCGCTCATCCCGCGCAGTCGCAGCGGCGACACGAGTTCGCCCAGGCCCATCGACATCGCAAAGTCCGGCGGGGTCTCGAGCACCTGCTCGATGGTCGCACCGTCGAGCCCCGCCGCCAGGATGCCGGCGTACCCGCGCGTGGTCGGTGCCTCGGGCGGGGCGTCGAAGAACAGGTGCACGCGATCCCCATCGAGTTCCGCGGCCACGAAGAACGGGGTCTGGCACTCCTCGACCCGCTCGAGGGTCTCGTGCGCGTTGATGTACCGCGCAGGAAGCGCCGGCAGGCTGCGCGAGTAGTCCAGCAGCATCTGCAGCCGCATCTGTTTGGGCGACAGTCGAAAGTCCTCGACGATATCCTCAAGCTCGGGCGGCAACACGGCTACCGACCCGCCCCCGGGCGCTCGATCGGCACGCGGACGGCGTTGCCCCACTCGACCCACGACCCGTCGTAATTCCGGACGTTCGGCAGACCGAGCAAGTGCGTCAGCACGAACCATGTGTGGCTCGACCGCTCGCCGATCCGGCAGTACGCCACGACATCGTCCCCCGGGGCGATGCCGAGCTCGTCGAGGTAGATCGCTCTCAGATCGCCGACGGCGCGGAAGGTCCCGTCCTCGTTGGCCGCGCGGCGCCACGGGACGTTCTGCGCGGTCGGGATGTGACCGGCGCGCAGCGCGCCCTCTTGCGGATAGTCCGCCATGTGGGTGAGCTCGCCGCTGTACTCGCCCGGCGAGCGCACGTCGACCAGCGGACCGTGCCCAATGTGTGCGAGAACGTCGTCCTTGAACGCCCGGATCGTGGCGTCGTCACGGGGGACGACGGGGTAGTCGGCCGGCGCCGGCGCCGGGACTTCGGTCACGATCGGGCGGCCTTCGGCGATCCAGCGCTGGCGCCCGCCGTCAAGCAGCCGCACGTCGGCGTGGCCGAACAGGCTGCATACCCACAGGGCGTACGCGGCCCACCAGTTGAAGTTGTCCCCATAGAACACGATCGTCGTGTCACGGCTGATCCCCTTCGCCGACATCAGGCGCGCAAAGCCGTCGGCGTCGACGTAGTCCCGGGTCACCGCGTCGTTGAGATCGGCGTGCCAGTCGATTTTGACTGCGCCCGGGATGTGCCCGGTGTCATACAGCAGGACGTCCTCATCGGATTCGGCGATGACAAGTCCTGGATCATCGGCATGATCGGCGAGCCACTGCGGCGTCACGAGCCGCTCAGGGTGGGCGTAGGCGGCGAGTTTGGGATCGTTGTCGAACGGTGCGGGCATTCCGATTCCTGGCGTCGGGGGAGGTGCGCGGTCCCCGGCACAGGTGACCCCTCGCGGATCGGGGGCGGCCGGGCGACTCTTCGGCGCGTACGCGGGTACCATGCCACACGAGTGAAATGACGTGCCTGAGCCGCTGAAGATCCATATCGCCGGACCCGACGACGCCGCCTTCATCGGCCGCATCTACGACGAAGGCATCGCCGACGGAAATGCGACCTTCGCGACCGGACCGCATACGGCCACGGAGCGCATGGCCTGGCTCGAGGCCCGGCCGGCGAACGCACCGGTCTTCTGCGCAGACCGAGACGGCACGCGCCTGGGCTGGTCGGCGCTCGCCCCGTTCTCCCACCGGCCGTGGTACGCCGGCGTCGCCGAATACACGGTCTACGTCGCGCGGGACGCCCGCGGCCTCAGGGTCGGCAGCGGCCTGCTCGAGCACCTCCTGGTGACGGCCCCGGCATACGGGTATTGGAAGCTCGTCGGCATGATCCTCGCCGACAACCCTGCGGGCCTGCAGCTCGCATACCGACATGGCTTTCGGACCGTCGGCACGCACCGGAGCCACGCGACGCTCGGCGGGCGCTGGCGCGATGTCACGCTGGTGGAGCGGCACCTGGACCTCCCCGAGGTCGCGACGGGCACCCACAGCGGCGACTAGGTCGGCAAAGGTGCGAGAATCCGGGGCGCACGCACCCTGCTTCGGAGAACTCGATGGCTGACGACGGATCGGTAGGCCAGCAGACGGCGGGTCCGGTGAGCGCCGATCCCGGCCTCATGCGGCAGATGTTCACGGTCATGCACCTGGTCCGCGTATTCGAGGAGCGCGCCGCCGAGGAATACATGCGGGGAAACATCGGCGGGTTTCTCCACTTGGCAATCGGCGAGGAAGCCGCCGTCGTCGGGTCCGTGTTCGGGCTGCGGCCGACCGACCCGATCACCTCAACGTATCGCGAACACGGGCAAGCGCTTTCGCGCGGGAGCGACCCGAGGGCCGTCATGGCCGAGCTGTTCGGGCGTGAGACCGGGCTCTGCGGCGGTCACGGCGGGTCCATGCACCTCATGGACCGCGAGCGGGCGTTCTACGGGGGCTATGGCATCGTGGGCGGCTCGATCCCGCTTGCGGTCGGGCTTGGATTCGCGATCGCCTACCGCGGCGAGGACGACGTAGCGCTCGTGATGTTCGGTGACGGCGCCACCAATCAGGGCGTCCTGACCGAATCGCTGAACATGGCAAAGCTCTGGAACCTGCCAGTGGTCTTCTTCTGCCTGAACAACCAGTACGGCATGGGCACGGCCGTCGACCGGGCCTCGGCCGAGACCGAGCTGTTCAGGCGCGCCGATGCATTTGGCATCCCCTCCCGACGGGTCGACGGCATGGACGTGCTCGCGGTCCACCAGGCAGTCAGCGATGCCGCCCACCACGCCCGCACGTCGCACGACCCGGTGATGATCGAGGCGATCGCATACCGCTACCGCGGGCACTCCATGAGCGACCCCGACAAGACCCGGCCGGAGGACGAGAAGGCGCGGTGGCGGGCGCGTGACCCGCTGGTCACCTTCGAGCGGGTCCTGCTCGGCGAGGGGATCGTCAGCTCCGACGATCTCGCGGCTATCCGTGAGGCCAACCTCGCAACGATCGAGGACGCGGCGCAATTTGCGGCCGCGTCCCCCGCAGTTGCCGAGTCGGCGCTCGCCGATGACGTCTACGCCCATCCGTGGAACGACGACCCGCGGGGATCCGCGCTGATGCCTGGAGGCGGGGGGTGAGCTCCGACGCACCCGCCACCGCCTCGTATCGGGAAGCGCTGACCCAAGCGATGCGCGAAGAGCTCGCCCGTGACGACAACGTCTTCCTCATGGGCGAGGACATCGGCCTGTTCGAGGGCTCGTTCAAGGTCACCCGGGGGCTGCTCAAGGAGTTCGGCCCGCGGCGAGTCGTGGACACCCCGATCTCCGAAGCCGGATTCGTCGGAATCGGGATCGGTGCGGCGATGTCGGGACTCCGGCCCATCATCGAGCTAATGACCGTCAATTTTTCGATCGTCGCGATGGATCAGATCGTCAATAACGCGGCCAAGATTCACTACATGTTCGGCGGCCAAACGGCCGTGCCGATCGTCATCCGCATGCCGGGCGGCGCCGGCCACCAACTGGCGGCTCAGCACTCCCATTCGCTCGAGGCCTGGTTCACCCACATCCCCGGGCTCAAGGTGGCGTGCCCGTCGACACCGTACGACGCCAAAGCGCTCCTTAAGACGGCGATCCGCGACGACGACCCCGTCGTCTTCCTCGAAAGCGAAGGGTTGTACGCCAAGAAGGGCCCCGTCGGCGGACCGGACGACCTGCTCCCGTTCGGCCAAGCGGCCGTCCGGCGCCAGGGGGCAGATTGCACAATCGTGGCGGTCTCCCGGATGGTCTGGATCGCGCTCGCGGCCGCCGAGCAGCTCGCGGCCGACGGCATTGACTGCGAGGTCATCGACCCACGCACGACTCGGCCGCTCGATCTCGAGACGATCGCCGGCAGCGTGCGACGGACCAACCATTGCGTCGCCGTCGACGAGGGCTGGCCCGAATGCGGGCTTGCCGCAAACATCGCCACCCACGTCTACGAATCGTGCTTCGACTGGCTTGACGCGCCGGTCGAACGCGTCACCGCGGCCGACGTTCCGATGCCCTACGCGCGGAATCTCGAACAGGCGGCGCTGCCGAGCGCAGACGCCGTGGCGACAGCCGTCCGTGCGACCCTGGCGCGGGGGGCCTAGCCGATGCCCGACCTGCTGATGCCGAAGTTGAGCGACACGATGGAGGAAGGGACCGTCCTCAAGTGGCTCGTGCCGGACGGCAGTGTGGTCACGCGCGGACAAGCCATCGTCGAGATCGAGACCGACAAGGCCGACATGACAGTCGACGCGCCCGACGATGGGCCGCTGGCCATTCTCGCGCCGGAGGGTTCGGTGCATCCGGTCGGGGCGCCCATCGCCCGGATCGGCGGCGGGGCCCAGGCCGCGGCGCCCGCCATCCCGGAACCGGCCGCAGCGGCCGCCGATGACCAGGTCACCACCAACATTCCGGTTGGTGACGACGGCACCTCGGACCAGATCGCCGCGCCCGTCGCACCGACAGCGGCGGGGTCCCCCGCGGCGGCGGGCACGCATCCGGACGGTTCACGCATCATTGCCTCGCCGCTGGCACGCCAGGTCGCGCGGGATGCCGGTATCGAGCTCGGCGACGTGCTTGGGACCGGCCCGGGGGGCCGCATCGTCCGCGCCGACGTGGACGCCGCGCTTGGCGATGATGCGCCTCTAGGGGCTCCGGCCGCAGCGGCTCCGCCGCCCGCGCCACCCCCGGTGACGGGGCCACCGCCCATCCCCACCCACGCCTCGTCCCCGGGTCCGGGATTCGGCCAACGGATCCCAGCGACCCGCCTGCAGCGGACCATTGCGCGCCGGATGAGGGAGTCGGTCGATGCGGCACCGCACTTCGCACTTCAGCGGGACATCGACGCATCGGAGCTCATCGCCGTCCGGCGCCAACTCGCGACGGCGCGCCCCGACCTCCCGACGCCGACGGTGACCGACCTGATCGTTCGCGCGCTGGCGCTTGCCGCGGCCGAGCGGCCGGACGCGCTCGCCCGCTGGGACGACGACGCGTTCGTGATTCCCGATGGTGTCCACATCGGTCTGGCGGTCGCCGTCGACCGCGGGCTCTTGGTGCCCGTCATCCGCGATGCGCAGGACAAGTCGGTGGCCGCCATCGCCGCCGAGGCGCGCGACCTGGTCGCGCGCTGTCGCGACGGCAGCATCACGGCGGCGGAGCTCGAGGGCAGCACGATCACCATCAGCAACCTCGGCATGTTCGGGATCGACCGCTTCACGGCGGTGATCAACCCGCCCGAAGCCGCGATCTTGGCGGTGGGCGCCGCACGCCCGCAGCCGGTGGTGCGCGACGGGCAGGTCGTGATCCGCGACATGGTCACCTTTACGCTGTCGGTTGACCACCGCAGCCTGTACGGCGCAGACGCTGCGACCTTTCTCGGACGGGTCGCCCAGCTGGTCGAGATGCCGTACAGCCTGATCGCCGCGTGATGCCGCCGCTCGCCCCAGGCCTCGTGGTGCGGACCGGACGGATCGACTACGCCGACGCCTGGCGCGTCCAGCGCGACCTCGCGATCGCCCGCGCCGACGAGCGCATCCCGGACGTGGTCTGGCTGCTGGAGCACCCGCCCGTGTACACGGTGGGCCGCCACGGCACGCGCGCCGACCTGTTCCTGTCTGACGAGCAGCTCGCGATCATGGGAGCGAGCGTTCACAGCGTCGACCGGGGCGGTCAGATGACCTGGCACGGACCCGGCCAGTTGACCGTCTACACGATCCTCAACCTGCGCCCCCATCGGCGGATCCGCATGGTGGTCGGGCACCTTGTCGGAAGCATGGCCGACGTCTGCAGGGCGATGGGCGTCGACCGCGTTACCGCGGACAACGACACGATCGGCGTCTATCGCGGAGGCCGAAAGCTCGGCAGCGTCGGCATTCGGGTGCGGCAGGGCATCACCACGCACGGCATCGGGCTCAACCGCGACCCGGATCTCGAGTGGTTCACCCTCATGACCGCCTGCGGGGCACCCGGGGTCCCGGCGACATCCATCCTTGCCGAGGGTGGTGACCCCGATCGCGATCGCGTCGAAGACGCTGTGGTCGCATCCCTGTCCGAGCGGTTCGCCATCGCACTGGAGCCGTGCACCCTCGCCGAGCTGTGTGCGCGATCGGGTGTGGCGGTTCCGCCGACGCCCGCCCCGATCTCCTAACGGCGCCGCACTTCCCACGCCGCCAGCGTGGCGGCCATGAGATCCGCGTCGTCGATCGGCGCTCCGACGCCCCGCAGCCAGTTCTCGAGCTCGCCCCCGGGAACCTCGAAGGGCTCAGCATCCGGGTGCGCGGAGAGCAGCGCATCGGCAATCAGCTCTGGGTCCGGTGGCAACACCCTCAGAACAGATTGACCGCGGCGGCCAGCCCGACGATGACGATCAGCACCCCGTAGCCGATGTACCCGATGCCGAGCAGCGCCAGACCCAACACGATCGCGATCACCGACACCACGAGCCACGCGGACTTCGGGAGTCCCCCCGCGCCGAGCGTCCAGCCCGAAGCGGGATCCTGACGTGGGTCGTGCGACGGCTCGTCCATGGTCCTAACCTATCCGACCCCGGCTGGCGGAGTCCTCCGCCGGGCCCGAGCCGCCGTCAGGCCGGCTGCGCCGCGGCCTGGGTGACCAGCTGGCCACATGCCGCAGCCACGTCGGCGCCGCGGGAGCGCCGCACCGAGGCCTCGAGCCCCGCCCGCTCGAGCGCCAGCAGGAACCGCTCGCGCCGGTCGGGCCGCGAGGCGGCATACTCCCCGCCGGTCGCGTTGTACTCGATGAGGTTCACGTGAAAGCGCCCGTCGCGGAGAATGCGGGCCAGGCGCCGCGCGTCCTCGAGGCTGTCGTTGACACCATCCAACAGCACGTACTCGATGAACACCCGCCGGCCGGTGGTGTCGCAATACCGCCGGCACGCGGCCAGCAGACTCGCAATCGGGTAACGCTGGTTGATCGGCATCAGACGCGTACGCGTCTCGTCGTCGGCGGCGTGCAACGAGACCGCAAGCCGGACCGGCAGCGGGTACTCCTGCAGCTCCGCGATGCCGGGTACCCAGCCCACGGTCGAGATGGCAATCTGGCGGGCCGAGATCCCGAGGCCGGGAGCCGGCCCGTGCAGCTCATCGACCGCGGCGAGCACCGCGGGAAGATTCTGCATCGGCTCGCCCATCCCCATGAACACGACGTTGGACAGTCGGGCCCGTTGGGCATCGGCCTCCTGGGCGGCGATGAGGGCCTGTTCGACGATCTCCCAGGCGGTCAGATCCCGGCCGAAGCCCATCGTGCCGGTGGAACAAAACGTGCATCCGAGCGCGCATCCCACCTGGCTCGAGACGCACAGCGTTCGGCGGCCGCGGGCATGGGAGATCAGCACCGATTCGATCTCGCGTCCATCGGCGAGCCCCAGACGCCACTTGACGGTCCCGTCGGTCGACACCAGGCGCTCCCGCGGCTCGACGGACCACAGCGGGCCGCGGTCGGCAAGGTCCGCACGCAGCCCCTTGCCCAGCGTGGTGACCTCATCCCACGACGATGCGCCCGCCCGCTGGGCGCGTACGATCTGGTCCATCCGGTAGGCGGGCTGACCGAATTCCTGTAGCTGAGCGGCGACGGCCTCACGATCCATCGGGCGACCGTAGCAGCCCGGCGGGGCGCAGCGCCGATGCGAAGCGCAGCAGTTCGTCGACGACGTCGCCGCCGGGCTGCACCGCCAACTCGGTCACGCCGTCGGCCGCCAGGCCGTGGATGCGCTCGACCACCTCGTCCGCGGTCCCGGACATCGAGAATCGGCGGATGTGCTCGGGCGTCACCAGCTCGCGATCGGCCTCCAGCTCGAGCTCGATCAGATGGCCACGATGCAGGTCCTGATGGCGACGTGCGGGATCGAGATCGCGATCAATCCGCTCCAGGTAGGCCTCGGCGCGCGCGCGCAGCCCGGGTTCCAGTCCCTCCAGACGCCACGGCTGCTCGGCGAATTGGTGGAATGCAACCGCGACCACCGGCCCGACCGCCGCACGCAGACGCGGTGAATCCCACGCTTCGTCCGGGTCGCGGACGGCGCCGACGGCATGCACGACGAGCGGAATCTGCGGGCCGATTCCCTCGCGAACGAGCCCGACGCCGCCCGGGTAGAAGATTCCCGTCATGGCACCGTCGCCGGCGGTGCGCGCAAGCTCCTGGGCACGCAGTCCACGGCACGAGACGTACACGGGGATCGACCACGGGCCATCGGCACCCGGTACGCGGATCAGGCGGACCGGGGCGCCACCTTCCGGGTGCGCCACCTCACCCCCTGCGAACAGCGTCCGCAGGTCGGCGACTTCCGCCGCCAGGCGCGCCATCCGCACCGGCGGCAGGGCCAGGGTGAACCGCCCGGTGAAGCCCGCGCCGACGGCGACCGCGACCCGCCCGGGGGCCAGCGACGCGACGCTGGTCACGGCATTCGCCGTAACGGCCGGGGTTCGCAGCCCCGGCACGAGCACGCCGACCCCGAGCCCGATGCGCGAGGTCCGCTCGGCGGCGCGGGCGAGCGTCACGAAGACGTCGTCGTACAACAGCGGGGAGTCGTAGCACCACGCCCGCGCGAACCCGAGCTCTTCGGCCAGGCGGATATGATCTGGGGTGTCGCGGGTCGGCGCGAAGAACGCGGAGATGGCGATGTCGGTCATGCGTCGGTTCCTGCCGGTGTGATGTGGACGGGGTGAATCTCCTCGAGCTCCTGGTACGGGACCACCTCGCGGAACACCCGGCCGCCGACCAGGATGACGAACGCCGCGAGCACGATCGCCCCGACCGAGAACAGCGCAACCGCCTTGGTGATCCCAATGTCCTGCGCCAGGTAGCCCAAGCCGATCGTCGGAATCGTCCCGGCATATGCGCACATGTACAGCGCGGACAGCAGCTTGCCGCGTTCCCGGATCGGCACGGACGTGCCGCAGATGGACGTTGCGCCCTGCAGGGTCAAGCCGTTGAGCAGTCCGATGATCGCCGCAGCCGCCAGGACGAGCCCCACCGAGCTGACCGTCGAGGCCGACACCACCAGCAGGGACGCCAGGGCCCCGCCGCCGGTCCCCCACATCACCGCCCGGCGCGGTGGAACGTTGCGCGCGAACAGCGGGGTCACACCGCCCAGACCGAGCTCGAGAAATCCGACCAGCCCGATGAGTGCGAGATTGTGGACACCGAGCGTCGTCGCCATATACAGCGGCACGACCGACAGGAGGGTCGCGTCGAGGAAGCCGAGCGTGAATGCCGCGGGAGCGAGGAAGGTCGCGAACCCCGCCATCTGCCCCTCCGGCACCCCGACTTGGATCTTCAGGCCGCGTACCGCGTCGCGGTCACGCGGCAGGCGACGAATCGTCTCGGGCGTCACGGCGAACGCGATGACGGCGAACACCATGAGGACCACGTGAACCTCGAAGGGCCGGCGAATCGGCTCGCTCGAATACTGGGCGATCACACCGGCCATTCCCGGACCAAGGCCGAAGCCCAGCCGGAACGCCAGACCCGCCACGACCGCCGCCCATGCTTTCTGCCCCATCTTGGCGTGGTCGACGATAAAGGCGGTACCGACCCCGAGAAAGCTCCCGATCGCGAGACCCTGCAGGATCCGGCCCGCGAACAGCATCTCCACGTTCGTGGCGAACGCCATCACCAACGACGCCGTCGTGATGCAGAGCATGGCCGGGAACATGACCCTGCGGCGCCCGATGCGGTCGGACACCCCGCCCATGATCAGCATCGTCGGCACGACCGTGAGCGTGTACGCCGCGAACAGCAGGGTCACCTGGCCGTCGGTCAGGTGGAAATCCTGCTGGTACAGCGGGAACAGCGGGGTGACGATGCTCGTGCCCATCGTGAAGATGAGCAGTGCGATGGTCGCGGTCCATGCCGCGCGCGTCATTGCTTCCCCTTGCTCGAGAGCCACGTCCGGACCATGGATCAAACCACGCGCGCGGATCCGGCGCGGCGGCGGCGCTCCGCGCCACGCGCTAGCCTCGGCCACCGTGGACAACGAAAAGCTTTGGCGGTACGCGCGCCTGTCACGGATCTGGGCCCGGACGCTGGTGGTGGTCGGGGTGTTGGTGTTCGCCGTCGGCCTGTCGCTGCAGGTCGGCCGCAGCGCCGCGTCGACGTGGAGCGGCGTCGCCACGGCCTTCGCCAGCCTGATCGTCAGCGTGCCGGTCTTCTTCTTCCTGCTTCGCGGGTGGATGGGCAACGGCGGACTGCCAAGCTCCCGCCTGGGCGACGCGTCGGCCGAACCGGCGAGTCCGCGCCGCCTGGAGGCCTCGACCCGCAACTGGCGCGCGTGGACGCTGGGGCTTGGGTCGGCGCTGTTTGTTTCGAGCGTGCTGATTCTCGGATTCCTTGTCGGGACCCTCGGCGGTGGCGGAATCGCCGAGGGGGTCGTCGCAGGCGTGCTTGTGGCCTGGGGCGTCGTGACCGCCAATGATGTTCGACGGCTCGAACGCATCGAGATCGAGCAGTCCCGGACGTATTTCGCCGCCTGTAAGCGACCCGTGAGCGTCGGGTCCGTGCTGGTCTACCGGACGACGCCGTCCACACGCGGCTCGGGCGTCTGAGCAACGGGCGAGGTGTCGCGGTCGCTCGGTCCGGCACCTGCTAACATACCCCCCCAGGGTATTTATCGACTCGCGTCATGGGGGCACGGTGGCCGAAGTACACAACGTCATCATCGTCGGAGGCGGGCCTGCGGGCCTCACCGCCGCGATCTACGCGGCGCGCGCCAACTTGGCGCCCGTCGTCGTCGAGGGCTATGCGGCAGGTGGTCAGCTGATGATCACCGCCGATGTCGAGAACTACCCGGGCTTCCCCGACGGCGTCCAGGGCCCGGAGCTCATGCAGATGTTCCGCGGCCAGGCGGAGCGGTTCGGCGCCAAGATCATCACGTCGGACGTAAACCGGGTCGACCTTTCCAGCCGCCCCTTCGGCGTATGGACCGACCTCGGGGAGCTGCGTGCGCACGCGATCATCATCTCGACCGGGGCGTCGGCACGCTGGCTTGGTCTCGACAGCGAGACCCGACTGCGCGGCTTCGGCGTCAGCGCATGCGCAACCTGCGACGGGTTCTTCTTCCGCGACCGTGAGGTTGTGGTGGTTGGCGGCGGCGACACCGCGATGGAGGAGGCGCTGTTCCTGGCGCGCATCGCGTCAAAGGTCACGGTCGTGCATCGTCGCGACGAGTTCCGCGCCTCCCGCATCATGGCCGAGCGCGTGATCAACCATCCGAACATCGCCGTCCGCTGGAACGCCGAGGTCGCGGGCATCGTCGGGGACGGGGTCACCGAGGGCATCGAGCTGCGCGACACGGTGACCGGCGCACTCGACACGATCCCCACCGCAGCGGTCTTCGTTGCGATCGGGCACGTGCCCAACACCAACTTGTTGACGGGACAGATCGACCTCGATCCATCCGGATATGTCATCACCGACGGGACACGGACCAACGTCGAGGGCGTGTTCGCCTGCGGCGACGTCCAGGACAGCGTCTACCGACAGGCGGTCACCGCCGCCGGCAGCGGGTGCATGGCCGCCATCGACGCGGAGCGGTGGCTCGACGCCACCCTCCACCACGCGGCTGCAGCCGAGCAGCACGTCTAACATCGCCGCCGTCGCAACGAAAGGACCAACCACAAATGGCCGACTTGCTTGAGATCACGACCGACAACTTCCAGGCCCTGGTGCTCGAGAGCGAGCGTCCCGTCCTGATCGACTTCTGGGCCGAGTGGTGCGGTCCGTGCCGCATCATCGCCCCCGTCGTCGAGCAGATCGCCAGCGAGCGCGCCGACACGCTCGTCGTCGGCAAGCTCGACGTCGACAAGCATGGCCCGATTGCCGCGCGCTACGGCGTGCAGGGCATCCCGTTCCTCGGACTCTTCGAGCACGGCCAACTGACCCGCCAGGCCGTCGGCGCGATGCCGAAGGCGCAGCTCGAAAAGCAGCTCGGCCTCGCCGGCTGACATCGAAGGAGCAGCAGCATGCCGACCTATGACCTTGCGTGCGCGACCTGTGAGACGAACTTCGAGCGATACCGCCAGGGATTCCTGCGTGATGACGACCGGGTCTGCCCCGAGTGCGGGTCGCACGAGGTCACCCAGCGGTTCACCGGCTTCGTGACCACCCGCCCCGCCCGGACCCCTGCGGCGACCACGGTGACCAGCTTCGGTGGCGGCGGATGCTGCGGCGGGTCGTGCGGATGCGGCGGTAACTGATGGCCACGACGCCCGCACCGTCGACGCGCGACCAGCTCCTGGTGCGCCTCCGCCGCGCCGAGGGGCAATTGCGCGGCGTGCAACGGATGCTTGACGAGGGCGCGGACTGCCGCGAGGTCCTGACGCAGCTGTCGGCCGTCAAGGCGGCCCTCGACCAGGTGGGCCTGCACCTCATCACCGATCAGATGCGGGTCTGCGTCGCCGATGGCCAGGCGGACTGCGTGCAGCAGTTCGAGGACGCCGTCGCCACCTTCCTGCGCTTCGCCACGCTCGCCCGCTAGATCAGTTCAAGCACCTCGGTCAGCGTCACGACGCGCGGGGTGATGTCCGTGTGGCGGTCGCGCCGGTCGAGCAGCACGCCGGTGATCCCCGCCATCTCTGCGCCGTGGAGGTCTCGGCGCGGGTCGTCCCCGACGTGCATCGCCGCCGCCGGACCGACACGGGCGGCCTCAAGTGCGGCGGCGAAGATGCGCGGGTCCGGTTTGGCGACGCCGATCTCGGCACTCACCACGACGGCATCGAGCAGATGGCCGATCCCGATATCCGCGAGATGGGCGGCGAGCGAGCAGTCCCAGTCACTCACGACCACGATGCGGAGTCCCCGGCCCCGACATGCCTCCAGCACCGGGACGACATCGTCGAACAACGCGAATCGCAGCGCCCCCACAAGCAGCTCGGCGAGTTCGCGGGCGGGCGGGGCGGCGTCCAGCGACCGCGCGAACACGGCCGCGCAGTCATGGCGGAGGGCGGCGAGCCCAATGGCGTCCGCGCCGCGTAGGTGGTTGGACCGATAGAAGCCAATCTCGGTCCGCAGTGCCTCGGCCACCGTCGCCTCGTCATTGGCGAAACCCGTGTCGGCAAGCGCCGCCATAAGCACCGGCACCGGCGGCTCCAGGTGCACGAGCGTCCCCATGGCGTCGAGCAGCAGGGCGCGGGCGCGGGCGCGCGGTAAGCCGGCAACACGGCGATTAGGGGCGGGGTCCATGCGCGTCTATACTGCCGCGCGCAAGGAAGTAGGTCGATGACACGACGACGCCCAGGGCGAACGGGTCTGCTCGCGGCAGTGATTCTCGGTGCGGTCTGCCTGGTCTGGGCACCCGCGCTGATCGCGATCCCGTACACCCGCGGGCCCGGCGGCGTGCACGACGTCTGGCAACGACCGGACCAGGGGTGGAAGTTCCTCGTTGACGCAATCACGGAGTCGCGGCATCCACAGCTCGGTACGTCGCAGGCCGCGCTCCAGCGCGCCCAGGAACTGTGGGGCGGGCCTCCGGCGAGCGCCAGGCGGGTCACGTTGACGTGGACCGACGGATCCTTTCGGGTTCCCGTCCCGCCGCACGGCAAGGTGCCCGGCCGCAACAACCGCATCGCGGCGCCGGTCGCCGCCATGGAATGGGTCGTTGACGGGCGCGTCAACGGCGGACCGGAGCAGATGGTCGGGATGTTGGACTACGCGACGGGCCGTCCCACGTGGGACATCCGCAACAGGGTGCGGGCGGCCTCGTGACCTACCGGCAAAAGAAACGCGCACGCCAGAACCGCCGGCGTCGTCAGCGCCGGTCGGGACGCACGCGCGCAATCGTGCTCTCGGCCTTCGGGGTCGTCGGTGCGGTGCTGGTGCTCAGCGGTCTTGCCCTCAACCGCGAGATCAAGAAGATCGCCCGCGAGACAGCCCACCTGAACGTCAAGACGCTCGGCCAGAACACGTCGATCTATGACCGCTACGGCCACCTGCTGGGGATCGTCGCCGGCACCCAGAATCGCACCATCATCACCAACTCCCAGATGCCACAGAACATCAAGGATGCGACGGTCGCCATCGAGGACAAGCGCTTCTACCAGCACCACGGACTGGACTACGTCCGCCTTGTCGGCGCGGCACTCCACGACGTGGCCGGCGGCGGCGGTCTGCAGGGCGGGTCCACCATCACGATGCAGCTGATGAAGGTCCTCGCGCTCGGCGGCAACGACCAGTCGATCAACGGGAAGCTCAAGGAGGCGTATCTCGCCGTTGAGTACGAGAAGACGCACACCAAGGGCCAGATCCTCACGAACTACCTCAACAGCGTCTTCTACGGCAACAACGCGGTCGGCATCGAGGCCGCATCGCTCACCTATTTCGACCGGCATGCCAGGAACATCTCGCTGACCCAAGCAGCACTGCTGGCGGGTCTGCCGCAGGCGCCGACCCAATACGACCCGTTCCGCCATCCCGTGGCCGCGCGCAACCGACGCAACCAGGTCCTCGCGCAGATGGCCGACCAGCACTACATCTCCCCTCAGCTCGCCGCGCGGGCCGAGAAGGCAGGTCTCGGTCTCCATCATGGCAACGCCTACAGCGGCGTCCCGAATGAAGGGTTCTTCTTCCAGTACGTCAAGCAGAACCTGCAGAAGGTCTATGGGCAGGCCCAGCTCGCCGACCAGGGCTTGAAGGTCTATACGACGATCGACCCCAAGCTCAACCAGGACGCGCGCGCCGCGATCAAGTCGCAGCTGGGCCAGCCCGGCGATCCCGAGGTGGCCATCGTGATGTTGGACTCCCGCACCGGAGCGATCCGAGCGATGGCGTCGACGCAAAAGTTCAGCACGACGAACCAATTCAACTACGCCACCCAGGCGCTGCGCCAGCCCGGTTCGACCTTCAAGCCGTTCGTGCTGACCACGGCGATCGGACGGGGGATCAACCCGTACTCGACCTACTACGTCTCGCGACGGCTGAACTTCTTCGACCCCACCTGGGGCCAGATCAACGTGCAGACCTACAGCAATCAGTATCCCGGCAAGATCAACATCTACAACGCCACGCTGCAGTCCGACAACTCGGTCTACCAGCAGATGACCCTCGATCTCGGGCCGCAGGCGGTCGTCAACACGGCCTACACGATGGGGATCCCGCGGCAGCGCAACCTGCCGGTCGTCCCGTCCGTGGGGCTCGGGTCCGGCGACGTCACCCCGCTGGACATGGCGACGGCCTACAGCGCACTCTCCAACCAGGGAATGCGCGTGACGCCGCTGTCGGTGACCAAGATCGTGGCCCCCACCGGTCGCGCCACCGCCACAAGGCCTGCTCTCCACCGCGTCCTTCCCGACGGCGTCGCCTATGAGGTCACCAAGGTGCTGCACGGCAACGTGCTCGCGGGCACCGGCACCGCCGCCAATATTGCCCCGGACATCGCCGGCAAGACCGGCACGACATCCAACTACGTCGACGCCTGGTTCATGGGCTATACGCCCTGCTACGTCACCGCCGTGTGGGTCGGCTACCCGAACGCGAGCGGGCCGGCGCGGTTCATGACCGACGTCCACGGAATTACGGTCGCCGGCGCCACCTTCCCCGCGCACATCTGGGCGGCGTTCATGCAGAACGTGCTCTTCAATAATCCGACCTACGCCTGCCCGCTGAACGGGTACCCGCTCCCGAACAGCCCCGTCGCCTGGAAGCCGTTCTCGAGTGCGTTCACCCAATACGCACCCCCGGTGACGTCGACCTCGACGACCACCTCGCCGACATCCGGCACGACCAGCACACCGGCCACGACGACCTCGGCGCCACCGGCAACGACACCAAAGACGACCCCGGCGACGCCCGGCGGCACCACGACCGGCGCGCCGTCACCGAAGCCCCCCGGCTAGCACCTGATGGCCCGCGCCGCGACCATGGCGCCGCCCCGCCAGCGGGACCTGCGCATCATGCGGATTACCGCACCGATCTGGACCGGGATCGCCGCCGCTGTTCTGGCCTGGTGCCTCTACGTGTTCGGGCCACCCGGAGGCGACGCGGCGACGCACCTGTACCAGGAGCATCTGCTCCGCCAGAACGGCCTGCAGTTTTGGGACAATCTCTGGTACTCGGGCCGCTACAGCCTCGTCAACTACACGCTGCTGTACTACCCGCTGGCAATCCTCGTGACCCCCGCGATCGCGATCGCCGCCGCGGTCGGCGCCGCGGTCGCGGCGTTCACGCGCTTGGTGCGGACGGCGTGGGGCGGAATCGCGACGCCGGCCATCGTCGCCGCGACGCTGGTCTTTCCGCTCCAAGTGGTCGCGGGCGTCTACCCGTTCATCCTCGGCCTCGCGCTTGGTCTCGGCATGCTGGTCGCGCTCCAAGCCGGCCGGGTCTGGGTCGCGGGCGCCTTGGCCGTAGCGACCCTGCTGTCGCACGTCTTGGCATTCGGATTCGTGCTGATGGTGCTCGTTGCGTGGACGGCAGCCGACCGCACACTGCTGCGAGAGCGCGGCATCCGCGCCATCGTGGCGGTGCTCGCGGGCTGCGTCGTTGTGCAGCTACTGCTGATCCGCGCGTTCTCACTTCCCGGTGGCAGGTACATGTTCGACCCCAAGGATCTCGCCGCGATCCTGGTGTTCAGCGCCGCCGGCGTCGCGCTCTGCTACGGCCTTCCCGCGATGCGGGGCCTGATGATCCTCTTTGGCCTGTACGGCCTTGCCGCGATCGGTGACTTCGCGGTCCCGAACGCTGTCGGAGGAAACATCGTGCGCCTCATGGCGGCGGCCGGGCTGCCACTCATCCTGCTGCCCGTCGCCGCACGACGGTTCCGCCCGCGCTGGATCGTCGCGACCGCGATCGCCGCGATCGCGCTGTGGCAGGGCGTGTCGCCCGTGACCGAATGGTCGGCGTCCACCTCGGCACCGGGGCAGAGCGCGGCGTACTGGACCCCGGTACTGAGCTTCCTCGCCCGGAACGCCACGCCCGATTACCGCGTGGAGGTGGTCCAGTCCAAGCGGTATTGGGAGGCCTACTACGTGGCCGGGCGCGGATATGCACTGGCCCGCGGCTGGTACCGCCAGGATGACTATCCGGGCAACGCGATCCTCTACAACTCCCCGAATCCGGCGTCGTATCGGGCCTGGTTGCGCACGGCCGGAGTCCGCTACGTCGCCGTGAGCAACGCGACCCTTGACCCCAGCTCCGTGGCAGAGGCATCCCTGCTGCGCGGTGGTACGTCCGGGCTCGTCGTCGTCGCGCACAGCGGACCCTGGACGATCTATGCGCTCCCGGACCCCACGCCGATCGTGACCCCATCGGGTGCGGCGGCGGCCACGGCCATGACCCCAACGACGCTGACACTCCGGGTGCGACGTGCGGTGCCACTGACCGTGCGGGTCCACGACACGCCGTACTGGACCGTCAGCGGTGACGCTGCAGGGTGCGTGGGGGCCGGCACCGGGACAACCACCACCGTCGTCCCCGCACGACCGGGAACGCTCGTCCTGCGATTCGTAGTTCGCCCGGCGAGCATCTTCCGTGCCCTGCTCGGAATGAGCACCACCTGCCGGGCGCCGGGCAGCTAGCACTGCGCCAGCGACGCTAGCGGTGCACCCACACGTTGCGCGCCCAGGCGATGGCGACGTCCCAGACCGGTGGAGTGGGAATCTGCGGCACGCTCCGCAAGCGACGATCCGCGGCGGCGACCACCGAGCCCGCGCACACAACGAGCACGAGTCCGAGCACGGGCCCGACGGCTCCGCGGCCCCCCTGGATCGTGGTGACCAGCAGATACCACGCGGCGTACGGCGCAGCACGCTGAAGCTGGTCACCGACCGACAGCACGAGCACCAGCAGCGGGACGACCGCGAGCACGATCACGTAGATCAACTGGCGGCGGCGGGCGGCGGTCAGCGCCAGCACGGCGGCGTGCGCCCCGATGACGACGAGCACGAGCATGAACGGCCGGAAGACCCACACCAGCGCGAGCATCACCCCGAGACCCACCAGACTTGCGGCGACATCGGAGGCGGGAATCAGCGAAAGGCGGGCGATGCGCGACGCGCTCCAGACGCTGATGACCAGACCGATCACCAAGACCGCCGCGAGCCCAACGAGACTCCGGGCGAGGATCGGCGCATCGCCGGGGAGAGGAACCGCGCCCGCCGACATTCCCGGCAGCAGCCCCGCCCGGGCGAGCACCACGCCCGCCGCTGACGCCAGCAACCACGGGATCACGCGAAACCACAGCGCGGTCATGCCCGGTCGCCAGCGGATGCGAGCGCGTCGAAGCCGAATGCCGGCATCGGCCGACACGACTAGCACGGGCAGGATCAACAGGAGAAGGATGACCCGAACACTGGGATCGCCGAGCTGGCGGCCCGCGACGAAGACCGCGCCGGACGGGCCGGGGATCTGCGTCGCCGCGTCCAGCGAACCGGCGAGGCCGAGCACACCGTTCCCGACGATCGCAAGCTGCGCCGTGTCGGCCCGCACCGGTCCGTAGACCGGCGTATCGGGACGGCCGGCCACGGTCACCGACGGAATGTCCTCGGAGATAGCCGGTGCCTGGTCGCCGAAGGTCTGCGGGATGGCGAGGCGCAGTAGCTGGGTCACGATCCCCGGCCGGGATATCACCGCCGCCCCGGCACGGCCGACCGCCGTGCGCGCGATCGAATCCAGGCCGAGCGCTTGCTTGTTGTCGCGCCCGCCGGCCCAGACCCACACGCCGGTTCCGGCCGACTGCGCCGGCGAGGCCACGTTGATGACCGCACCGATGCGGACTCCGGTGACCTTCGGCAAGAACCATCGCATTCCGGCGTTGCCGACCGTGCTGGCATCGAGCGAAACGAAGATCAGAGGACGCTGGTGGGCAGTGTTCGCCGACAACTGGGCGAGGGCGACTAGCATCCCCGTCGTGCTGGCGTCGGTCGTGACTCCCGGCGGCGCGTCGCGCGGGGCGGCGATCACGATCGCGGGCAGCTGCGATGCTCCGGTCAGGGATCCCGGCAGGCTCAGAAAGACGTTGCGGCCATGGATCAAGCGGCCGCGCCAGCGCGCGACGAACCGCTGTTCGCCGACCGCGGCCCGGCCAATCACCGAACTGTGCGACCCTGAGATTGCCGCAAATTGCCCTTGAACCCACGTTCCGACGGCGTCGTCCCCGGCCGATCCGGGGGCCCGGGTGGGACCCAGGGACTGCACCGTCGCGGTCGCTGTCGCGATGGCGCTGCCGTTGATCGCCGGCGGGACCGTTGGCGGCGGGACGCTCGACGGGCCCTGGAGTGTGAGCAGCATGATCAGGATGCCGGCCGCCGCGACGAGCCATGCGATGCGATAGAGGCGGACGTTCAGCATCGGGTCGCCGACACCTGACCGGCCATGGGACGCCTGATGCGACGGCTAGGATCTGGGCGTCGCGGGCGCGGCCTCCGCTCAGCATCCCCGACACCGGAACCCGTCAAGGGACGTCGTTCGTGCTCCGTCAGGTCAATGTGGGCGTCAAGGCACTTGCCGACTACCACTCGATCGTCGCGCGAGATCTGCTCGTCGAGATCCGGGAGCTGGCCGCGTCCCTCGAGGGGCTCCGGGTGTGCCACGTCAACGCGACCAGCTTCGGTGGCGGAGTCGCCGAGATCCTGTACAGCCTTGTTCCGCTCATGAACGACGTCGGGCTCAAGGCGGACTGGCGCGTGATGTTCGGGCGCGAGGAGTTCTTTAACGTCACGAAGGCGATGCACAACGCGCTGCAGGGAGCCCCTCGCGGCATCACCCCCGACGAGCAGCGCATCTTCGAGCGCTACAACCTGGTCAACGCGGGCGGTCTCGACGGCGACTACGACGTCGTGATTATCCACGACCCGCAGCCCATCGGAATCCGCGGGAACACGTCGGGCCTGGACACCGCAAAGTGGGTCTGGCGCTGCCACATCGACCTTTCGGATCCCAACCCCCAGGTGCTGGAGTACTTGCGGCCGATGATGGCCGGCTATGACGCCGCGGTCTTCCATATGGCCCAATATGTCCCGCAGGGCACAATTCCGCCGGCGGTGATCATGCCACCCGCAATCGATCCGCTCACGCCGAAGAACATGGCGCTGTCGGCGGAAGATGCAGCGTACATCGTCCATCAGTTCGGCTTGGACATCGACCGCCCGCTGATGCTGCAGGTCTCGCGTTTCGACCCATGGAAGGACCCGCTCGGGGTCATCGACGCGTACCGCATCGTCGCCGAACGCGTTCCGGGGGTGCAGCTGGCACTTGTGGGCTCGATGGCAACCGACGATCCTGAGGGCTGGGAGTTCTACAACCGCACCGTCGACCACGCCGACGGGGATCCGAACATCTACATTTTGTCCAATCTCAACAACGTCGGGGGCATCGAAGTCAACGCCTTCCAGACCCAGGCCGTCGCCGTGATCCAGAAGTCGCTGCGGGAGGGCTTCGGGCTGACGGTCACCGAGTCGCTGTGGAAGGCCCGGCCGACCATCGGGGGCAACACGGGCGGCATCCCGCTCCAGATCAGCGACGGGGTCACCGGCTACCTGGTCGATTCGTCGGCCGCCTGCGCCCAGCGAATGCTCGACATCATCGACGACCCCGGCGGCGCCCACGAGATGGCGCGGCGGGGCAAGGAGCACGTCCGCGCCGAGTTCCTCACGCCTCGCTTGCTACGCGACTGGCTGCGCCTGTTCTCCGACCTCGTGGGCGCCTGAGATGGACCATCCGGCACCCGGAAACGAGCAGATCATCCTCGTCTCGAACCGAGGGCCGGTGACCTACGGCACCGATGACCAGGGTGAGCAGATCGTGATCCCCGGCGGCGGCGGCCTCGTGACGGCACTGTCCGGCTTGGTTGACCTGACACCGGTCGTCTGGGTGTCGGCGGCGATCTCCGACGAGGACGTGCGGCTGCAGCGCAATGCGGGCGACGCGACCATCGTCCTTCCGGGCGTCGGCGTGCGGACCGCCGGGCGATTCGTAATCATCGAACCCGAGATCTACGACCCGTACTACAACGTCATCGCCAACCCGATGCTGTGGTTTATTCAGCACTACCTGTGGAACCTCTCCCGGGCGCCGGAGATCCGCCGCAACGAACTCGACGCGTGGGAGTTCGGATACCTCGAGGCCAATCGCCGTTTTGCCGAGGTCGTCTCGCAGGAGTTGGCACACCGCCCGGACGCCACCGTGATGCTGCACGACTACCACCTCTACACGGCGCCCGCAGACATCCGCGACGCCCATCCCGACGCGTTCCTGCACTTCTTCATCCACATTCCGTGGAGCCAGCCCGACTACTGGCGCGCCGTCCCGAACCATATCCGCGAGGCCGTCCTCCAAGGACTGCTGGCCAACGACATCGTCGCGTTCCACACCGCCCGCTATGCCCGGAACTTTTTGCT
Source organism: Thermoleophilia bacterium (assembly GCA_017882545.1). Lineage (GTDB taxonomy): Bacteria > Actinomycetota > Thermoleophilia > Miltoncostaeales > Miltoncostaeaceae > CAITWD01. The sequence goes on from JADGPG010000075.1 coordinate 42,850, forward strand.
GTGCTGTGAGGATCTGCTCGGACTGCGGGTCGATTACGAGCAGCGACAGGTCCAGTGGCAGGGCCGGGAGGTGTGGGTGCGCTCCTACCCGATCTCGGTCAACGCCCCGGCCTTCGAGGCCATCGCAATGTCCCCGGAGGTGCTCGAGGAGGAGGGGCCGATCCTGCGACGCCGGCGCGCCCACCTGATCGTGCGCGTCGACCGCGCCGACCTGTCCAAGAACGCCATCCGGGGATTCCTGGCCTTTGACACGTTCCTGGACGACCATCCCGACTTCGCCGAGGAGATCACGTTCTTCGCGCTCATCCAACCCTCCCGGCAGGATGTGCCCGAGTACGTCGAGTACCTCGATGCCATCCGGGATGTCGTCTCGCGGATAAACACCAAGCACGGCAACACCGATTGGATGCCGATCGATCTGCGGGTGGAGTCGAATCTCGCGCGGGCCGTGGCCGCCTATAAGCACTACGACGTGCTGATCGTGAACGCGATCTACGACGGAATGAACCTCGTCGCAAAGGAGGGGCCCCTGCTCAACGAACGTGACGGGGTCATGATCCTTAGTGAGAACACGGGCGCGCACGAGGAGCTCGGGTCGTTCGCACTATCGGTCAACCCGTTCGACATCGAAAACCAGGCTGAGGCGATCTACCAGGCCCTCACGATGCCCGCCGACGAGCGCCGCGAACGCCTCGACCACATCAAGCGCATCGTGCGCGAAAACGACATCGAGAAGTGGCTGAACGCGCAGCAGGCCGACATCGCGGCAAAGCGCAACGGCGACCCACAAACCGCGGGCCATGGCTGAGCTCTCCCACCTGAACGCGCGCGGGGACGCCCACATGGTCGACGTCAGCCAGAAGCCGATCGTGCCCCGGGCAGCCATTGCCGAAGGGCGGGTCCGGATCGCCCCCGCGACGGCGAGGGCCATCCTGGACGGGGCGGCGCCCAAGGGCGACGTCGCGGCGGTCGCCCGGCTTGCGGGGATCGCGGCCAGCAAGCGAACGGCGGGTCTGGTGCTCTTGTGCCACCCCCTCCCGATCGACGGTGTCGACGTTGCCGTCGAGATCGACCCCGACGGCCTCGTCGCCATTCGGGCGACCGTCCGGACCACCGCGCGCACAGGCGTCGAGATGGAGGCCCTCACCGCCGTCTCGGTCGCGGCCTTGAACGTCTACGACATGGTCAAGGGCATCGATCCGGCTCCGGTCATCGAATCCATCCGCCTGGTCGAGAAGACGAAGGGGTCAGCGTGAGTCCGCGCCGCCTTGAGATCTCGGCAGCCGCGCCCGCCCGGCCGCCAGTGCAGGGCATTCTCGCTGCCGTCGCGCGACGCCAGGAGCAAGGGTTCGACGCGGTGTGGTGGGCCGACCACCTGCTGCACTGGTTCCCGACGTCGGTGTGGTCCGCCGATCTCGTGCCGCAGGCCGCCCAGCAACCCAGCCCCCACGTCTGGATGGACCCGTTCGCCCTGGTCGCCGCGAGCGCCGGCGCCGCGGATCGGCTGCGGTTTGGTGTCGGGGTGACCGACCTGGTCCGGCGTCACCCGGCCGCCCTCGCCCAGACCGCCCTGACCCTGGATCACGTCACCCAGGGCCGATTCATCCTCGGCGTCGGTACCGGCGAGTCGCTGAACCTCAGCCCGCTCGGAATGACCAACCGCCACCCGGTCGGGCGCCTCGAGGAGGGCCTCGAGGCGATCCGCCTCCTGTTCTCGACCACGGACGAGGTCGACTTCGCCGGTGACCACATCACCCTGCGGGGCGTGGCACTCGGGCTGCGTCCGTTCGGCGACCGTCCGCCGCCGATCTGGGTGGCGGCCCACGGTCCGCGCGGCCTGGAGATCACGGGGCGGCTCGCCGACGGATGGCTTCCGCTGTGCCTGGATCCGGCCGGATACGCCGCCATGTGGAAGCTGGTGCGGGCAAGCGCAGCCCGGGCCGGGCGCGCAGCCGACGCGGTGGTGCCCGGGTGTTACACGCGCGTCGTCGTGGCCGACGATGACGCGGCGGCTCATCGCACCGCGCTCGGATCGCTTCTGCTGCGATTCATCGCCCTGACGGGCACCGCCGACACGTTCGCCCGGCACGGGGCCGCGCATCCGCTGGGAGAGGGCGTCATCGGCCTCACCAGCTTCGTCCCCGCGGGCATCGGACGCAACGATGCACTTACGCTTGCCGGCGCAGTCCCTGACGCGGTCGTGCTCGACACCGTGATCGCCGGAAGCCCGGCGACGGTCGCCGGTCGCCTCGCGGCGCTCGTCGACGCAGGGGCGCGACACCTCCAGGTCGTCAACATGACCCCACTCGCCGACCCGTCGCAAGCCGGCGCCAGCGAGGCACTTCTGGGGGAGGCTCTCCAGGATCTCCGCCGGTCCACCGGTACCGGCTGATCGTCACAGTTCGGTCGCGGTGGCGTGCAGGGACCCACCGTGCCCGCGCCTGCGGTCTGACGACGGATAAGCTGCACTCCGTGCAGGCCAAATGCCCAGACGACCGCGCATCGCGGGGCACATACCAGTGAGCGCACCGTCCGAGACGTCTGTACGGCGGCGACGCGGTGGAATCGGTGCCGGGTTCCTGGTCATCTTCCTGTTTGCGCTCGGCGTCTTCTTGCTGCCGTTCGCCTTCCCGACCGAGGGCGCCATCGTTGCCCTGTTCTCGTCAACGGCGGCATTCAGCCCGAACACGCCCGGGGGACGTCCGACAGCCGCGATGGCGGTCAAGATGCGCGACCCCGGAACGATCCGCGTGCTGGTCACCAAGGACTCCCAGCCGGTGGCCACCCTGATTCCGACGAGGCGGGTCCCCAAGGGCTGGGTGACATCCGCGTGGAACGGAACCAACGAGCAGGGCGTGCCCATGCCGGACGGCGTCTACACCCTGCAGCTGGCGGCGACGTCGGGTCAGAAGGGGTACAACGCCAGCCGCCGCGTCACGATCGACCGGGTACGTCCCCCGGCCCCGTCGCTCGTGGTGGCCTCGGCCGGTGCGGCGGACCTGCCCACCGGAACCCAGTGCGCCGTCGGCGCCACCCCGTCGACCTACTCGCGCATCATCTTCGTGGCCGAGCACCTGCCCGGCGGCCGCATCATCAACGGCCCGCACTTCGTCACCGCCGCGTCGACGTACACCTGGAACTGGAATGGCCGTGCCCGCGGAGGGACGGCGGTCCCGCCAAGCTTCTACGACATCACGATCGAGACGGTCGCGGTCAACGGATTCCAGTTCACGGCGTCGCGAACGTGCTGGGTCGGCAACCTGCTCGGGACCATCTCACCGACCGCACCCGTTCCCGGCGAGGTGGTTGACGTCCACCTGGCCACGCCGGCGGGCATCTCAGTCGCCCCGGCAACGCGCGTCACCCTCCAGCTCGTGCGGCGGACCGGCACGCCGGGCCACCCCGGGTCGGTCGTCGGCCGCGCCATCGGCCGCCCCGCAACGACGATCGCAGGTCATGCCCGGATCCGACTGCCGCATGGGGTGCCGGTCGCCGACCTCTGGATCGAGGCGCGCACCGCCCACGGAACGGCCCTCGTCGCCGCAGGGAGCCGTCCGTGACCGGCATCCACCTGACCCGCGACGTCGGCGCCATCCTCGGAGCCGCCGGGATCATCGCGCTGTTCGTACCGCTTCCCCGCATGCAGCCAACCGTGCGCCGCGGCCTCGGCCTGGCCGTTGCCGCCGCCGGATGGATCGTGCTGGCCTGCTCGCTGGTCCCGGCGTCGACCGCACACCGCCTCGCCCACCGCGCCCACACGGTCGTCGGGGCGGCGGAGATCGCCATCGGCGCAATCATGGTCCTTGTCCTCGTCCTCATCGTCCTCGGCGCCGGTACCTGGGCGACAATGCGCTGGCCACGAATCTGGCTCATCGCCCTGGCCGTTGCGCTACCGCTCAGGATCCCCGTCCCGATCGGCGGAGCATCGCGCAATTTGCTGCTGCCGCTGTACCTGATTGGCGCGTGCGGCGTGTTGGGCTTCGTGTGGGGACGCCTGCGCGGACGCTTTTCGGCGGACGACGAACCGGGAACGCTGCTCGACATCCCGATCGCGGCCTTCGTCGCCTTCACCCTCGTGTCGGTGCTCTGGACCATTGATACCAAGGACGCGGCGATCCAGATCGTGTTCTTCTACCTGCCGTTCCCCGTGTTGTTCCTGGCCGTCGTCGCATGGTGGCCGTTCATCGGGAAGGCGCTTCCGACGCTCGCCGGGGTCACGATCGTGCTCGCGACCGCAATCTCGATACTCGCGCTCGTCCAGTACGAGACCCAGTGGATCTTCTGGAACGCCAAGCTCCAGCAGGACGACATCTACAGCCAGTTCTTCCGGGTTAACGGGATCTTCTACGACCCGAACATCATGGGCCGCTATCTCGCGATCGGGATTCTTGCGGCCCTCGCCTGGATCTGGATCCGCCCCGACACTCGGACGCTGGTCGTCGGCGCCGCGGTCGTCGTCGTCATGTCCGGGGGGCTGCTGGTCAGCTTCTCTCGATCAAGCTGCCTGGCAGTGATGGTCGGTGTGGTGCTGCTCGCCTGGAGGGCATTCGGAGCCAAGCGGACCCTCGCCGTCGGCGGAATCGCATTCGTCGTGCTCGCGGGCGGAGCGATCGCGTCCAGCCACAACATCAGGCATGCCCTGACCAGCACGCACCGGGCGTCGACCGTTAGCGAGGGGCGGTTCGGCCTCATGAGGGGCGGGATCAGGATCTGGAAGATTGAACCCGTCGCGGGATCCGGAGTCGGAAGCTTCCAGACCCGTTTCACGGCGACCGAGTCGGCGAACCAGATCGCCCATAAGCAGGTGTCCATCAGCCACAACGCACCGATAACGGTGCTCGCCGAGCTGGGTGTGATCGGTGCGGCGCTGTTTGTGTGGCTGTGCGTCGCCACCTGGATCGGCATTGCGCGGGGCTCGCGCCACGGAACCGGTGACCAGCGATGGGCACAATGGGGACTGCTGGCGATCGTCACCGGGATCTTCGTGCACTCGCAGCTCTATGCGGATCTGTTCGAAGACCCCATGCTGTGGATGGCGATGGCCGCAGCATTGGCCATCGGCCTGCTGGCGCAGCGCACAGACCCCGCGTCGACCGACCGACGATCTGCCTGAGACCGCCTTGCGCATCCTCTGCCTGACGAACATGTACCCCGGCCCCGACGCGCCCGACTACGGGTCGTTTGTGCGGGACATGTGCGACGCGCTCGAGGACCGCGGACACGAGGTGCGACGGGCGGCGATCGACTCCCGTGCCCGGGGTCCGCTCCGCACGACGCGCAAGTACGCGCGGCTTGGCCGCCGAGCAGCCGCCAACGCACGCTGGTCGGAGGTGATCTACGCGCACTACCTCTTCCCAACGGGCGCGATCGCCGCGGCGGCGGGTCGGATCTCCCGACGCCCGTGGGTCCTCACGGCCCACGGCGGCGATGTCGCCAACCTCGACCGCACCTCGATCCGCACGGCAACGGCCGCGGGCCTTGCCGGTGCGTCCGCGGTGATTGCTGTCAGCGAATACCTGGCTGAGCGGCTGGCGACGTCCGGCATGACGTTGCCGCCGATGTACGTCGCCAACATGGGCGTGAACATGTCCGAATTCACCGTCCGCAACCGCACCGGCGCCCGCACCCGCCTCGGACTCGCCGCGACCGGGCCGCTGGTCCTGGCCGTCGGCGGGCTCACCGAGCGGAAGGATCCGCTGACACTCCTGCTCGCCTTCGCCCGACTTCGCACGACGCACCCTGATGCACGGCTCGCCTACATCGGCGAGGGCCCCCTGCGCAACAGCATCCTGCGGGGGGTGGAACGACTCGGCCTCGGAGGAAGCGTGATCCTCGCCGGCGCGATCGCACACGATGCCGTCGGCGACTGGATGGCCGCGAGCGATCTCCTCGCACTCGTCAGTCGCGTCGAACCACTCGGCGTCGTGGTACTCGAATCGCTCGCCAGCGGCCGCCCCGTCGTCGCCACCACCGAGGGGGGTGCCCGAGAGGTCGTGCCGGCCGAGTGCGGGGCGCTGATCCCGCCGGGCAACCCGCTTCTGATCGCCGACGCGCTCCGTGACGTCCTGGCGCGGACACCTTCGCCGCAGTCGTGCCGAATCGCCGCGGAGCGCAACTCAATCGACTCCCAAGCGGCGATCGTCGAGTCCGTGCTCGCCGGCGCCGTTGCCGGGACACCGGCGGCCGGTCGACGCGCATGACCGCGCAGCCACCACCGTTGGCCGCCCGCCTCCCAGGCTGGCCGCTGCTGTCCGGGGCGCTTGCGCTGACTGCCGTCTGCGCGGTCTTGGCGGTCATCAGTCCCAAGGTCTCAGTCGCCGTGCTCGCCGTGGCCGCACTCGCGGTAGGCGCCGTCAAGGTCAGCAACCGGCCGGTGACGCTGCTCGTGGCTCCGTTCACGGGAACGCTCGTCGTTGCCGCCATTCTCGGACCGAACCTCGCCGTCCCGCAGGCATCCGGAGCATTCCTGTTTCGGGTCATGATCGTGCTCCTCGGCGTCGGCGCGGTCGGGTACCTGCTGATGGGCGGCAGCATCCGCTACCCGGCCGTCATCGGCCTGCCCGCGGCGCTCCTCGCAACCATGCTCGCCTGGTCGCTGATGTCGCTCGCCTGGGCCGAGAACATTGGCGCGGCGATCCGCTGGACGTCCTTCCTGCTGATGATGGTGGGTCTCGCACTGGCCATCCCGATGTGCTTCACCACCCGGCACCGCGTCATCCAACTCCTCAAGGTCCTCGGATGGACGTTTGCCGGCGTCACCGCGTTCTCGTTCATCGAGATCGCAACGGGGCTACGTCTTCCGACGTCCCGCCTCACCGGCCAGGCCAGCGGTTCCGCATTCGCGGCCACATCCGTGTTCGGAAACCAGAACAACTTCGCGACGTTTCTCACTCTTGCCCTGCCGTACCTGGTCGTCCTGCCCCTCGTCTTCAAGGAGCGACGACTGCGGATAATCGGCCTCGTCGGGACGCTGATGGCCCTGATGGCCCTGCTGCTAACCGGCAGCAAAGACAACCTGATCGCCGCCGGACTGGTCTTCCTGACCCTGATCTTCTTCCTGGCGACCGACCCGAAGCAGCGGACCAAGCTCCTCGGCGCGGTCGTCATCGTCGTCGTGGCACTCGCGGTCATCGTGCCGTCCCTCTCGGGCTCGGGTCTGATCCCACTGCCAAAGCGGGCAGTCGACAAATTCAGCTTCACACTGCTTCAAAAGGAAATCGCGACGGGCCAGGGCTCTGGCGGTGCACGGGCAAGCCTGCTGGGTGATGGCATCGACTTCATCGGGCAGTCCGGCGGCGTCGGCGTCGCTGCGGGCAATGCCGAAACGCACGTCCTCGACCTGCCGGTGTTCCCGGGCGTCAGCAACATGCACGACTGGTGGCTCGAGGTTGCCGTCGATCTCGGCCTGATCGGTCTCGCGCTCTACGTCGTCTACTACTTTCTGCTGCTCGGTCGGCAGCTGCGCGCGGCGCGCACGGCCGTTGATCCGCTCGTCCAGTACCTGTGTCTGAGCGGCTCCGCCGCAATGGTCGGATTCGTGGTCGGCAGTCTCGGGCCGTCGACGATGATTGCGTTCTCCCCCATGTGGGTGATGTTCGGTCTCTCCATGACCGCAATCGCCATTGCGGAGCGCGCGCGGCGCTACGGAGGACTCCTACCGTGAGCACACCGGTCCTCCGTGTCCATGTCGGCGAGTGCCGGGCCGGCTTTGCACCGCGAGCCGCATGGGTGCTGGACATCCTGGTAGGGGCGCTCGGCCATCGGATGGTACGAACCAACGGCGCGGCGGATCTCACCTATGCGATCGACCAGCCCGACGCAGGCGTGTGGATCCCCGCCGACCCGCGTGCCCACGAATTCTTCGCACAATCCACAGCTTTCTCCACAAAACGGGCCATAATTGTGCATGGAGTGCCCTTGCTTTTCGGGCCGTGCGCACCTTCAGCCGCGATCTCGGCGGATCTCGTCGCCAACGCCTTCCACTTTCTCGCCCGCTGGGACGAGCGCTGGGTCACCGCGCGTGATCGATTCGGCCGAGTGCCCTTCGCGGAGTCCACCTTCGGACAGATCGCGGGGTTCGATCCGCTCGATCCGCCGGTCGAGCGGTACATCGGCCTGCTCGGCGATGCGCTCGGGATCAGCCGCCCCGACGGATGGCGCGTCTTCCTCACCAACGACATCGACGACGTCCGGATGCGCACCCCGCAGACGTTAGCCCGGATTGGCAAGGAGACCCACTCACTGACGCCCGGAGGATCCGGCTCGGTGTTCGGCGCGGATCCGTGGAACAACGTCGGGGATCTTCTGTGGACCCTCTCGCGACGGGGGCTCGCCTCGACGGTGTTCCTGATCGGGGGGCACACAAGCCCGTACGACGGGCATCCGCCGCGGGCCTACGGCAGCGATCGGGCGAGGATCGCCCGGGCCGTGCGGGCGGGCGGCGGCGAGGTCGCGATGCACACGTCCTTCGGAGCCGCGGACGATCTGGAGGTGTTCATCGCCGAACACGAGGGGCTCGAGCGGGAGGTCGGTGGGCCGATCACGGGCGCGCGCGCTCATTTCCTGCGGTTTCGGTACCACGAAACGCCCGCATGGGCCGAGGCCGCCGGCCTCAGCTACGAGGCATCGCTCGGCTGGCATGAGCAACCCGGATTCGCCTGCGGGATCGCCCGACCGTTCGTACCGTGGATCCTCGGCGAGGAACGGCCCGCCGCGGTCGAGCTGGTGCCGCTGGCGCTCTCCGACTGGAGCCTGTGGGCCGCACAGGGCCTGGATGCGCAGGCCGGTCTCGAGGTCGCCGACCGCACGATGGAGGTCGTCCGGCGCTGCGGCGGCGCTGCTGCGATCCTCTGGCACAACACCACGCTCGCCGATCCTCGGGCGCCGGGGTATGACGGGGTGTGGGAGCGTCTCCTCGACAGCCTTGTTGATGGTGGCGCCGAACTCGGACCGATCCGGCCGGCTGCTGCGCAGCCCGGTGCCGATCTTTCCGGTCGGCGGATCCTTCACGTGACCAGCGTGCACCGCCCACGGGACGTCCGCATTCTGCATAAACACGCCAACGCCGCGGCGCGTGCAGGCGCGCAGGCCGAGGTCCTCGGACTCCGGGAACCGGTCCGCCGGTCCGCGAGGATCGCTGCGGGGTGGCGGCTCGTCGGCCAAGCGCGGCGCGAGCGAGCGGACATCTACCACGTCCACGACCCCGAACTGCTCCCGGCGGCGCTGTGGTTGCGATTTCGGTCCCGCCGTCCCGTCATCTACGACGTGCACGAGTATCTCGGCGAGACCGTCCGCACCAAACAGTGGATCCCGGCGCCGATCCGGCGCCCCCTGGCTGCCGTCGTGAGCCGCCTGGAGCGGTCTGCGGCCGCGCGGTGCGACGCCGTCGTCGGCGTCAACGAAGACTTGGCGGCGCGCTTCGCCCTCGCCGGGGCCCGACGTGTCCGCGCCGTGACGAATGCGCCGTGGGGTGACGACTTCCCGGTGCCTGGGCCGTGCCGCGAGCCGGTTGTGCTCTATGTCGGCGGCCTGGCGCCGCTCCGCGGCCTGGAGGTGATGCGCACGGCTGCGGCTCTGCTGCGGACGCCCGGCGCGCGCGTCGTCCTCGCCGGGCCCGGCGAACCCGGCGAGTTGCCCCCTGCGGTGACCTATCTGGGCGTGGTCGACCATTCCGAGGTCCCGGCGCTCTTGGCGGGCGCGGCGGTCGCCTGGATCCCGCTGCAAGTCCATGGAAACTACGCGCGCGCGGTACCGACAAAGCTCATCGAGGCGATGGCGGCGGGGCGGCCGGTCGTCGCGAGTGATTTCGGCCGCATGGCGGCCATCGTCCGACGAGCGGGCTGCGGGATCCTCGTGCCCGCCGACAAACCGACCGCACATGCCGACGCCATAGACCGCCTGTTCGGCGACCCTGCACTTGCCGAGCGGATGGGGTCCGCCGGGCGGCGGGCGTTCGAGGCCGGCCTGTCGTTCGAGACCCAGGCCGACCGGCTTACGAGCCTCTACGCCGATGTGCTCGAGCACCGAGGTACTCACTGATTCCAGACGTGCCCACGGCGCGCACACGCCACCCAAAAAATGGGTAGCATCGCCACGACGTGGATCGGGAAATCACCATTCGCGACTACCTGAGAGTCGCGTGGAGCGGGCGCTGGCTCATCCTCGCGACAACGGTCGTCGGCATCATCGTCGGCTTGGTCGTGTCGATCGCCCACCACGGGTCGTACTCGGCCGTCGCCCGCGTCGGGCTCGGCCAGCCGACCAGCGTTCAGGGCAACCCGCTCTCGTCGCCCCTGACCAGTGCGCAGACCGCGGCGAGCTCCCTCGATACCACCGCGCTCTCCGACCAAACCGCAGCCGCACTGGGCGTTCCGCCGTCAGAGATCCGCGGGCACGTCAAGCTCGGCGTGCCGCCGGGCGTCGCCGCCTCTGTCTCGGCACCGCCGGTCGTCTTAGTCTCCGGGTCCAACGCGAGCTCCCACAAAGCCGTCGTGATCACGAATGCCTTCGCCCAACAGGTGGTGCAGTCGACGGGCGCCCAGGTCCTGGCATCGGAGCGCACGCTCGAGACCCAGGCCCGGCAAGCACGTGCCCAGGAGCACCTCCTCAGCGGGCAGATCGCAGCTCTCCAGGGCTCCGCGGCGTCGAACCCGAGCGATGCCGTGGCACTGGCGACCGACACGCAGCTGCTGACAACCGCCCAGACCAACGCGACGAACGCGGAACTCACGCTGGCGCAGATCCAGACGACCGGCGCACCGAGGGTCCTGGTGCAGGCCTATTCGGCCTCGACGACGAATACCGCCCCGAAGCGCCTCCAATCGGTGGTGCTCGCCGGCCTGATCGGATTTCTGGTGGGACTGATCGCGACATTCATCTGGCGGGGAAGCCCGGCGGTCCGCGCGAAGAACGCGTAACGCAGCCGGACCCCCCCGATCGGAAGTCGTTCCGGTGCCGCATCGATCGCCGCCGGGCCAACGACGTCGCGCGACGCGAGGACCGACATCCGATGACCGCCTCCTGACCAGACGCCATGGCCGATACTGATCGCACCGTCTCTCGTCGCCGCCCACGCCGGCGTTGGCCCATCTTGGTGGCCATCGTGGCCGTCGTCGTTGCCATCGCTGGAATCGGGGCGTGGGGCCTGCTCGCCGGCTGGTTCGACCAGGGATCCATCCTCGGAAGCAGCAACGGATTCGTGGCAACCGCGCCGCCTCCCGCCGACGCGACCAGCCAGTCGTGGCCGACCTTCGGCAACACCCCCGAGTCCACCCGCTCCAACACCGCGCTGAACGTGACCCGGCCCCTCCGTACGCGCTGGGACGTCAACGTCGGGTCGCTGATCGAGTTGCCGCCGGTGATCGGCGACGGACGCGTTGTCGTCGGCACGAACCACGGCCTCGCGATCGCCATCGACATCCGGTCGGGTGCAATCCTGTGGCGCACGGCACTGGGCGGCGCAGTGGCAGCATCCCCGGCACTGACCGGGCTCCCCGGGACCCCGAGTGCCGTTGCGCCGCGCCTGGCCATATTCGCGACGATCCCCGGTGATCTGATCGCCCTGGATCCCGCGACCGGCACGCTGCGTTGGCGCATTTCACTCGGTTCATCGGTCGAGACCTCGCCGCTCGTACTCGGCGACGGGGTCTACGTCGGGACCCGCGCGGGAATCGTGGCTCGGGTTTCGCTCACACGGCATCGCGCAGTGTGGACGGCGTCCATGGGCGGCTCGGTCAAAGGTGCGATCGCGCGCTCCGGTCCCAACGTGATCGTGGGCGACTACAGCGGGCACGTGACTGCTCTCGACCAGGCCACCGGCCATGTGGTCTGGCGGACCACCAGCCCGGGCAAGGCGCTGGCCGGCCCGGGCCGCTTCTACGCGGGGCCGGCCGTCGCCTACGGCCGCGTCTACATCGGCAACGTGAACGGCCGCGTGCTCGGACTCAACGCTGCGACCGGCAAGATCAACTGGGTGCGCGTGGTCGGGAACTACGTCTACTCGAGCGCAGCCATCGCCGATCGGCTGGTGTTCGAGGGCAGCTACGACCACAACCTCTATGCCTTTGACGCGGTCACGGGCGCCGTCGTGTGGCACCAGAACCTCGGCCAGCGGATCTCCGGATCGCCTTCGGTGTTGGGAGATCTGGTCTGGGTCGCGACCCTCGGCGCCCCCGTCGGCGCCGGCCACGTATTCGCATTCGACGTCCGGAGCGGTCGGCGCGTCCTCGTCCGTTCGGCCGGCCGATACGACGCGGCCGTCGGCGTCGACGGCACCGTTGTCGCGACCGGCGTTGACTCGCTTGCCGCACTGACACCTAGCGGATCGCGATGACCACGACGCGCCTCGCGCGGGCCGCGACGGCAGTCGCGCTGTTCACCATGATCTCGAGGATTCTCGGACTGTTCCGGGAGATCGTCATGGCCGCCTCCTATGGAACGACGGCGGCGACCGACGGGTTCGTGAATGCGTTGCTGCTCGTCAACCTCGTCGCCGCCGTCGTGCTCTACATGGTCATCACGGTCGTGATCCCGGTGTTTGCCGAAGAGCGCGAACGAACCGACGAGAACTCGGCATGGCACCTGGTCTGGGCGTACTCGGCATGGGTCTCGCTGGTGCTCATCGCGATGACCGCGTTCATCGCGCTGTTCCCGCAGATTCCCACGGCGCTGTTCCATCTCGACCCGACCCGCGCGGCGATCACCGAGAACCTCGTGCGCATCATGGCGCCGGCGCTGCTGCTCCAGGGCATTGCGGCGCTGCTGACGGCGCTCCTGCAGATCTACAACAAGTTCGCGGTGCCGGCAGCGATCGGCATCGTCTTCAACCTCGGGATCATCATCGGCGTGCTGATCGGGCGCGGCAGCATCGGGATCGAAGCCGCCGCGTGGGGCGTGACGATCGGCGCACTCGCCCAAGTCATCCTGCAAATGCCCCAGTTCCTTCGCCTCCGCCATGGAATCTCACTCAAACCGGTCTTCACCCATCCATTGCTGACCGCCGTGCTCATGACGTCGATTCCGGTCGCCGTCGCGTCCATGCTGCAGCAGATCAACAGCTATACGGACAAGCTGTTTGCATCGTCGCTCGAAGCCGGCCGCGTGACCGCCCTCAACTATGCAAACAGCCTGGGCGCCGCACCGCGCGCGGCCCTGCTGATGCCGGTGCTGATGCCGCTGTTTCCGTGGGTCGCCAACATGATTGCCGAAGGCCGCTCGGACGATGCGCTGCGGGGCATCGACCGTATCAACGGCCTGCTCGCGCTTACCGCCATTCCGACCGGGTTCCTGATCGCCCTCTATTCGCGCGAGATCACCCAGTTGCTGCTGGGACGCGGACACTGCGCAGAGTCGTGCGTCCACCAGACCGCGACCCCGCTCGCGTGGTACGCCCTCGCCACGCTTGGCGCGTTCTTGACGATGTTCCTCAACCGCGCGCTGGCGGCCGCACATCTTCAGAGGCAGATTCTCGTCGCGACGGTCTGGGCGGTTGTCGTGACCATCGTGTTCGACCTGGTCTTGCTGAAGCCCCTTGCCCAGGGCGGCATCGCGTTGGCGTCCCTCATCGGGATCTACCTCAACGTCGTGCTGTACGTGTGGTATCTCCGTCGTCATTTCCCGACCTACGACGTTCGCGCGTTCTTACGCCAACAGGGGCGCATCACCGTGGCCGGGGTCATCAGCCTGGCAGCCGCGTTCGCCGCAAACCAGGTCTTGCCGACAACCCACGAGAAGGGAGCGGCCCTGCTTGGGCCGCTGGCCGCCAAGATCACCGTGGCACTGATCGTGTACATCGCGGCGAGCTGGTTTCTCGCCCGTCCAGAGCTCATCGACGTGTGGCGCGTGATCAAGGCGCTGTTCCGGCGACAGCGCCCGACGATCCAGCCGTCGTGACGCCGCGTTCGGCCGACGCGTCGGCCGCGTCGGCCGAACAGCTCGTCAAGCGGTACGGCGGGCGCGTCGCCGTCGACCACATCAGCTTCGACATCACCGCGGGTGAGTGTTTCGGTCTGCTGGGTCCGAACGGGGCGGGGAAGTCGACCACGATGCGGATGATGTCGTGCCTGACCTCCCGGGACGGCGGCGAGCTCCGCGTCCTCGGCCACGATCCCGACCGCGAGCCGCGGGCGCTCAAGCGGCGGATCGGCGTCGTCGCACAGGACATCAATCTTGACCTTGAGTTGTCGGTGCACGAAAACCTCCTGGTATATGCCCACTATTTTGCGCTTTCGCGAGACGAGGCTCGGCGGCGCGCGGATGAGCTGCTGACGTTCGTGCGCCTCCACGAGCGACGCGACGAAGCGGTGGAGCGGCTGTCGGGGGGGATGCAGCGTCGGCTACAGATCGCACGTGCGCTGGTCAACGAGCCGGAACTGGTGCTCCTTGACGAGCCGACTACGGGGTTGGATCCGCAGGCTCGACACGCGGTCTGGGACCGCCTGCGCGACCTTCGCCATGGCGGCGCGACGCTTGTGCTCACGACCCACTACATGGATGAGGCGGAGCACCTGTGCGACCGGATCCTCATCATCGACGCCGGCCGCGTCATCCGTGAGGGCGCGCCGGCAGACCTGATCCGCGCTGAGGTCGGGCGCGAGGTCCTCGAGCTCCGAGCATCGGCAGACAGCCGTGCCCGCATCGTGGCGCTCGACCTGCAGGACGCAACGGTCCAGATCGATGGCGACCTGGTCCAGATCGCCGGGGCGGACGCCGAACGCCTGCATGAGCGGATCCGCACGGCGGGCATCGCAGCGGATCTCCAGTCCGCCCGGCGTGCCACGCTCGAGGACGTCTTTCTCCGGATCACCGGCCGACACCTTCGTGACGACTAGACCGGCGGCGCCACCGAATCGTCGGGATGCGGGGGCGGGGCCGCATCCAGAAGCGGGTTTCGGCGCCAGATCAACGGGCGGCCTACCAGCGACGCCAACCAGATGCCAACGACGTACAGCACGACCATCGGCAGCATCACTAGCAGCATGGAGAACGGGTCGCCGCTGGGGAGAAGCGCGGCGATCGCCGCGATACCCACGATCGCCAGTCGCCACTGCTTGCGATACATCTGCGGGGAGACCAGCCCCATTCGTGCGAAGGCCGCCATCGCCAGCGGCACCTCAAACGTAAGTCCGGTGGCGAACAGCAGCGTCGCGACGAACCCGAAGTAGTCCTCCGCACGCACTTGACTGACGAACTGCGTTCCGCCGAACCCGAGGAAGAACCTGAGCGCGATCGGCAGGACAACGTAGTAGCCGAACAGGACCCCGACGAGGAACAGAACCGAGATCGCGGCGACGATCGCCAGCATGCGACGTCGCGTATGGGTGCCGACGGCCGGAATCACGAAGGCGTAGACCTGATACAGGAGGATTGGGAGGGTGATCAGGATCGCCGTCCAGAGGCAGACCTCCATGATCGTGATGAACGGCTCCGTCGGAGCCAGGGTCACGATCTGCCGCTTGTCGATCGGAAGCGGCCGAATCAAGATCGACAGGATCCGGTCACGGAAGATGTAGGCGGCCGCAAACGCGACAGTCAACGCGATCAGCGACACGATCAACCGGCGTCGCAGTTCGCTCAGGTGGTCGACCAGCGACAAGCGTTCGTCTGGAGCGACCGTGCGAAATCCGAGTGGCAAGCGGAAGTGCGAGCTCATGACCGGCTTTGTAGACGGACGGGCGCGTCGGCGTGCGCGCCAGGTGGCGCCACGGACGGGACAGGCAACGGCAAGTACGACTCTCCACACGTCGCGGCGGCGACGTTCGGGGCAACGGGCAATAGGGTAGCCCGTACGGGCCCGTCAGACCAATTCCGGGAACGGCTGGTAACGTCGCTCGGCGGCCGAATGGCTACGTCCACCACGTTGCGACCTGTGAGGTCCCATGGCATCTGATCCGCAGTCGGGGTACGTCATCCGCCAGATGCGCGATGCAATTCTGGATACGGATTTGAAGATTCTGCAACTCATCAACCAGCGCCTGACGATGGTAAAGCGGCTGCGCGAGTACAAGGAGGCCCAGGAGATGCCGTTCGTGGACCCCGAGCGCGAGCGCTGGATGCACCAGTATCTGCAGGGCGCCAACCGCGGACCGCTCTCGCCGGCCGGGCTTGACGCGATCTACGATCGGATCTTGGAGCTCACCAAGCGGGAGACCGCGGACATCTCCTAGGACGCGAAGTCGTCCGGCGTCACATCGTCGAGAAATTCCTTGAAGCGCTCGACGACGTCGTCGGTGTCGTCGACGTCCTCGTCGAACTCGAGCGCGCTGCCTTCGATCACGATGTCGTCCACGAATATTGGTGCATCGACGCGGACGGCCAGTGCCAGTGCATCGGACGGACGTGAATCGATCTCAATCTCACCGGAGTCCAGACGCAGGGTAATGACCGCGATGAACGTATTCTCGCGCAACTCGGTGACGGAGACCCGGACGATCTCGGCGTTGAGCTGCTGCACCATGGCGGCGAGAAGGTCGTGCGTCATCGGCCGCGGCGTCTCGACCCCCTGGAGCTTCATCAGAATCGCCGTCGCCTCGTTACTTCCAATCCAGATCGGCAGGAATTTGTTGCCGGACTGGGTCTTGAGCAGGACGATGGGCTGCTTCCCGACCATGTCGAAGCTCACGCCGTAGATGCTCATCTCTTGCATGACACATCCCTTTCTCCGACAGGCGGATCCGCCGCACAGCTCACGTCCATACTAATCGCAGCGGAGCTGGCGCCGCCGCGGACCCCACCCGACGGCATGCCGCGCGCGGACGTGGCCGTTCGGCCCGCCGGTTGCTAGGATCGCCCTCGCTGTGTGAGCGGGCGATTAGCTCAGTCGGTTAGAGCGCATCTCTGATAAGGATGAGGTCCCTGGTTCGAATCCAGGATCGCCCACTTCACGCCGCCCTCCGCCGAGGAGATGGCCACATGGAACGCGCGGGAGACACGACCCGTTCCGCAGATCCGGTCCGCCGCGACGACCCGCGCCGGCTGGGCATCCTTCTCGCCGACAGCCGCGTCGTCGTACGCGAGGGACTCCGTCGCATCCTGTCGGGTCGCGACGATCTCGTGATCGTCGGAGAGGCCGCCGACGGCAACCACGCGATCGAGCTCGTCGCCCGTCGGCGCCCCGACGTCGTGGTTTTGGACGCCGCATTGCCCCGTCTCGGCGGCTATGAGGCGTCCCGGCGCATCACGACGGCCCACCCGGAGGTCGGGATTGTGCTGTTCATCGAACGCCTCACCGACGAGCAGGTCCAGAGCGCTCGTGCCCATGGCGCGCTCGCGGCCATCGGACAGGACGCCGGCGCCGATCAAATCTCGGCCGCAGTCGCCGCCGCCGCCGTGGCCGCCGAGTATGTCGATCCGCGGGTGGGAGGCGGCGTCCGCGCGCCCGCTCCGACTACTTCAGCCCGACTCACGCCCCGTGAGCAGGAGATTCTGCAGCTGCTTGCCGACGGGTACACCAACCGGGAGGTCGGCGCCCGCTTGGTACTCGGCAACGAGACGGTCAAGACCCACGTCACCCACATCCTCACCAAGCTCGATGCCGCGCACCGCTCGCAGGCAGTGGCCATCGGCCTGCGGGAGGGCCTGATCCGCTAGGCGTCCTGGGCCGGCGTCTGCAATCGCCTGAGCGCTTCACGCAGCGCGGCGTCATCGGCAAACCGGAGCTCGACGACGACGCCGCGGGCCGTCGACCGCACCCGCACCGGTATCTCGAAGGCAGCCGCAAACGCGTCGATGGCATCGTCAGCCACGTCGGACACGGCCGCAGCGGACGTCCGCTGGACGCGCGGCGTCTGGCGGGCCTGCTCCTCCGCCTGCCGGACCGAGAGCCCGTCGCGGACGATCCGCTCTGCGAGGAGGCGGCGCGCGCGCGGGCCGTCGGCCATCAGGATCGCCCGGCCGTGCCCCTCCGACAACTCGCCCCGGTCGATGAGGTCCTGAACATCCTCTGGCAACTCCAGCAGCCGCACGAGGTTTGACACCGACGGACGCGAGCGCCCCAATCGTGTCGCCACCTCCTGGTGGGTCTGACCGAAGTCCTCGATCAGCGTCGCGCAGGCACGTGCCACTTCGATCGCCGAAAGGTCCTCCCGGAGCATGTTTTCGACCAATGCCAGCTCCAGGCGGATATCCGCGTCCGCGTCCCGCACCACCGCCGGGATCTCGGTCACGCCAGCCATCGCTGCCGCCCGCCAGCGACGCTCCCCGGCAATGATCTCGTACCCGCCCGCCTCGCGGGGGCGGACCACGACCGGCTGGACGACCCCGTGCCGGCGAATGGAGTCCGCCAACGCCGCCAGCGCGTCGTCGTCGAGCCGCTGGCGTGGCTGGTGGGGATTTGGATGAACGTCGGCAAGCGGGAGCGTGCGGCCGGCCGGGCCGGCGATGCCCGCTCCGCCCTCGTCGCCGAGCAGCGAAGCGAGACCGCGGCCGAGCCGGCGGGACCTGGGTGATTCAGCCACGGGCGACGATCTCCTTCGCGACGGCGATATACGCCTGAGAGCCGGCGCAGGACGGGTCGTACCGCGTCACCGGTTCACCGTACGACGGCGCCTCGGTGATCCGCACGTTCCGCGGGATCACCGTCGCGTACGCGGCGTCGGGAAAATGGCGACGAACCTCAGTGATGACATCACCGCTCACGCGCGTGCGGGTGTCGTGCATGGTCAGCAGCAGGCCCGCGAGCCCGAGGTCGGGGTTCAGGCGCGCGCGGACCGCGGTGATCGTGTCCATCAATCGCGACAGCCCCTCCAGCGCGAAGTACTCGCACTGGACGGGGATGATCAGCCGGTCGGCAGCCGTCAGCGCATTGACCGCCAGCAGGTCCAGCGACGGAGGACAGTCGATAAAGACATATGCGTAGTCCGGCGGCACGTCGGCGAGTGCCTCGGCGAGGATCCGCTCTCGGTGCTCGCGCCCAGGGAGTTCCACCGCGGCGCTTGCGAGATCCGGCTCAGAGACGACGATGTCGAGATTCGGGATGGCGGTGTGCTGAATGGCTTCGCGAAGCGGCAGGCCATCAAGAATCACGTCGGCGATGGTCGGGGCGCCACCACCGCGGAAGCCCAGTCCGCTCGACGCGTTGGCCTGGGGGTCGAGGTCGACCAACAGGACACGTGCGCCGCTGTCCGCCAGACAGGCGGCGATGTTGACGGTCGAGGTGGTCTTGCCGACACCGCCCTTTTGGTTCGCCACGGCGTAGATCATCGGCCTGCGACACCGGACGGCGACGCGACGAGGGGACGCGCGGACGCGCGGCCCGCCCGCCGCGGGTACCGCGCCGAGGGCGCCTCGCGCTTGCGCAACGTGGCGAGGTATCTGCGCGCGCCCGGAAACGGCTCGACCGCATGAATGACCGGTGCATCAAATCCGACCATGTGGGCCGCTTCGGTGGCCGCCGGATCGTTTCGGGCCGCGTCCGCAACCCACGCGACGAGGTGGCCGTCAACGGCGGTCAGGGGCGCCGCCAGCTCAATCGTGGCCACCAGCGGCGCCACCGCACGCGCGGTGACGGTCACAAACGCCTCACGGTGACGCTTGGCAAGCGATTCTGATCGATCGGCCACGACGCGAACGTTAGGGAGATTCGCGGACGCCCGCGACAACCACTCACACTTGCTCCGTTCACTCTCGACGAGCGTGACGGTGATCTCCGGTCGCAGCATCGCGATCACGAGGCCCGGAAATCCGCCCCCGCTGCCGAGATCCGCGAGCGTCGGGCCCGAGAGCTCGGGACAGGTCAGGCCGGCGAGTGAATCCGCCAGGTGCCGGTCGACCGCATCGGCGACATCCTCGATGGCAGTCAGGTTCTGGGGCTCGAGGAGCAGACGATCGAAGAGGGCCACCAGGGCCCCGGCCTGCTCGGGTGTTAGCCCGACCCCGAGCACCTCGGCCCGCGCGAGGAGCTCACGCGCCGGTCCGCGTTTCACGTGAAACGTCCCTGCCTAGTCGGCGGGCTCGACGACGATACGCCGCCGAGGCTCGTCCCCTTCGCTGCGCGTGACGACGTCGGTTCGGTCCTTGAGGGCCATGTGGACAATCCGCCGATCGTGCGGAGTCATCGGATCAAGCTCGATCTCGTCGCCGTACTCCAGCGCTTCCGCCGCCGCGCGCTGGGCGAGTCCGATCAGGGTCTCCTCGCGGCGGGCCCGGTACCCATCCGCATCGAGGGACACGCGATAGCGCCCGCCGCCCTCGGCCCGACTGACGATCTGCGAACCCAGATATTGGAGCGAGTCGATGACTGTACCGCCACGTCCGACCAGGGCGTCGGCCCCGACTCCGTCGATCGATGCCAGGATCTCCCCGTCGTCGCCCGTCGAGACGCGAACCTCGCACGACAGGCCGAATCCGGCCGTCACGGCCGCGAGGACGTCGGTGAGCGCCTGCGCGCCCGGTGTGGATTGCTGGTAGCTCCCCATCTGCTCCTACTTGCGCTTCTTTGGCTGACGTCGCTGCTTGTTCGCCTGACCGCCGGACCCACTGCGTGGGCGAGGTTTGCGTCGGTTCTGGTTCTGGGGGGTTGCCTTGGGCGGCGGCGACTCGGCGGTGTCGGTTGCCACCTCCGGGGTGCCGTTGGACTCCGCCAGGTCGGTCGGCTCGGCGCCATTGACGTCCGAGGCGTCCGCGGGTGCCTCAAGCTCCGACGCCGTGTCGGCTGTCGGCGCGGTCCGGGAACCTCGCGACCGCGAGGGACGGTCCTGCTCCTGAAGGTGCAGACCGATCGCGTGCTTGATGATCAGCATCTGGCCCGCCGTCCACATGTTGGTGGTGACCCAGTAGATCGCCAGACCGGCCGGGAACGGGAACTGAAACGCGAACAGCACGATCGGGATCGGGATAAGTCGCATGATCCGGCGCTGCATGTCCGGCGTTTGCGGCTCAAACGAGAGCTCGGTCGACAGCAGCTGCGAGCCGCCGTAGATGATGGCGAGGATGACCGCCGACTGGAGCGGCAGATCGCTCACGTGCTTGGTGATGTTCGGAATGATGTGCAGGAACGACAGGTCGGAGTTCGTTCCGGCCGAGTTCGCGAAGCGCTTGAGTCCGTAGTACAGACCCAGGAACACCGGGATCTGGGCGACGAGCGGCAGGCATGACGCGAACGGGTTCGCGTTGTTCTCCTGGTAGAGCCGCATGAGCTCTTCCTGCTGCTTCTTCTTGTCGCCCTTGTGCTTGCGCTGCATTTCCTTGATCTGCGGCGCGAGCACCTGCATCTGACGCATCGAGCGGTACTGTCGGACCACCAGCGGCAGCAGGGCGGCCCGGACGATCAGTGTCAGGACGAGGATGGACCACCCGTAACTGAGATGCAGGTCGTAGTGCAGCCGATCCAGGATCCAGATGACTGCGGTTTCAAGAGGGTTCAGAGGATTAATCATCGATGCGCCCTGAAGATACGCTGCTCGGACGGATAGTCCACGCCCCCTGCGCTCCAGGGGTTGCAACGCAACAACCGCCATCCGGCGAGCACGACGCCGCGACCCACCCCGAACTCACGCACGGCGCGGACCGCGTACTCCGAGCACGTCGGGTAGTACTTGCAGCGTCGGCCAAGCATCGGCGAAACCACGCGCTGGTACGCGCGGATCGGCGCGATCGCGATGCGCTGAGCTGACAGGTCCGAGGTCTTCATGCCGCGTCGGACCGGTCTGAGTCACCGAGTGAGGACTGGATCGCGCGCTCGAGCAACTCCCCAAGGCGCTCGCCGATCGCCGACGAGCCGTGCTCCTCCAGATACTCGGCACTCCCTGGGCGGGCGATCACGACAATGTCGAGATGGCCGGGAACATCTCCGGACCGGTGGGAGAACTCTTCCCGCAACACGCGCTTGACGCGGTTACGGGTCACGGCGTCGCCGACCTTCTTCGACACCGACAGCCCAAGCCGTGGAGTGCGCATGTCGCCGAATTCGTCACGTGGAAACGCGTAGACGACAAGGTGACGACCGGCCGCCGACTTGCCCCGCCGATAGACGGCGTCGAAGTCGCGGGATCGGCTGATGCGTCCCCGACGGCCGGGTGCCGGTCGTTCGGACAACGACATGGTGACGAGAGTCAGGCCGAAAGCCGGGCGCGGCCCTTCGCGCGCCGGCGCTTCAAGATGGCACGGCCCGCCCGCGAGCTCATGCGCTTACGAAAACCATGCGTCTTCTTACGCTTGCGTTTATTGGGCTGGTATGTGCGCTTCACGAGGCGCTCGCTCCTTGACCTCAGCTTGGGCCGTCCAAGGGCGGCCCTCAGCGCGTCCCGGTTTCACGGGTCCGGAATGATAACAGGCGGCACCCGCCGGGGGGGCCGGAGATCTTTTCCCCATGTGGGGATAGACCTGTGGAGAACCCAAAAACCCTGGGTGTTACAGGCGTCTCACATGGAATGGTTGTTGATGGGTTACCGTCCCGCAACGGTTTTTGCCGCTTGCACCCACCGAACGTTTTCCACAGGGTCGTCCAGCACTTCCTATCTTCGCACGGCCCGGATTAGAGTCATTCGCGGCGGTCGGACCGCCAAGCGCGCACCTCGGGATGACCACACTTTCGCTCTCACATACGCCTGCGTCCACGACGCCCGCACGCTGCGCTCGCATCGCTGTGTACCTGGAACCGTCGGCGCCGCCGACGGTGTCCGAGATCGCCGGGGACGATCTGGGGATGTTGATCGAGCGAATCTTCGAGGCCGTGGCACGTTGGGCCAAGTTGCCGATCATCGCGATCCGCGAGGTGATCGAGAACCTGGTCCACGCCGACTTTCGTGATGCACTCGTCAGCGTGCTGGCGGGCGGCCACGTGATTCGCGTCTCCGATTCGGGCCCCGGCATCACCGATCCCGAGCGGGCGATGCAGCCGGGCTTCACGACGGCGTCCGCCCATGAGCGAACGGTAATCCGCGGGGTCGGCAGCGGTCTACCGCTGGCCGCGACAGTCATGGACGCCGAGGGCGGCACGATTGAGTTCGCAGAAAATCTCGGTGGCGGGACCGTCGTGACCCTCTCCACTCCCGCGTCCGTAATCGACGACGACTCCGAGACGTCGGTGATGCCAGGTGCGGACGACCGGCTGATCATGGCGCTGTTGCTCGAGATGGGCCCGTCAACCCCCGAGCGCCTCGCGTCCGAGCTGGCATGGACGATCGGCCGTTGCGGGCGGGAACTCGTGGTGCTCGAGAGCCGGGGACTGGTCTCCCGCGATCTCGACGGGCGTCGGACACTTACCCCGAGCGGCTCGCGACTGCTCTCGACCCTCTTCTAGGCGGCGTGGTGTCGGAAACTTCACTCACGCAGCCCGGGGCGACCCACAATGTCGACGGGGTCTGGGCGGATGCCTGCGAGCGGCTCCAGTCGACCCTGAATCCTCAGACGTTCACGTTCGCGTTCGGCAACGCCCGTGCGATCGCCCTCGACGACGACGCATTGAAGATTGGCGTCGACACGGAATTCGCGCGCAACTGGATCCAACAGCGGTACATGACCCTGCTTCGCGATGCGCTGTTCGAGGTGACCGGAGTCGATCTCGAGGTCGAACTTGTCATCGACACCACCGAGCGGCCGGCACCCACGGTCGCGCCGGACGCCCAGCCGCAGCCCGTCGTCACACCGGTCGAGATGACCCGACGCCACCACGGTCTGCTCCAGCCCCGCTTCACGTTCGACGCCTTCGTGACAGGGCCGTCGAACCACTTCGCCCACGCCGCCGCCTTGGCCGTCGCGGAAGCACCGGCCCGTGCCTACAACCCGTTCTTCATCTATGGCGGAGTCGGCCTCGGCAAGACCCATCTCCTGCACGCGATCGGTCATTTCATCGATAGCAACTACCCCGAGCTCGCGTACATGTACGTGTCGGTCGAGACGTTCACGAACGAGTTCATCAATGCGCTGCGCGATGGGAATATCCGCACCTTCAAGGACCGGTACCGCAGCGTTGACGTGCTGCTGATCGATGACATCCAGTCACTGCAGGGGCGCGAACAAACCCAGGAAGAGTTCTTCCACACGTTCAACGCGTTGCATGACAGCGGCAAGCAGATCGTGATCTGCTCCGACCGCCCGCCCAAGGCCATCGCGACACTTGAGGACCGCCTCCGGTCCCGATTCGAGATGGGTCTGATTACGGACGTCCAACCGCCGGACCTCGAGACCCGCATCGCCATCTTGCGTAAGCGGGTCCAGTACGACGGATATCAGGTGTACGACACCGAGGTGCTGTCGTTCATCGCCTCCCGCGTCTCGACAAATGTCCGTGCGCTCGAGGGCGCACTGACCAGGGTGATGGCACATGCCTCGATCTCGGGCCGGCCCGTCAACGTCGAACTCGCGCAGGAGGTCCTTCAGGACCTGTATCCGCCAGATGACGGGGTCGTCACCGTCGACAGTATTCAGCGCGAAACCTGCCGCTACTTCGAGATCAGCTTCGACGAGCTTGTGAGCCAGAAGCGCACGCGGCGTCTGGTGACCCCACGCCAGGTCGCGATGTACCTCAGTCGCGAACTGACCGACTCATCCCTGCCCAATATCGGCAAGGCGTTCGGCAACCGGGATCACACGACGGTGATGTACGCCGTCCAGAAGGTCGCCCAGCAGATGAGCGACGAGGGTGAGGTCTTCTCCGCCGTGCAGACGCTCACCACCCGGCTTACCGGCAACTCGTCGCGCTGACCGCCCCGCGGATGCAACTCCGGGCATATCAAGCCCCAGAGTTGCCTGGGGACATCACCGGGACATCCCGCCGACAACGTGCCCACAACCGAGGCGCCTGTCCACAGATTCACCCGCGGCGGACACCACGCCGGGCCATACCGGGAAACTGGGGATGGTGTGACGCCGGCCTCCACACCGCAGAACACTGTCACACCGGTGTCCCAATGCGGGTTCTCGCCTCTCCGTCCCCATATCCACAGCGCCTACGACTACCACGAAAATCTATTTCAAGTCTTTCTAGAAACAGTCGTGCAGTCGGCAAACGCCGGCGCCGGACGGTAGGGTCGACCCCATGCGATTGACGTGTTCGAAGGAAGATCTCGCGGCGGTACTTGCGGCGGTTGGAAGGGTCACCTCGACCAAGAGCACCGTGCCGGTGCTGGCCAATGTTCTGATCGAGGCGAAAGACGGCGCCGTTCTCGTTGCGGCGACCGATATGGAGGTCTCGCTGCGCGCGCCGCTGGTGGCGACCATCGAGGAACCTGGAAGTGTCGTGCTTCCACGGCTGGCCTCTGACATCGTGCGATCAATGGCGCCCGGGTCGGTGGTCATTGATCATCGTCCGGGAGAGGGGATCGTCTCGCTCTCGAGCGGTGCCTCGTCATTTACGTTGAATTGCCACCAAGCATCCGAGTTTCCCGAGTTGCCGACCGATTCGGGTACTGGAATCACCCTTCCGGCGACGACGCTGGTGTCCGTTTCCGAACATGTCGTCAAGGCTGCCTCACGGGACGACACCCGCCCGGTGTTGACCGGTGTGCTCGTTCGGTTGGAGGCGGACTCGCTGACGATGGTGGCCACTGACTCATATCGGCTGGCCGTGAGTCGCGGATCGATGACCAGTGGCCCACCGGAACCGATCGAGGCGCTGGTGCCGGCGCGGGCCCTGGCCGAGGCGCAGCGCGTGATCGCGCTGGCCGGCGTCGACGAGGTCGAACTCGTCCTCACTGAGTCGCAGGGGACGCTGCGCGCCGGTGGCGTACGGCTCACGACTCGGCTCATCGACGGACAGTTCCCCGACTATCGGCAACTCATCCCGGACCGCTTTGAGCACGACCTGGTGTTGAGTCGCCCGGAATTGCTCGGCGTGCTCACTCGTATCGGGGTGCTAGCGCAGCGGAACACACCGGTTCGCATGTCGTTCGAGACGGGGCAGCTCACGGTGTCGGCCGTGAGTGACCAGCTCGGCGAGGGCCGCGAGTCGCTCCCTGTGCCGTTCTCGGGGGATTCGCTTGAAATCGGCTTCAACGTCGAGTTCTTGCGGGCCGGCGTCGACAGTATTGATGGCGACTCGGTCCGGCTCGGCATCATCAGCCCGCTTCGTCCAGGTCTGCTGCGGGGAGAGAACGACGATTTCCGGTACCTGCTGATGCCGATTCGTCTCAGCGGATAGGGCGGGGACGAATGGTATGGCTGGTGCTGCGCCTTGGCGCGTCGATGCGCTCGAGCTCACCGACCTGCGCTGTTGGGCGCACCTCTCGTTGGAGTTCCCGCCCGGACTGATCGTGATCAACGGCCCAAACGGGGCCGGCAAGACATCGATCGTCGAGGCCATCGTTGTTGCGACGCTGGGCGTGTCTCCGCGGAGCTCGCAGATGGCGGACCTGGTCCGGAGCGGGGCGCCTGCAGTCCGCGTCGGCGGACAATTCCTCGATCCCGCCCGCCCCGCCCGCCTAACGCGCCGTGAGATCGGGTACGCCACCGGGATCGGACGCCGTATGACGCTCGATGGTGACGCTGTGCGCCAGTTGCAGCAATGGCGACGACCGGGCGCCGTCTTGGTCTTCATCCCTGAGGAGCTACGGGCCGTGAAAGGTCCGCCGGCGGCACGGCGACGTTCCCTGGATCGTTTGTTGGAGGCTGTGACGCCAGGATTCGGCGACGACCTCGCCGCGTATCAGGAGGCGCTAAGTCAACGCAACGCGCTGCTGCGCCGGGCCCGGACCGGTGGCGCAGACGCCCGATCCGCGTTTCCGTGGGAAGCTCGCATGGCGGCCCATGGAGCCAGGGTGTCGGCCGCCCGCCGCCGGATGCTGGGCACCATCGCCTCGAGGTATGCCTTCTGGTTGGACCGGCTCGGGGGCGGACATGGCGGGGACCTGCGCTGGGAGCCGTCGCCGACGGGCATCGCCGACACCGCCGACGACGCGTTGGAGGAGGCGCTACGCGCCTACTTTGAGGATCGGCGTTCCCGTGATCTGGCCGCAGGCATGACCACGGCAGGACCGCACCGCGACGACGTGTGGATCGGCGCTGCCGGCCGGGATGTGCGACGACTCGGGAGCCAGGGCGAGCAGCGGACGGCCGCGCTGGCGATCCTGCTTGCTCACCGCGACGTGATGCGGGCGGCGGGCGGCGGGCCGATCCTGTTGCTCGACGACGTACTCTCCGAGCTGGATCCCGATCGACGCGCCGCGCTGCTGGCGGCACTGGAGGGCGACGAGCAGGTGATCATCACCTCGGCGGACCCGGCGGCGTCGCTGCAGGGAACGTCTCGCGACACGACGATCTTCCGGGTTCACGACGGTGTCTGTACCGCATAGGCGCCGCCGCCGCCGCGATCCGTCACCGGTGGCGTCCCTCATCGGTCGTTGGCAGCGGGCGTCGGCAAAAACAGGGACGGTCGATCTGGTGGCCGCGTGGCAGGAACTCGGGCGCGACGGCGCCGGCGCGATCCCGACCCGGGTGTCCCGCAACGGAGTCCTGACGATCGCCTGCAGCGACGCGATGCGCGCGCAGCAACTCGCCGCGGCATCGGATGACCTGCTTGACCGGCTGCGGCACCTGACCGGCGCGTCATTGACCCGCCTGGACACGGTCATTGCCGACCACGCGCTGGTGATGCCGGAGCAGCACCAGCCGCCGCCCGCTGTGCCACCGATCGACGTTGCGACCCGTCAGGCCGCGACGGAAGCCGCAGCAGGCATGTCGTCCGATATCGCCGATCCCGACATCCGTGACGCCGTCGCTCGCGCGGTCGCAAAGGCGATTGCCAGAAGCTGGGACCGACAGAGTCACGGCTGAACACGGAATAACCTGCAAATACTGGAAATCCGCCACCCTGAGCGCCGACCTGGGCTGCTAACATGTCACTAAGTACGTGTGTGGCCGAAAGGACGCGTGACAACAGACCAGCAGGGGCGTCCCGGGTACGACGCAGCCGACATCACCGTCCTCGAAGGGCTTGAGGCAGTTCGGCGCCGACCGGGTATGTACGTCGGCTCCACCGGCCCGCGAGGGCTGCACCACCTCGTCTACGAGGTCGTCGACAATTCCGTCGACGAGGCGCTCGCGGGGTACTGCGACCGGGTTGAGGTCACCCTGCACCCGGACGGGTCCTGCACCGTTGTCGACAACGGGCGTGGAATACCGGTCTCCGCGATGGCCGAGCAGGGGGGACGTAGCGCGCTCGAGGTCGTGCTGACCGTCCTGCATGCCGGCGGAAAGTTCGGGGGCGAGGGGTACAAGGTCTCCGGCGGCCTGCATGGAGTCGGCGTCAGCGTGGTAAATGCGCTCTCGGAGTCGCTGACGGCCGAGGTGGCCCGCGACGGCTTTCTCTGGACTCAGCACTACGCGATCGGCGACCCACTCGGGGCCATCGAACGAGGGGCTGCCACCGAGCGGACCGGTACCACGATTAGCTTCCTGCCGGACCGCGACATCTTCGAGGAACCGGATTTCGATTTCGACGTGCTCGCCAAGCGGTTCCGTGAGACCGCATTCCTCACCAAGGGTCTGTCGATCCACCTCGTGGATGAGCGGGGCGAGGGCCGCGAGGAGACCCACCGCTACGAGGGTGGGCTGATCGACTTCGTCACCTACCTCAACGACGGCCGCGAGTCGCTCCACCGCGACGTCATCATGATCGAGTCCGAGAGCGAAGAGGGCTCGCTCGAGGCCGCCTTCCAGTGGACCTCGGCCTTCAACGAATCCGTCTATACGTTCGCGAACAACATCAACACCCACGAGGGCGGCACCCACCTGACCGGTGTCCGATCGGCGCTGACCCGCATGATCAACGACTACGCCCGTGAGAAGGGATTGCTCAAGGAAAAGGACGACAATCTCGAGGGCGCTGACACGCGAGAAGGCCTGACGGCGATCGTGTCGGTCAAACTTCGCGAGCCCCAGTTCGAGGGCCAGACAAAGACCAAGCTCGGCAATTCTGAAATCGCCGGGTTCGTCAATCAGGCCGTGCACCAGGGGCTGAGCGAGTACTTCGAGGAGAATCCCACGACGGCACGGACGATCTGTGCGAAAGCCGTCAATGCGTCGCAGGCCCGGCTTGCCGCCCGCAAGGCCCGCGATCTTGCCCGCCGCAAGGGGGCGCTCGACTCCGGTGGACTTCCGGGCAAGCTGGCCGACTGCAGCGACCGCGATCCGGAGAGCACCGAGTTGTTCCTCGTCGAGGGAGATTCGGCCGGCGGATCGGCGGTGCGGGCGCGCCAATCGACCTTCCAGGCGATCCTGCCGTTGCGCGGCAAGATCATCAACGTCGAGAAGGCGCGCATCGACAAGGTGCTCTCGAACATTGAGATCCAGGCGATGATCACCGCGATCGGTACCGGGATCGATGACGATTTCGATATCACCAAGGCGCGGTATCACAAGCTGATCGTCATGACCGACGCGGACGTGGACGGCGCGCACATTCGGACGCTGATCCTGACGTTCCTGTTTCAGCACCTGCGGGGCCTCATCGACGCCGGCTTCGTCTACATCGCCTGTCCGCCGCTCTACAAGGTCAAGCAGGGCGGCCAGGAGCAGTACATGGAGAAGGAGCCCGACCTCGAAGAGTGGCTGCTCGACCGCAACCTGGATTCGGTGCGCGTGACCGCGCTTGGCGGCGAGCCCACGGCCCTGACCAAGACGGAGTTCCAGCGGCTGCAGCGGGTGCTGCGCGAACACGAGGCGTGGGCATCGGTCGTCCGCGGCAACTACGGCATCGCCGCGTGCGACTTCGTCCAGACCCACGGGTTGGTCGGGCTCACGCCGACGACCCTCGACGAGCTCGCGGCCTCGGTCCGGAGCCTGACCGGAGACCGCTACCAGCTCGACGCCGACGTTGATGCCGCCGCCGGCGCGGTCGACGCCCGGGCCATCCGTGTGCGCACCGGCGAAGCCAGCTCCGCCCGGTTGACACTCGAGATGTTCGCCTCCCGCGGGATGCCCCAGCTGGCGTCCGCCCGCGCCCGGCTGACCGAGCTCGTCGGACAAGCGCCGTTCCACGTGACGCGCGGATCCCGCATGCGCGAGGCGGCGACCTACGACACGCTCCGCGTGGCGGTTCTCGAGCTGTGTCGGGAGGGGATCACGCTCAGCCGGTTCAAGGGGCTCGGCGAAATGAACAGCGACCAGCTCTGGGAGACCACGATGGATCCCGAGCGCCGGGTCCTGCAGCGGGTGACGATGGAGGACGAGGCGTCCGCCGGCGACCTGTTTGCGACGCTGATGGGCGACAAGGTCGAGCCGCGCCGGCAGTTCATCGAACAGAACGCGCAGAACGTGCGCTTCCTGGACGTATAGCCGGCATGACTGCGGATCGTCGGGCGGAAGGAATCTAGATGTCGACGGTGGATCGCAACGGGCGAATCGAGCTTCGCGAGCTCGAGCATGAGATGCGCTCGAGCTATCTCGACTACGCGATGAGCGTGATCGTCGGTCGCGCACTTCCGGACGTCCGCGACGGTCTGAAGCCGGTGCACCGCCGCGTCCTGTTCACGATGGACGATATGGGTCTCCAGCCCGAGCGTCCGCACGTCAAGAGCGCAAACATCGTCGGTCGTGTGATGGGTGAGTTCCACCCCCACGGCGACCAGGCGATCTACGATGCCCTCGTCCGCCTGGCGCAGGACTTCGCGTCCCGCTATCCGCTTGTCGACGGGCAAGGGAACTTCGGATCGACCGAATTCCCCGCGGCCGCGATGCGCTACACCGAAGCGCGCCTGTCGCGCGTGGCGGTGGAAATGCTGCGGGGCATCGACGAGGACACCGTTGATGTGATCCCGACGTACGATGACCGGCGGACCGAGCCTGTCGTGCTTCCGGCGCGCCTGCCGAATCTCCTGATCAACGGGTCGTCCGGAATTGCCGTCGGCATGGCGACGAACATTCCGCCGCACAACATCGGCGAGGTGATCAACGCGGTTGTCGCGATGATCGACGACCCGGAGATCCCGGTTGAAGGCCTCATGCGTCACGTGCATGGCCCGGACTTCCCGACCGGCGGATTGATCGTTGGTCGGCAAGGCATCGTCGATGCCTACAAGACCGGCCGCGGCCGGGTCGTTGTGCGCGGCCGCGCCCACAATGAGGAGCTGCGCAACGGCCGCACGGCGATCGTCTTTACGGAGCTTCCCTACCAGGTCAACAAGTCCGATCTCGTGCGCCGCATCGCCGAGCTGGCCGAGGAGAAGGTTGTTCCCGAAGTCAGCGACGTCAACGACGCGAGCGGGCGCGACGGCACGCGCGTCGTGGTCGTGCTCCGCCGCGGCGCGGTGCCGCTGGTGGTGCTCAACAAGCTGTTCAAGCACACCGCTGCCCAGAGCACGTTCGGCGTCAACGCCATCGCATTGGTCGACGGCGTCCCACGGACGCTCGGCCTGCGGGCGATCCTTGGCCACTATCTCGATCACCAGCGCGAAGTGGTCGTCCGCCGGTCCCGTTTCCGGCTCTCCCGGGCCGAGGCCCGCGCCCACATTCTCGAGGGCCTGCTCATTGCGCTCGGCAACATCGACGAGGTCATCGCGTTGATCCGGGCCGCAGCGGACCCGGACGAGGCCCGCAGTGGCCTGATGGCGCGATTTGCGCTGACCGAGGTCCAGGCACGCGCCATCCTCGATCTGCGCCTGCAGCGTCTGACGCAGCTCGAGGGCGACACGATTCGCAACGAACACGAGCAGCTTCAAGTGGAGATCGGCGAGTTGCGCGAGATTCTCGGCAACGAAGCCCGCGTGATGTCGGTGATCCGCGAGGAGATCCTGGCCCTCCGCGAGCGCTTCACCGATGAGCGGCGGTCGGAAATCATCCCGGGCGAGGGCGAGATCGACCTCGAAGATCTCATCGCCGAAGAAGAGATGGTCGTGTCGATCTCCCGGGGCGGTTACATCAAGCGGCTCCCGGTCACGACCTACCGGTCGCAGCGACGCGGCGGAAAGGGTCTTCGCGGCGCCCGCCTCAAAGACGACGACTACATCGATCACCTGTTTATCGCGTCGACCCATGCATATCTGCTGTTCTTCACCAATCGCGGACGCGTCTACCGACAGAAGGTCTACGAGTTGCCGCAAGGCGCGCGGGACGCGCGCGGCCGCCATATCAGCAACGTGCTTGCACTCGTTGAGGGCGAGGAGGTCCGGGCGGTGTTCGCCACCCGCGACTACGGCGAAGCCCGGTATCTCGTGTTGGCGACACGCGACGGCATGGTCAAGAAGACCGAGCTCACGGCGTACGACACCGTCCTGCGCGAAGCCGGGATCTACGCGATCAACCTCAGCGGCGACGACGAGTTGGTCGGCGTTCAGATGACCGACGGCGAGGACGACATCCTGGTCGTTTCTGCCCGCGGTCAGGCGGCGCGCTTTAGCGAGTCGTCGGTGCGCCCGATGGGCCGCCAGACCCGTGGGGTCAAGGCGATGAATCTCGACAAGGGCGACCGGGTACTCGCTCTCTGCGTTGCGCGAGACGACGAGGACCTCCTTGTCGTGACCGGCAACGGGTTTGGCAAGCGGACCCCGATGTCCGACTACCCGCGCAAGGGACGTCCCACCAAGGGCGTGCGAACCATCAAGGTGACAGACCGGAAGGGCGAACTTGTCACGGCTCGCCCCGTCGCGGAGGGCCACCAGCTACTGCTGATTTCGCTCGGCGGCCAGGTGATCCGGATCGATGCGGAGT
The DNA here is from genome assembly GCA_017882545.1 of Thermoleophilia bacterium. GTDB lineage: Bacteria > Actinomycetota > Thermoleophilia > Miltoncostaeales > Miltoncostaeaceae > CAITWD01. The sequence goes on from JADGPG010000075.1 coordinate 75,427, forward strand.
CCGTTCGCAAAACGGGCCGTTCTACCGAGGGCGTTCGCCTGATGGTGCTGCCCGACGACGACCAGGTTGCAACGGTCGCCGCGGTGCTCGATAACGACGATGCGTCCGAGCCTGACGAGGCACCGGACGAGGCAGGCGAGGGCGCTCCGCCAGACCCGCCGACCACCCCGCCGGCAGAATAGGTCAGCGGCCTGCGCCGGGCTCAGTCGCGCCCATGCGGTCGCGAACCGCCTCGGCGAGGATTGCGGGCTCGGTGAACAGTGACAGCACCCCCGCACCAAGCTCCATTCCCGCCAGCATGCCACGGCGCGGCACGAGCTCGAGGTGCCAGTGGTATGGGCGGTCGTCGGGCCGCGAGCGATGCAGCCACACGTTGAGCGCATCGGTTCCTACGGCCTCGGCAAGCGCACGCAGGACGGGACGCATCAGTGGTGCAATGTCTGCGCCGGGGAAATCCGGCCAGCCCGCCGTGTGGGCCAGGGGCGCGATCCGCACCGATCCTGACAGCGGCGGTGTCATCGGGCACCACGCCAGCAGCGTCGCGGTTGCGGCGATGTGTGCGGTGGCGGGATCGGCGATCTCGCTGCACACGGGGCATTGCTGTGCGTTGTGGAACGCGTGGCGACGTCCCGCCATCAGCGGCGGCTCAAAGGGAAATCCGATGACCTGTGCGTGGGAATGCTGGAGGGACGCGCCGGCGGCGGCTCCTTGGTTGACGAACAAGAACGGGGTCAGACCCCGAGGATCCGCGCGCACTGCGCGCTCGCGAATCGCCCAGCCATCGATCGCCGCGGCGAGTTCGTCCGTCCCGAGGTCCCAAAGTGTCAACACGTGGCGGGGCGTGTTGACGATGACCTCGTGGACGCCCTCGTCGGGCGGCAACACGGGGAATCGGTTCGGCACGGCCCGTACCCTCCAACCGGGTCGGTCCGGCAGCGACCCGTCGGGTCGATCTGCCCACACCTCGGGCGGCGTCTGGTCTTCGGCGCCGGGGCAGAACGGGCAAGCTGCACTGCCCGTCGCGCCCGGATCGGTGTCGTGGGGCCGTGAGGTCCGGGCCGGGGCGAGGAGCATCGGGGTGCCGCTGAGGGGATCCCAACGGGTGGGGCTCATGCGGCAACCTGGACAACGAAGGCGGTGGCGGCAACCATCGTGGGCACGCTATCGCAGCCGGTCCCGAAACCGATGCGCGGTGCAGACGTTCGCTAGGATCAAAACCCAGTCGTGAGCCTGCCCGACCCCCAAGACCTGCTCCCGCATCGGGACCCCTTTCTGCTCGTCGACGAGATTCTCGAACTCGTTCCGGGAGTTTCTGCGCGGGCGCGATGGACGCTGCGTGCCGACATGCCGTTCTTCGCGGGTCACTTTCCGGGGAATCCCATCACTCCTGGAGTGCTCATTGTGGAGTCCCTGGCGCAGACCGCCGGGCTCGCCGCTCTGAGCCTTCCCGAAAATGCCGGCCGGCTCGCATTGTTCGCCGGAATCGAACGGGTGCGCTTTCGGCGCCCGGTGCGCCCAGGCGAGACGCTTGAGCTCAATATGCGGATGACGCGTCAGCGTGGTCCGGTGGGGTGGGCTGAGGGCGAGGCCCGCGTCGGCGATCAACTGGCCTGCTCAGCCAGCCTCTCGTTTGCGTTCGTCGACGCGAGCTTGGCGGCAGGATGATCGCCGTTCCCGGGTCCGCCGGGACCCGCCGGGCGCGGCTCGCCGCGCTGGGGTACTACGTGCCCGAACACCGGCTCACGAACAGCGATCTCGAGAAGCTCGTCGACACGACCGACGACTGGATCGTCAGCCGCACGGGGATCCGCGAGCGGCGGATTGCTGCGCCCGACGAGGCGACGAGCGACCTGGCCATCAAGGCCGCGGAGGACGTGCTCGCGAACGCCGGTCGAAGCGCCCAGGACATCGACGTCCTGATCGTTCCGACCTGTACGCCCGACCACCTCTTCCCGTCGGTTGCTGCGCTGACCGCCGATGCGATCGGAGCCCGTGGGGCCGCCGCGTTCGACATCCAGGCAGCGTGCAGTGGGTTCATCTACGGGCTGGCCCAAGCCGTCGCGCTGGTGGAGTCGGGGCTGGCAACGTCGGTACTGGTCGTCGGCGCCGAGCTGTTCAGCCGCATAGTCAACCCCGGGGACCGCAGCACGTTTATCCTGTTCGGCGACGCCGCCGCGGGTGCCCTCGTGGTCGCCGACGACGATGGCGGCCCGTCGGGCTTCTTCGGCTTCGAGCTGGGAGCAGACGGGAGCAAGGGCGACCAGTTGCAGATTCCCGTCGGGGGAACCCGGCACCCGGCGTCGCTCGCTTTCGACCAGGCTGACGCCTACCTCCAGATGAACGGCCGCGAGGTGTTCAAGTTCGCGACACGGGTCATGGAGGAATCGGTGCTGCGCCTGCTCGAACGTCTCGAGATGACTGTCGACGACATCGATCTGATGGTGCCGCACCAGGCGAACCAGCGGATCATCGACCACGCGATCGGGCGCCTCGGGATACCGCCAGAGCGGGTGTTCGGCAACCTCGAGCACTACGGGAATACCTCGGCGGCCTCGATCCCGCTTGCGCTCGCCGAGGCACGTGACGCCGGGGTCCTAACATCGGGAATGCGCGTGATGATGGTGGGGTTCGGTGCCGGCCTGACGTGGGCCGCGAGTCTTGTGAGGTACGAGCCAACGTGATCGCATTGATGTTTCCGGGCCAGGGTGCCCAGGTTGTCGGAATGGGCCAGGAGCTCGCCGCCAGTTCGCTGGCGGCCCGCGCTACGTTCGACGAGGCCGACAAGGTGCTCGGGTTCGCACTGTCGACGCTGTGCTTCGAGGGTCCTGCCGACCGCCTCATGCAGACCGACGTGTGCCAGCCGGCCCTCGTTGCGACGAGCATCGCCGCGTGGCGGGCCGCCGAGGAGCGGGGCCTTCGTGGCGACGTGGTGATGGGCCATTCGCTCGGGGAGTACTCGGCGCTCGTGGTTGCCGGCGCGATCTCCTATCCAGACGCGCTGCGCCTCGTTGCCGAGCGTGGAGCCGCGATGCAGGCAGCGGCCGACGCCAACCCCGGAGCGATGGCAGCGGTGCTCGGGGCGACCGACGCGGACGTCGAGACGTTGTGTCGCGAGATCGGTGACGTGTGGCCGGCGAACTTCAACTGTCCGGGCCAGGTGGTTGTCAGTGGCACGCGTGACGGCATCGATCGCCTCTTGGCGCGCATCGCCGCCGAGGGCGGGAAGGCGGCCCGATTGCAGGTGTCGGGTGCCTTCCACTCCCCGCTCGTGGCCTCTGCCGCCGATCGACTTTCGGTTGCGTTGAACGCCTGGTCTCCGGGGGAGATCGACGTGCCCTTCCTGTCAACGACCACCTGCAGGTTCGAGCCGGCCGGCGGACTCCGGCGGTTGTTGGCGGACCAGCTCGTCTCGCCGGTGCGGTTCGGGGCGGCGGTGGAGGTCGCGATCGACCATGGGGCCACCATGTTCATCGAACTCGGGGTGGGTCGCGTGCTCTCCGGTCTGGTTCGCCGTGTGCGGCGCGACGCCACGGTCATGCAAATCACGTCGCCCGGCGAACTCGATGGTATTGCGGAGGTGATGGGCTGATGCCGGTGGCACTCGTCACGGGGGCCAGCCGCGGTATCGGTGCTGCCATCGCGGAAACGCTGGCTATGCAGGGATTTGACGTCGCCGTGGGGTATGGGTCGGACGCGGACGGGGCCGCCCGGACGGCGGCGGCTGTCTCGGCGCTCGGCCGGCGAGCCGTGGCCCTAAAGGCCGATGTGTCCGACGACGTCGAGGCGGCGGAGCTCGTCGCGGCCGCCGAGACCGAGCTCGGCCCGTTGGATGCGGTGATCCTCAACGCGGGCATCACCCGGGACGGGCTTTTCGTGCGAATGTCCGTCGAGGACTGGCGCGCCGTGATCGACACCAACTTGACGGGCGCCTTCTACGTATCTCGTGCGGCCGTGCGCGGGATGCTGCGTCGACGTTCTGGATCAATCGTCGCCGTGTCGTCGATCGTGGGCCTGACGGGAAACGCGGGGCAGGCGAACTACGCGGCGGCCAAGGCCGGAATGATCGGGATGGTCAAGTCGCTCGCGAAGGAGGTCGGCGGCCGCGGAATCCGCGTCAACGCGGTGGCCCCCGGGTACGTCACGACCGACATGACCGCGGACCTGAGCGACGAGCAGCGGGACCAGATTCTCGCCAGTACGCCGCTCGGGCGGCTCGGGACTCCGGCCGACGTCGCCGACGCCGTCGCATTCTTGTGCTCGGATGCTGCAACATTCGTGACCGGAAGCGTGATCCGCGTCGACGGAGGTCTCGGCATATGACCGCGGGCCGCCGCCGCGTCGCCATTACCGGGCTCGGCTTGGTCACCTCGATCGGCATCGGCCGGGAGGACGTCTGGCGCAATGCAGTGGCCGGGATCAGCGGTGCCGCCACGATCAGCTCGTTCGACCCGTCCCGACTCGCGACGCAGATCGCCTGTGAGGCGCGGGACTTCTCCCCGTCTGACTTCATGGACCGCCGGACCGAGCGGCGCCTGGACCGGTTCGCCCAGTTGGCGGTCTCCGCGGCAACCCTCGCCTTGGACGATGCCCGGCTCGACCCGGCGACGATTCCCGACGCCGGCGTGTATGTGGGAAGCGGCATCGGGGGGCTGGCAACCTTCGTCGACCAGTCGCAGGTCTACTTCGAGCGCGGACCCGACCGCCTGTCGCCACTGTTCATTCCGATGATGATCGCCAACATGGGTGCGGCCCAGATCTCCATGCATCTCGGCCTCCGAGGGCCCGTACTGTCGACGGTCAGCGCGTGCGCGACCTCAAACCACGCCATTGGCGAGGCCCTCGATGCGATCCGGCTCGGTCGTGCCGACGTGATCCTCGCCGGCGGCAGTGAGGCGTCGATCGTGGAAATGGGGATCGGCGCGTTCAACGCCATGCGCGCCCTGTCGGTGCGCAACGACGACCCAGCGACCGCCAGTCGCCCGTTCGACGCCGACCGCGACGGGTTCGTCATGGGCGAGGCCGGTGCGGTGCTCGTGCTCGAGGAGCTTTCGCGCGCCCGCGCCCGCGGCGCCCACGTCTACGCGGAACTACTCGGTTACGGCCTCACCGCCGATGCGCACCACGTCACCGAGCCCGACCCCACCGGCACGGCGCCTGCCGGTGCCGTGCTCATGGCGCTCGCCAATGCCGGCGTGACCCCGGAGCAGGTTGGCTATATCAACGCGCATGCGACGTCGACCCCGGTGGGTGATCCGAACGAAATCCGGGCCATCCGTTTGGCGCTGGGCGATGCCCACGCTGCGAAGTGTCTGGTCAGTTCGACCAAGTCCATGCACGGGCATTGCCTCGGCGCCGCCGGCGGCATCGAGGCCGCACTCACCGCATTGGCGCTCGACACCGGCACCATTCCCGCCACGATCAACGCCGCCCATCTCGATCCGGACTGCATCGGTGTCGACCATGTGCTCAACACGGTCCGCGAGGCCATCGTGGACGTCGCCGTCTCGAACGCCTTTGGCTTCGGGGGTCACAACGCGGCGCTCGTGCTGGGGCGGGCGGAGTGATCGGAGGACCGGATCGCCTGCCGGGGTTGCGCGGCCTGTGGCATAGCGTGGCGACCCGGGCCTATGGGCCGCGCGACGGTCTCCGCGGCCTGTCGTTTGTCCCCGGAGAACGGGTTGCGATCGGCGCGATGCCGGTGGCGGGAGAGATCCTGCGCCTGCCCGATCACGGGATCACCCACGTCGTGGTCTGCAGGGCTCGTCCTCAGACGCTGTTCAGTCAGGATCGCTGGGCGGCCGGCCAGGTCCTCGGTCTCGACAACGTCGCACACGCGGGGATGTGGGACACCGGGCGCCCGAAAGGCTCCGAGCAGTGGTCTGAGGCGGCCATCTTCGCCGCCTCCGCCCTCCAGGCCGATCCCGAGGCCCGGGTGCTGGTGCACTGCCAGCAGGGCCGTCGGCGGTCGGTGATGTTGGCCTACGCTACTCTCCGGTTGCTCGGCCATTCCGAGGCGGACGCCGCCCGCGGCGTCATCGAGGCGCGTCCGATGGGGCGCCTCGTCCCGGCCTATCGCGCAAGCGTGGAACGCTGGCTGGCATCCCGGGCGGACGCGCAGCAGGCCCCCCCGTCGGGTGTCCAAGATCCATCGGCCCTGCGATAATCGGAGCACTGATGGCACGCAATTCGATTTCCGTCTCGATCGACCGCCTTCGCGGAAGGCACCCGGATGATCCTCCGACGCGCCGGATGCCCGGTGACGAGCGCTCATGTCCACGGTGCCAAAGTCATTTCCGTGCGGACGAGATGGAGCGCAATTCCTACGTCTGCGCGGTGTGCGGGCACCACTTCGCGATGACCGCGCGCCAGCGTCTTGATCACCTCGCGGACGACGGCGCCTGGGAGGAGATCGGCGGCGATTTGCGTGCGGCCGATCCGCTGCGGTTCGTCGACCTGCAGCCCTACACCGACCGCATCCGGGCGGCCGAGGCGAAGGGCGCCACCGAGGCGATCATTTCCGCGTCCCTGGCGATCCAGGGCCAGCCGTGCGTCGTCGCTGCGATGGACTTTGGCTTTCTCGGCGGATCGATGGGGTCGGTCGTGGGCGAGCGGTTTGCGCGCGGCGCCGAGGTTGCGGTCGCGCGCGGCGTACCGTTCATCAGCATCACCTCGTCCGGTGGTGCGCGCATGCAGGAGGGGGTGCTCGCCCTCATGCAGATGGCCAAGTCGATCGTCGCGCTCGACGAACTCGCGGCGGCGGGCCTGCCATTCATCATGGTGCTCGCCCATCCGACGACCGGCGGCGTGTGGGCGTCGTTCGCGTCGCTTGGCGACGTGACCTACGCCGAGCCCGGGGCCCTGATCGCATTCTCGGGCCCGCGCGTGATCGAGCAGACGACCCGCGAAAAGCTCCCCGACGATTTCGGTCTGGCGGAGCGCCAGGTGGAGCATGGGCATGTCGACGCGGTGGTGGACCGACGGGAGCTGCCGGCGCGTGTTGGACGCCTGCTGGCGATCCTCGAGCGTCCGGCGCTCGACGAGACACAGTCGTTGGCGAGCCAACTGGCCCAAAACGGCACCGAGCGCGCGGCCCGTATGGCGCAGGCACTTCCGAGCCTGTCCCGACGGCTGCGCGGTCGCCCCGAACACGCCGCCGCCGACTCGGGCGCCGACTCAGAATGACGGTCTCGACGGGATCCGGCGGCCGACGCGGCCGCTTCGTCCGGCGAATTGCCGGCAAGTTCCACGTGGCCGACGCTGCCTCCGGCGACATTTGGGATGCGATCCAGCTGGCCCGCCATCAAGATCGGCCCTACCCGCTGGACTACATTTCGCGGCTCATGCCGGACTTCGAGGAGATTCACGGCGATCGCATGAAGGGTGATGACCCCGCCATCGTTGCGGGCGTCGGCCGCTACAACGGCGCACCGCTGGCGATCATCGGCCAGCAGAAGGGCCGCGATGCCCAAGACCGGGCGTACCGGAACTTCGGGATGCCGAGCCCAGAGGGATATCGCAAAGGCATGCGCCTGATGGAGATCTGCGACCGCCTGAGCATCCCGCTGGTTACCCTGATCGACACGCCCGGCGCGTTTCCGGGCGCAGGTGCGGAGGAGCGCGGGCAGGGCGGTGCGATTGCGCACAGCATGATGATGATGCTGGGGCTGCCGGTCCCGACCGTCGCCGTGGTGATCGGCGAGGGATCCTCGGGAGGCGCGCTCGCGCTCGGGGTCGCGGATCGCGTTGTGATGCTCGAGAACGCGACATACTCGGTGATCTCGCCGGAGGGCGCCTCGGCCATCCTCTGGCGCGATGCGGGCAAGGCAAAGCTTGCTGCGGCGGCATTCAAGCCCACGGCTGCCAACTGTTACCGGTGGGGCGTCGCCGATGCCGTCGTGCCCGAGCCGGAAGGCGGGGCCCACCTCGATCATGACGAGGCGGCGCGGCTGCTGGATGGCTATCTGTCCCGCACCATCCGGGAGCTTCAGGCCCTGCCGATCGCCGATCGCGGCCGTCAGCGGCGTGAGCGGTTCCGGCGTTTGGGCGCCGTCCGCGACGCCGGGGTCTGACCCGGCGCTGTCGTTAGGGGCGCGTTTCGGTCAGGCGTCGTTCCGCCGCCGCCGAGTTCCCATCGAGACGGTGGTGCGCGATCAACTCGAGGCGCAGGGCTTCGAAGACGAGCTCGCGATTGGTATCGATCTGGTTGCGCGGTGGGACGCCGAGTTCGTCAGCAAGGCGGGCGCACCATCGGCACATCTCGGCCGTCGGGCGCCGGTCGGGATCGACGCGGGCCATGTCGAGCGCGATCGCGACGACGCCACGTGCAGCGGCGCGCGGATCTGGGCCTTGGACCGCCATATCGGGGAACTCCTCGGGTGAGTGCACGACGTCGCTGACGCCGCCCATACGCCCAACCATCGGTTGTGCCCATCCGCTTCTTTAGGAGCCAGGCGCATGCACCCGGAGGCGCCCACCGGGGGCGATCGTGATGTCGCTGACCTCGCCGAAGGGGTCTCCGTCCACCTGCACCGGGAACGGCCTGTCGGCGCTGATGCGGAGCGACGATTCCGTGGTTCCGCCGACGACCCCAGGCCCGGCCAGATGCTCGGCGTTCGTCAACCCGAGAAAGATGAGTCTCAGCACCCGCACCAGCGAACGGTTGGTGAGGCCAATCCATTCCAGGCGTCCGTCCCACGCGACGTGCGGCAGGAGGTTGAGCGGCTGCGGACCCAGATACGCGTAGGGGGACCCGCACGCCGCGATCAATGAGTGGACGCGAATTCCGTCGGCCTCGGGGCTCAGATGGAGGGTCAGGGCCGGCCCCTGCCGGAGGGCGTGGAGGCCCGGACCGAGGCTCGCGAGCGCGAACGCCCCCTGGCGCATGCGGTGTTTGAGATCCGGGTGTCGCTCGACCCATGCAACCGTCGCTGCATCGAGGCCGATCCCGGCGTTGACGCAGAACACGGCCCGGCGGTCGCCCGAGACGATCCGCCCGATGGAGAGATTGCGCGGCGGCTGGCTGAGCGCGCTGGAAATGCGGTCGGCGGCGCGCTCGGGTTGCGCCGGCCAGCCGAGTCCTCGGGCCAGTACGTTCGTGTTCCCGCCCGGCAGCGGAATCAGGGTGACGTCGGTGTCGGCCAGTACGCTGGCCGCAATGCCGATCGTGCCGTCGCCACCCAGGACGGCGACCGATCGGGCTCCGTCGGCGACTGCCTGGTTGACTGCGGCGCGGATGTTGTCCGCGCCGATCGGGTCGGCGACGCCGATCAGGCCGAATGGCGCCAACTCCCGAGCGATTCGGGCCTGGAGCGGTCGTGTCGTCCGGGTCGCGGCCGGATTGACCACGAGGACGACCCGGTGGTTGGTGGTCATCGCTCGCCCACGGTCAGCTCGAGGCGTGCCAAGAAGGCGGCGACGAGCAGTTCGACCGTCCGCGGTGCATCCGCCTGGACGAGGTGGCGTGCGCCGTTGATCACCACCATGTGGCTTCCCGCCAGGGCCGCCGCCAGCCGGGCGGCGTCGTCGAGCGGCGCCCACAGGTCGCCGTCACCGACGACGACGAGCACCGGGCAGGTGATCGCGCCGACAAGGGGGGCGAGATCGAGTGCACCCACGAGCTCCAGGTCAGCTGCCAGCGTTGCCGGGCCGACGATCTGCATGGCCAGCGCGAGCGACCGGCCGAAGTCACCGTCGGGCTCGCCCATACTGCCGGCGAGCAGCGCCGTGATCGCCGCATCCGGGTCGATCGGGACGTCGAGGGTGCGCAGCCGGGTGGCACACCCGATCGCCACGACGCCCTCCGTCACGTCGGGATAGCGCGCCGCGATCATGAGCGCCAACAGACCGCCGAGCCCCTGGCCGATCAGCACCCTCGGGCCCTCGAGCTCCGCCAGCGCGCGGGCGGTCCATTCCGCGAGCCGGTCCGGATCAGTGATCGGAGCACCGGCCGGATGCCCCGGGAGTCCGACCACGGCTCCTCCATCAAAGTGCTCGGGGACGGACCCCCAGCTCGAGGGGCCGGCGATCGCGCCGTGCAGGAAGATCGGCCGAGGGGCGTTCATCGCAGAGAGATGCCTTGGGTGAGATGTCGGACGGCGCCGGTGTCCCGTGAGGCCCGGCGGTTGCGCAGTCCGTGCCGCGGATGTTATCGGGGGTCGGGACGCGGGCCTTTGGTACGATCCGGCATCCGTGAGGCGCTTCCTAATTGCCATCGACTTCGACGGCACGATCACGCAGCACGACACGCTGCATCTCATCGTCGATCGCTATGGCGACCGATCGGTCTGGGATCGCCTGACCCCAGACGTCATGGCGGGTCGGGTAAGCGTCGAGGAGGCCATGCAGGCCGAGTTCGCAACCGTTCGTGCCACACCTGGCCAGGTACTGGACTTGGTGCGCGCTGAGGCCGGCATTCGCGACGGGTTCGTATCGTTCGTCGAGTGGGCGAGGGGTGCGGGCCACGAGGTGCACGTGCTCTCCAACGGATTCCGGACGGTCATCGAGGACACTTTGTCCCGGGCCGGGCTCGGCGACCTCGCGTTTTGCTCCCACGACGCCGAGTTCTCGGAGGACGGGACGCGTCTGATCTGGGCGGACCGCGGTGAGCGCTGCGAGCTCTGCAACCGGCCGTGCAAGCGGTTCGATCTCGCGGGGCTCCACACGGGCCTTCCGGTCGCCTATATCGGCGATGGTGTGTCTGACCGCTGCGTGTGCGGAGCCGCGGACGTCGTGTTCGCCCGTGCGGAGCTCGCCGATTGGCTGCAGGACGCGGGACGTCGCTTCATCGCGTTTGAGAGCTTCGACCACGTGCGTGACGCGTTGACCCGGATCGCCGAGGTGGCGGCCAGATGACATCGCAGCACGCGACCGGCGGTTGGCGGATTCCCGGATCCAGCGCGCAGTGGCGCGAGATGGAGGAGCGGGTGCTCGCCTTCTGGCGGGAGGAGCGGATCTTTGCCCGAAGTGTTGCCGAGCGACGCCACGGGGAGCCGTACGTGTTCTATGAGGGGCCGCCGACCGCCAACGGGCGTCCGGGATCCCACCACGTCTTGTCGCGGGTCTTCAAGGATGTCTTTCCGCGATTCCACACGATGCGCGGACGGTACGTCGAGCGTCGCGGCGGATGGGACTGCCACGGCCTGCCGGTCGAGCTCGAGGTCGAAAAGCGGCTTGGCATTTCGGGCAAGCCCGACATCGAGGCCTACGGGATCGCCGAGTTCAACCAGCAGTGTCGCGAGTCGGTGCTGACCTACCTCGACGAGTGGGAGCGGCTGACCGAACGCATCGGGTTCTGGATCGATACGGAGCGGGCCTACCGCACGATGGACACCCCGTTTATCGAGAGCGTCTGGTGGAGCCTCGCCGAGCTCAATGCCCGTGGCCTAATCTATGAGAGCGACAAGGTCGTCCCGTACTGCCCGCGCTGCGGCACCGCGCTGTCGAGCCACGAAGTCGCCCTCGGCTACAAGGATGTTGAGGATCCGTCGGTGTATGTGCGCTTCCCTCTGGTCGACCGTCCGGGAACCTCACTGCTGGTCTGGACCACGACCCCGTGGACGCTGCCGGCCAATCAGGCCGTCGCGGTCAATCCGGCGGTGACCTACGCCGTGGTCGAGGATCGTGGTGAGCGGCTGGTCGTCGCCGAGCCGTTGGTGACCAAGGTGTTCGGTGAGGGCGCGGCCGTCGTCGAGCGGATCTCTGCCGCCAACCTCGTCGATGCCGCCTACGCGCCACCGTTCGACGACATCCCGGGTGCGCATCGGGTCCTACCCGCCGAGTTCGTGACAACCGACGACGGCACGGGGATCGTCCACATCGCTCCGGCCTTTGGCGAAGACGACATGGGCGTCGCCCGTGCCCACGGCCTGGATGCGCCGAACCCCGTCGACCGTCAGGGGCGGTTCACCGCCGCCGTGCCGTTGGTCGAGGGCATCTTCGCCAAGGACGCCGACCGAGCGTTGATCGACGACCTGGATTCCCGCGGCCGGCTGGTGCGCGAAGAGCCGTACACCCACGCATATCCGCATTGCTGGCGATGCCAGACCCCGCTGCTCTACTACGCGAAGCCGTCCTGGTACATCCGCACCACTGACGTGCGCAACCGCATGCTCGAGCTCAACTCCGGGATTGGCTGGCACCCCGATCGGGTCCGCGACGGTCGGTTCGGGAAGTGGCTGGAGGGCAACGTCGACTGGGCGATCTCCCGGGAGCGGTACTGGGGCACTCCGCTGCCCTTCTGGCGTTGCGGCGACTGTGACCACGTCGAGGTCGTAGGGTCGTTCGCACGCCTCGGCGAGTTGGCGACGACGCCGATCGACGCCGATCTGGACCCTCACCGGCCATACGTGGACGACATCGCAATCGCGTGCCCGCGCTGCGGTGGCACGGCCCACCGCGTGCCCGAGGTGCTCGACGTCTGGTACGACAGCGGTGCGATGCCCTTCGCCCAACAGCATCATCCGTTCGACACGGGGGGCTCGCTGGACGGGATCTTCCCGGCCGATTTCATCTGTGAAGCGATCGACCAGACCCGCGGATGGTTCTATTCACTGCTGGCCGAATCGACGCTCCTGTTCGACCAGGCGGCGTACCGCAACGTCATCTGCCTCGGGCTGATCCTGGACGGCCAGGGCCAAAAGATGAGCAAGAGCAAGGGCAACGTCGTCGAGCCATGGAGCGTGCTCGACCGCCAGGGCGCGGATCCGTTCCGCTGGTACCTGCTGACGGCGCAAAGCCCGTGGGATTCGTTCCGTTTCAGCCTTGATGCCGTCGACGAGTCGATGCGATTCCTGCTGACCCTCTGGAACACCTACGTCTTCCTGGTGACCTACGCGGCCCTGCCGGACGGCTGGACGCCGGGTGGCGTCGATCCCGCCGCCGCGGACCGCCCGTTGCTCGACCGATGGATCCTGTCGCGCTGCGATCGGGTGACCGCCGGCGTGACCGGGTGTCTCGAGGCGTACGACGCCACCGGGGCGGGCCGGCTGCTGGAGACGTTCGTCGACGATCTGTCGAATTGGTACGTCCGGGTCTCGCGCGCCCGCTTCTGGGGCGGCCGTCAGGGTGACTCCGTGGCCGACGCCGATCACCACGCGGCGTTCGCAACGCTCCATGAGTGCTTGGTGCGCGTCGCCCACCTGATCGCGCCGTTCTGCCCGTTTGTGGCCGATGAGCTCTACGGCAACCTGGTGGCCGCACACGATTCCGCCGCACCGCCAAGCGTGCACATGGCGCGCTGGCCGACGTCGGCCGGGCGCGAGGACGACGCGCTCGACGACGCCGTCGGTGCCGCACGCGTGGCGGTGTCGCTGGGCCGCGGTGCCCGGGCCGAGGCCAAAATCAAGATTCGGCAGCCGCTCGGCCAGGCGGTCATCGCCTGCCCCCCGGCCACCGCGACCGCGCTCGCCAGCCTGCAGGAATTGATTGCCCGGGAGCTCAACGTCCACGAGGTGCGGTTCGTCACGGACCCTGGGGAGCTCGTCGCGGTGACGATCAAACCGAACTACCGGACGCTGGGGCCTCGGTTCGGCAAGCAGATGCCGGCGCTCGCGGCCGCCGTTTCCGAGCTACAGGGCGCCGACACCGCCAGAAGGCTCGAGGCGTCCGAGCCGGTCGCCGTCGCGTTCGGGGGCGCAGATCACGAGATGGGCCCCGATGATCTCCTGATCACGGCCCGTCCCACCGAAGGCTACGCAGTCGGCCAGGACGCCGGGATGGCTGTCGGTTTGGCGACGGACATCTCCGCAGGGCTGCGCATGGAAGGGCTCGCGCGCGAGCTGGTCCATGCCGTGCAGAATGCACGGCGTGCGGCCGGGCTTCGCGTGGAAGATCGGATCTTCCTCCACCTGGACGGATCCGGGCCGGTCCGGGAGGCCATCGACGCCTTCGGTACGTCGATCGGCGCGGACACCCTCGCCGATCGGATCACCACCGGGCACGGCGCGCCGATCGCCGGGATCTATCGTGAGGAGCTCGTCCTCGACGGCGAGCCCGTCGCGATCCGCATCGACCGCGCCGCCCCCGAGGGGTCCTAGCCGCGGCCACCCCGGAGCTGGGTGAAGTCCTCGTCGCCCCGGAGCCGGCTCCAGACGCGCTCGGGGTCGAGGCCGAACTTGACGATCAGCTCAGGCAGCCGCACAACGTCGGAGGTCTCGCTGAGTCGCAGACCGACGATCTTGCCGTCGCCGGTGACGAGCGTCACGCCAGGCTCGTCGTCGACGTTCTCGACGGCAATCTTGGCGAACGGCTGGACTGAGCTCACGGAGAGGTACAGCGGCATGTCTCGATGCTCCCGGACGATGACACGCGGCAGTGGCTGAGACGTGTCCCGCCGCGCCGCGACAACGATCGGGATCCTAGTCGGTTTCCACGATCTCGCGGGGACAGGCGAGGATCATCGGGCCTCGTGGGTGGCCAGGCGTGCGACGAGCACGCGGAGCAGCTCCAACACCTCGACCGGACCCTGTACGACGGCATCGCCGGCCGCGATGACCTCGTCTGGCGATTCCGGGCTCGCGACGGCCACCGCGATCGCGTGGTCCAGCTCACCGGCCCTCCGCATCGCGTGGAGCGCAGTCCATGCGTCCACGTCGGTGCGGTCGTCGCCGACGTACGCCGCTCCCCGCCATCGGGGCGCCGACAGTACTTCGCGGACTGCGGTGCCCTTGTTGATCGCCACGGGGGGGCGGACCTCCATCACCATCCGCCCCCAGGTCACCACGAGCCCGCGTCGGTCGGCCTGGGGCGCCAGCCGGTCGCGCAGCAACAGCTCCGCGCCACGCGGATCCACGGCGGTCCGCCAGTGGACCGACAACGTGACCCCTTTGGGTTCGACGTGGACGCCCGGCTCGACCTGGACCTCGGTGCGCCACGACTCGACCAGTTCAGTGATCGCCGGCAGCCAGCGTCTCGCCTCGGCCGCGATGCGGATGTCGCCATCCGGCCCCTGCATCTCGAATCCGTGGTTGCCCACGTACGTGCAGCCGGGAATGTCGACGATGCGGAGCAGGTCCGCGAGTCCGCGCCCGCTGACGAACCCGACAAGGCCTAGGCGATCGCGGAGCGCGATCAGTGCGTCACGGGCGCCGTCGATGACAGCGGCGTCTTGGGGCCGGGCCACAATAGGCGCGAGCGTTCCGTCGAGATCCACCAAGAGTGCCGACGCGGACGGGTCCACGACCAGTGGCGCACACGCGAGGGCAGCGGAGGAGACAGACACCGTGGCTGAGGCTACCAGCGCGGCGGGCATGCGCACGGCGCTCATTTTCGCCGGCGGGGCGGCGGGACTCGTGTCGGCGCTCTTCGGTGTCGGCGGCGGCATCGTGATCGTCCCGATTCTCGTGGCGTTTGCGGGGTACGGCGCGAAGCGGGCGACGTCGACCTCGCTGGCGGCGATTATCCTGGTTGCGCTGTGGGGAGCGCTTGCCCAAGGCCTGCTCGGGAACGTCGACTGGCGGGCTGCGCTGCTGATCGGAATTCCGGCGATGCTTGGCGTCACCCTCGGAATCGGCATCAAGCGGAGAATCACCTCCGATCAGCTCGAGCTCGGATTCGCGGCCCTGATGGTGGTCGTCGCGGTTGCCTTGGTGGTGCGCTGATGGGTGCCGACGTGTTCATCGCGGTCTTGGGGGTCGGTGCGGGAATAATTGCCGGGGTCTTTGGGGTCGGTGGCGGCGTCGTATTCGTGCCCGCGCTGGTGTTCTTCCTTGGGATGAGTCAGGTCCACGCTCAGTCGACGTCGCTGCTGGCGATCATCCCCGTGGCGCTCCTCGGCACCTGGCAGGAGCGGCGGACCGGCGGCGTCGACTGGCGGCACGTAGCGATCATCGGCGCCGCATCGGTCGCCACGGCGATCATCGGCGCACTGATCGCCGATAGTGCTCCCGAGCGGGTGCTTCGTGCGGGCTACGCGCTCATCCTGGTCTGGACGGCGTACCGGCTAGTGCAGGGGGTGCGCCGCCGCCGGGCCGCGGCCGCCGCCGACCGGTCGTAGAAACACTTCGGGGTGGGTCTTCCGAAGAGGACCCACCCCGAAGATGGTGCAGCGTATGCGGTACGGCTCAGACGCCCGGAGGCTTCGGGAACCGGTGACGCATGGTGTACTGGTACGGGGTTGCGAACAGCAGGTCCCCGATGTCCTCCGCGGTGCGCTCAATGGTCTGCGACCACAGAGTCTGCGCACCCGGGATGATGAGGTCAAAGTTGAAGCTCATCAGACCGATGAGTTCCTTGACCGGCATCATCGCGCCCATGTTGTCGAACGGAGTGGCCTGCAGGGCCCAGCTGCGAATCGCGCCCGGCGAAGCGGTGCGGATCGATTCGGGCTTCAGCTGGAACCGGTGCTGACCTTCGGTCTCCGGACGGCCCATGGCGGCTGCCGTCGCGGCAGTCACCTCGGAGGGCAGGTAGGTGAGCTCCCACTTCGTCTCCGTAAGGGTGGGACGAGTGAGAATACGGAGGTTCATGCGACCGTAACGCGGGTCGCCATAGAAGGCCGGCTTCGCCGAAAGCTCGGCGTCGTCGTACTTCCCGGTTGCGGTGTGCAGCAGGTAACCACGACGCTCCATCGTGAAGTTGAAGTAGTCGTTACCAAAACCACCGTAACCGTCGTCCTCCTTGCCACCGTGCTCCTGGGTGACGATGTACGCGATCTTCTTCGGGAATCCGAAGGGCTCGCGACCGGCGAACACAGCAGCGTCCTGCGTCAGGTACATGTAGGGGTAGTACCCGCCGTAGTACGTGTTGCCGTCGTCAGCCTTGATCGAAGCCGACACGGTGACACCGAATTCACCGTACGGGCCAAGACCGGTGTGCAGGTGGTCGACGTACCAGAACTCGACAACGTCGTCCTCAAGGGTGAGGCACTTGGGAAGGATCCGCTTAAGGTCCTTCTCGTCAGCCCGGTAGAAGAATGCCGACCAACGCGAGTTGGTGTAGGTCAGCGGGACGATGTCGTAGTCGACCAGCGGGTCAGCGACACCCTGGGAGATGATGTCACGCTTGTCGCGGTCGAGAGCGAGCGGCGGTGCGTCGCCCGAGTCAATCCACGGCACGCTAGTGACGTTCACGTTCTGCGCCATATGCGCCTTTCCTCCTTCAAGAGAGTCTCATACGACGGGGAGTCGGCTATTGCCGCGACCCCGTCGTATCGACCAATGACAGTGAGACTTACGCGCCGAGACCGATCGGCTTCGGGAAGCGGTGACGCAGACCAAAGCGGTAAGGCTTGGCAGCGCCGGCCCACGTAGCGTCGCGGGTGTAGGTCTCAGTCCACAGAACCTCGCCTGCCGGAATGATCAGGTCGAAGCTGAAGGTCATGAGGCCGATGTGCTCCTTCGGCGGGAGCTCGTGACCCAGGTTGTCGTACGGAGTGGCCTGGCTGAACCAGTTGTAGCTCTCCGGCGACGCCGTGCGGATCGACTCCGGCTTCACCTGGAAGCGGTGCGAACCTTCGGTGTCCGGGCGGCCCATTGCTGTGGCCAGGTCCTTGGTGACGAGCGAAGGCAGGTACACCAGCTGCCACTCGGAGTTCGAGATGTCAGGAGCGGTGATCACCTTCATGTTCATGCGGCCGTACTCGGTGTTGCCGTAAAAAGCGGGCTTCGCCGAGAGGTCGGCATCGTCGTACTTACCGGTCACAGAGTTCAGCACGTACCCGTTCCGAATCATGAGGAACGAGAAGTAATCGAACTGGTAGTTGTGACCGTCCATCACCCCGTAGCCGTTGTCAGGGGCGCCACCGTGCTCGAGCACGCGAATGAAGGCTTCCTTCTTGGGGAAACCAAGCACGCGGCCGGCGTCGATAGCGGCGTCCTGAGTCAGGTACATGTAGGGGTAGTACCCGGCGTAGTACGTCTTGCCGTCGCCACCCTTGTAGGAAGCGGCGACCGTCACACCCATCTCGCCGTACGGGCCAAGCATGGTGTTGTTGTGGTCGACGTACCAGTACTCGACGATGTCGTCTTCGAGTTCCAGACAGTCGGGGAGCACGCGACGAAGGTGCTTCTCGTCAGCGCGGTAGAAGAAAGCTGACCAACGGGAGTTGGTGTAGGTCAGCGGGAGAACATCGATGTCCCACACCGGGTCGACGAGCGAGTAGATGATGACAGTCTTCTCGTCGCGGTCCACGGGGACGGGCGGAATCTCGCCCGTCTCCATGCCCGGGATCTGGGTCACGGCGAACTGCTCGGCCATGGGCTGGCGTCCCCCTAGCTCGGTGAAAGGCAGAAAGAACGAATCGCGTGAAGTTCGGATCAATCGGTTAGGACGTCTCCGAATTTCATTAGCAGCATATGTCACATACCTCGATACCGTCAACAGGGACGGGCCCGGTGTGACGCTCTGTGACAGGTGCCCGAAAGACGTGTTTTGCAGCTGAGACATCGGAGTGGGTGGGGTACTTAGTGCGGATGCTTACAAAGTCCTGTGAATGCCCGCAGGCTCCTTCGCACCGGCCGGCCCGCGGATCCCGACTCGTGCCATACAACGGGGTTTGGGGACTGCGTGGACGCGCTCGCCGACCGTGGGCGGCACACCGGCACAAGATCGGTCGGCGCGCCCTGTAGAACCCTGATGTGCGGTCACCGAAACTCTTGGCGCTCGCGGCGATGGTCTGCTGGGGCTGTGCGTTCGTTCCCTCCGCGTGGCTTACCGATGCGGTGGGACCATTCGGGGCGGCAGCCTGGCGCCTCGGGTGTGCCGGGGTCATCGTGCTGGCGACACTGGCGGCCACGGGTCGGCCGATCAGCCCGCGTGTGTCCAACCGGACCGTGCTGTGGCTCGCCCTCACGCAGACTTCGATCTTTTACGGCGCGACGTTCTGGGGTATCGCCCACAGCGGCGCCGGCCTCGCGTCGGTGCTGGCCAACAGCGACCCGCTGTTTGTCGCCGTTCTCGCGACGGTGTTCCTGGGAGAGCGGTTGAGCGGGGTCCAACAGATCGGTCTCGGCGTGGGATTCGTGGGCGTCGCGTTTGCGATCTGCAGCCAGAGCGTCTGGCCGCCGCAGCCGACGTGGTCTGCGGCAATCGTCGTGATTGGGTCACTCGGGTGGGCGATCGGCACGATCGTGGCGGCGGGGGCCATGCGGCGTGACTCGCGGCCGATCGCCCTCGCGGGATGGCAGATGTTCCTCGGTGCGATCGTGCTCGCGATCATCAGCCCCCTTGACGGACACGGTGCCATCCCCGGCAGCTGGCGGGTCGTCGGCCTGATCCTGCTGCTCGGTGCGGTGGGGTCGGCGCTGCCGACCGCCCTCTTCTACTCGGCGCTACGCCGGGGCCCCGCGGCCGAGCTATCGGCGCTGTTCTTCCTCGTCCCGGTCATCGGAGTCGCGACGGCGTGGCCGCTCCTCGGGGAAACGGTCACCGTGCCGCTCGCCATCGGGCTCGTCGGCATCTCGGCCGGCCTCTGGCTCGTGCTTCGCCCCCGTCGGCCGTTGGTAGAATCGGGCCCCGTGACGACCCCGCACAATCCGCCTGAGTTGCCGTGATCCTGGTCCTCTCCGGAGGTACCGGAGGCTCCAAGATGGTCGACGGCGTCGCCCAGGTCATCGGTGCACCCAATCTCGCGGTTGTCGTCAACACGGGCGACGACGCGGACTTCTACGGGCTGCGCGTCTGCCCGGATCTCGATATCTGCACCTACGTGCTCGCGGGCACGATCGATGACCGCGGATGGGGCTTCGCGGACGATGGGTTCCGGTGCCTGGAAGGGCTCGCCACGTACGGCTTGGACGCCTGGTTCGGCCTCGGCGATCGCGACCTCGCCACCCACATCTTTCGGACGATGCGTCTCGGCGCGGGGGCATCCTTGCACGAGATCACGGCGGATATCGCCGCCGCCCTCGGGGTCGAGGCCCGGATACTGCCGATGTCCGACGATCCGGTTCGGACGCGGATCACGACGTCGAACGGCGTCCTGTCATTCCAGGAGTTTCTGGTGAAGTCCGGCGCGCGCGACGAGATTACGCACATTGAGTTCGACGGGATCGACGACGCACGGCCGGCCCCCGGCGTCCTCGAGGCGATCCGTGGGGCCGAAGCGATCGTGATTGCGCCGTCCAGCCCGATCGTGTCGATCGGGACCATTCTCGCGGTGCCCGGCGTCCGGGAGGCGGTCGCGTCCCGTCGTGCCGACTGCATCGCCGTCAGTCCGATCATTGGTGAGCGCCCCGTCGAGGGCCCGGCCCACAAGTTCCTCGCCGGCGCCGGGTATCCCCGCTGTTCGGCGACCCAGATGGCGACCCTGTATTCCGACGTGGCGGCGACCTTCGTGCTCGACGACCGCGATGCGGCGGAAGTAGCCGGCGTCGAAGCGCTCGGGGTCCGCGCGGTGACCACCGACATTCTCATGCCCGACCGTCCGGCGCGTCAGCGCCTGGCGCGGGACGTGCTGGCCGCCGTGGGTGCATCGTGAGCGCAGCTGCGGTGATCCCCGTCAAGCCGATCGACCGGGCACTCGGTCGTTTGGCACCTGTGCTGCGCCCGGTGGAACGTCGGGAACTGCAGGCAGCGATGCTCGCCGACCTTCTCGACGCGTGCCGGGACAGCGCCGCGATTGCGCATACGTTCGTCGTGACCAGCGATGTGGTCGCGGCCGGGCTGAGCCGTGCCGCCGGCGCCACCGTGCTCATCGATCACATCCCGCCGCGCGGCATGAACCCGGCGGTCGCGCTTGGGCAGGCCGCCGCCGAGGACCGCCTCTTTGACCGGGCCCTGATCCTCACCGCGGACCTGCCGCTCGTGCGTGCGGCCGACCTCGACACCGTCCTGGCCGCGCTCCCGGCGGCGCGCGGCGCCGTGCTCGTTCCCTCCCGCGACGGGACCGGAACGAACGCGCTCGCCCTGTCGCCTCCGTTCGGGATCGCCACGCGCCTGGGTCCAAACTCGCGCACGGCCCACGAGACCGCGTTGATGGCCGCGGGACTCGTGCTCAGGGAGGTCGAGATTCCGTCCCTCGGGCTTGACGTCGACACTCCCGACGACCTGGCCGCCCTGGCCCTGCGGCGCCACGACGGACGCGCGGCGGCATGCTGCGTCGCCTGGAGCGTCGCGGACCGCCTCGCGGCGGGGGTTGTGCACTGAAGCTGTTTGCCCTCGAGGGCATCCCCGAGGTCATGCCCGGCGACGGGCTGCCCGCGCTGATCGCGGCCGCCGCGGTGGTTCAGGGCGTGCGCTCGGGGGACATCCTCGCCGTGGCCCAGAAGGTTGTCAGCAAAGACGAGGGGCGCATCGTCGTGATGGCCGACGTCGAGCCGGGTCCGCGCGCGTCCTCGCTCGCCGAGCTCACCGGCAAGGATCCGCGACTGTGTGAGCTCATTCTGCGGGAGTCGATGCGGATCGTGCGCCGGCGCGGCGCGACGCTCATCTGCGAAACCCACCAGGGCTTCATCTGCGCCAACGCCGGTATCGATACCTCCAACACCGCCCACGGCACCGCCGTGCTGCTTCCGGTCGACTCGGACCGGTCGGCGCACCGAATCCAAACAGCGGTCAGCGCCGCGGTCGGCGGGCGCGTCGGCGTCATCGTCACCGATACCCACGGCCGTGCCTTCCGGCGTGGGCTGGTCAACGTCTGTCTCGGCATCGCAGGGTTTGAGGCCGTCAACGACTGCCGTGGCGACGTCGACCGCGAAGGCCGCGTGCTGGTCGCCACGGAGCTCGCGTTCGGCGACGAACTCGCGGCCGCGGCTGGAGTCCTTATGGGCAAGGCGGCCGGGACGCCGGTCGTGGTGATCAGCGGGGTTGTCAGTACGCCGGCGCCCGGCACGGTCGTCGATCTGCTCCGCCGGCCGGAGCACGACTTGTTTCGCTAGGCCGGGCGCGGCTTTTCGCCCCCACTGCCGGTAACATCGCGGTTTCACGATCAAGTCGCTCGCGTGGAGGAATCAGGGGACGTGACCGAACCCAGGTTGGGCACCGAGGCCCGCCCGTTGCGCGTTGCCGTGGTCGGATCGGGCCCGTCCGGGTTCTATGCT
Organism: Thermoleophilia bacterium; assembly: GCA_017882545.1. Lineage (GTDB taxonomy): Bacteria > Actinomycetota > Thermoleophilia > Miltoncostaeales > Miltoncostaeaceae > CAITWD01. Next base: position 97,401 of record JADGPG010000075.1, read on the forward strand.
GCGGAGCACCTGCATCGGCAGCACGAGCTCGTCGTTCAGGTGGACATGTTCGATCGCCTCCCGACGCCGTTCGGGCTGGTGCGCGGCGGGGTCGCGCCGGACCACCAGAACATCAAGGCGGTGACGCGCGTCTACGACAAGATCGCCGCGCACCCAGAGTTCCGCTTCTACGGGAACATCGAGTTCGGCCGGGAGCTCACCCACGACGATCTGCGCGCCTACTACCACGCGGTCATCTACGCCGTCGGCGCCCGCACCGACAAGCGCCTCGGTATCCCCAAGGAGTACCTGCCCGGAAGCCACTCCGCCAGCGAATTCGTCGGTTGGTACAACGCGCACCCGGACTTCCGGTCGCTGACGTTTGACTTCTCCGGCACGTCGGCGATCGTCGTCGGCAACGGCAACGTGGCCATGGATCTCGCGCGCATCTTGCTCGTCCCGGTCGACGACCTGCGACGCACGGACATTGCCGAGCACGCGCTGCGTGCCCTCTCCAACTCGAACATCCGCGAGGTCACCATCCTCGGACGTCGTGGGCCCGCCGAAGCGGCGTTCACAACGAAGGAGCTGCGGGAGCTCGGACACCTCCCCGACTGCGATGTCGTCGTCGACCCCGCCGATCTCGACTTCGAGGCCGCACCGGACGCCGAGTACTCGAAGGCGACGCAGGCCAATCTCGACGTGCTGCGCGAGTACGCGCAGCGCCCTCCGACCGGCGCCCGGCGCCGCGTCATCCTCCGCTTTCTGCGTTCGCCCGTCGCGATTGTCGGTGAGGACCGTGTCCGCGGAGTCGTGGTCGCCGAAAACGAGCTCTTCCGGAGTGACGACGGCACTGTGCGCGCCCGCATGACCGAACGGTCCGATGTGTTGGATACGGATCTCGTGTTTCGGGCGATTGGCTATCAGGGCATGCCGTTGATGGGCATCCCCTTCGACGCCGCACGCGGGGTCATTCCGAACGACCACGGCCGCGTCATGGACCCGACCACCGGCGCGCCTGTCGCTGCCGAGTACGTGGTCGGCTGGATCAAGCGCGGGCCGCGCGGCATCATCGGGACCAATAAGCCCGACTCCCAGGAGACCGTCGACTCACTGTTGGAGGACCTGCGCGCAGGCATGTTCGAAGCTCAGGAGGTTCCCGGCCGTGCCGTGCTCGAACGGCTGCTCGGCGAGCGCCGCCGCGACTTCGTGAGCTATGACGACTGGCAGATGATCGACATGCTCGAGCAGGAGCGCGGTCGCAAGGCCGGGGAACGCCCCCGGGTCAAGTTCAGCCGGATCGAGGACATGCTGATCGCGCTCGCCGAGAAGAAGTTGCGCGACCGCGAGGCCGAGGGGCCGCCCGAGTCCCCGGCCTGAGGGCGTCCGCCGGGAATCAGTCCTCGTCGTCCTCGTCGGACTCGTCGTTGTCGTCGATCGCCGACGACAGCCCGCGGATCATCTGGACGGTGATCGCATCGCTGACGGCGACCTGGACTTGGCTTCCGTCCTGGTCCTCGAATGTCAGCGTCCAGTGCGGGATCATCCCGTCAGGAGTGACCTGGGGCGGGGTCACCGAGATGCCCACGACCGCCGGGGAGAGCATCCAGAACATGCCCTCGGGTAGCCCGGCCGGCTGCGGCTCCCATTGCACGTCGGGAATCTGGCCACGATGCGGTTCAGCCTCGGTGAACGCGTTCATCGTGTTTCCGGCGTCGGTGACCGACATCGGGATGGTCAGCACGACGTTCGGGCCGGACTGGAAGACGAGTACCACCACGGGCGTCGCATCGGGGTCGACCGGCCCGTTGTTCGGATCGGCTTCGACCTGCACCGGCTGGGCTTCGAAGGCCGTGGCCTGGAACGCAATCGTCTGACGCATGTGGCTCCCTGGAGGTGCTGGCGTGGATGGCCGCTGGCGCGTGAGACGCGCGCCCTGCCGCCCGGCATTCTCCCACACCGGTCCTGATGGCACCGGCCGGCGCGGTGCCGGCCTACGGGGTCGAGGCCCGCCCGGAGCCCTCCTTGGCGATGGGCGTCGGCACCTTGCGCCCGAGCAGGCGCATCGACTTGAGCCCGAGCGACAGCTTCTCGCGGTCGTCCGTCCGTCCGATGTCGAGCCCGCAGAGCTCGGCGATGCGATCCAGCCGGTACCGGATGGTGTGCCGATGCGTGAACAGGCTGGCCGCGGTCGCCGCGAGGTTGCAGTCGAACTCCAGGTACGTCGCCAGGGTCGCCACGAGCTCGGTCTGGTACTGCTCGTCGTAACGCACGAGTGGAGCGATGGTCTGCTCGTAGAAGGCCGACAGTTCCTCGGGGCGGTCCGCGAAGATCTGGAACAGCAGCTTGTAGGTGCCGGTCTCCTCGAACGTGACGACATCACCGGCACGTCCGATGCGCTCGCCGATCGACAGCGCCAGGCTCGCCTCCTCGAGCGCCGCGCCGAGACGCTCGGGTTCGGGCGTGTACCGCGAGATCGCGAGCGTCAGGACCAGGCCCGGAACCGTGTCCTTGGTCGCGGTGATGAGCCGACCCGACAGGGTGTGGGCCCGCTGTTCGATGTCCTCGCGATCCGCGACGTCGTGCTCGCGCGGACCTGGAAGGAGCACGAGCAGCCGGTCGCCGTTCCAGTCGACCAATCCCCTGGGCCAATGGAGATCGAGCACGGCGCGGGCCTGCTGTACGAATCGTCGAGCGACGCGCTCATCGGTCTCGGCGGGCCCCCGCTGGTGCGGGTCCTCCAGCTTGCCGAGCATCGCCACGGCGCCCCCGGCGAGATCGGCGCCCAGGTGCCGTGCACGGCGGATCAGGGACTCACGGCTGATCGCCTCGCCCGCCATGAGCTCACGGATGAGGTCGCCGCGCAGCTGCGATTCGGTCTGGGTGCGGACTTCCTGACGCCCCCACTCGATGCCGCAGGCTTCGGCCATCTCGGCCAACACCGCGGTTTGGGCGAGCGTCAGCGGCGCCGGGAGCCACGTGGCGATCACCATGACCTGGCGGTCCCCGGGCCCGAGGACAAGCATGCGGGTGACGTCCGCGGGCGCGTCGGCGACGAAGGGCTCCAGCGGGGTGACCGCTCCCCGGGCGCGGGCGTCGGCGATCGCCATGTCGAGCTGCTGGGTCTGCGCGTCGTCGACGTCAATCTCGGCGAGCACGTCGAGGTAGTCGTCGAGCACGGCGACCGGCGCTCCAAGCAGGTCGCGGCACGCTTCGGTCAAGCCGCCGAACCCGCGTCCGTCCGTCAGGGGAATGCGGAACGCGGCGCGGGCCCGGTCGGCGGCGCGCCGACCGCGGTGGGCGCCGAGCAGGCCCGTCAAATCGTCGATGACGCCCGTCCAGGAGGCGTCTGGCGCCAGGACGATCACCGGGATCGGGTAGCCTGGGGGTGCCTCGGCACGGGCGATCACGGCCACTGCGCCGGCAGGCGCGGGGTCCGGCAACGGCCCGTCGCACAGGAGGATTTCGGCTTCGCCGGCGCTGTCCCCGCCGCCCGGGCGGAGTGCACGGACGTCGGCGGACATGTCGGCACCGGTCGGCGTGACGTGGCTACCGGCGAACGCGGTCAGCTCGTAGACGTCGGCCAGCGTCGGGTGCCGGGTCGGGGGTCCAACCAGGCGCACGTCCGCGGGAAGATGACGTGTGCTCATGCCGACAGAATGGCAGCACCGGCGGCATCCGCAAGCGCGACGGAGGTCCGCGATCGCCGCCGACCGGGTGAAAATCCGGTCGTCATGGCGTTCTTGCCTGGCGCATGAGTCTCGCGGTGCCGATACCGCGGAATCGATCCGGCTGCGCCCGTTTGGCCACGCGGCCAAACCGCTGCCCCCAAACTTGTCCGCGGGTCGAAACCACCGGCGACGGGGGCGGCCGTATCCTCGATCGGCGCGGTCGGCAATCGCCTGGATGGCACACCGGCCGCCTGCGTGCTTACTCAACTCGGCTACTGACGGTTAGGCTCTACCAATTGCCCGACGCCCGCGAGCCCCCGTCGACGCCTGTGAGGCGCCGACGGCGCGCCTCAGCGGCAAGCCATTTCGCCAGGAGGGACCGCGACCCTGATGACCAAGATGCGACTCGCGAACGTCACCGCCGCCCAGTGGAGCGCAGGCGCTCCCATTGGCGAGGACGAGCCCGCAAACGTATTCGGCGCCAACGTCTTCGGACAGAACGAACAGCGCGCACGGCTGCCCAAGCAGGTCTTCCGCGCTCTACAGCGCACGATCGAGCGCAGCGAATCTCTGGATCCCGCGTTGGCGGACGTTGTCGCCGCCGCGATGAAGGACTGGGCACTCGAGCGGGGTGCGACGCACTACACGCACTGGTTTCAGCCGCTGACCGGCTTCACCGCCGAGAAGCACGACTCGTTCTACGCACCGATCGGTGACGGGACCGCGATCGCCGCGTTCTCAGGCGGCGAGCTTGTGCAGGGCGAGCCGGACGCATCCAGTTTCCCGACCGGCGGCGTCCGTGCCACGTTCGAAGCGCGCGGGTACACGGCCTGGGACCCGACGAGCCCGGCATTCCTCCTGGAGAACCCAAACGGGACCTTCCTCTGCATCCCGACCGCGTTTACCTCGTGGACCGGTGAGGCGCTCGATCACAAGATCCCACTGCTGCGGTCGATCGAGGCGCTCAGCAAGTCGGCGGTCCACGCTCTGCATTTGCTCGGCGACACCCATGTGGAACGGGTCACCACCACGATGGGTCCCGAGCAGGAGTACTTCCTGATCGACAAGACCTACTACTACCAGCGCCCGGACCTGATCACCACGGGGCGCACGCTGTTCGGCGCCAAGCCCCCGAAGGGCCACGAGCTCGACGACCACTACTTCGGCAGCATCCCGGAGCGGATCCTCGCCTGCATGATGGATACCGAGCGCGAACTGCTCAAACTCGGCGTGCCGATCAAGACGCGCCACAACGAGGTTGCGCCGGCCCAGTACGAGATCGCACCCATCTTCGAGAACACCAACGTCGGGGTGGATCATCAGCAGCTGCTGATGACCGTGCTCAAGAACGTTGCCCACCGGTACGACTTGGTGGCGCTGCTGCACGAGAAGCCGTTTGCGGGCGTCAATGGCTCCGGCAAGCACAACAACTGGTCGATGAGCACCGACGGAGGCGAGAATCTCCTCGACCCGGGCGACACGCCCGAGGAGAACCTGCAGTTCCTGTTCTTCGCGGCCGCGGTCGTCAAGGCGGTCGATACCCATCAGGGTCTGCTGCGCGCGTCGGTTGCCAGCGCCGGGCAGGACCACCGGCTCGGAGCGAACGAGGCGCCGCCGGCGATCATCTCGATATTCCTCGGCGCCGAGCTCGAGAACGTGTTCACCGCGCTCGCCGAGGGGCGCGTCTACGTGTCGCCGGCCGGTGAGTTCATGGGGCTCGGATCGCCCGCGCTGCCGACCCTCCCGAAGGACACGGGTGACCGGAATCGCACGAGCCCGTTCGCGTTTACCGGGAACAAATTCGAATTCCGCGCGTTGGGATCGAACATGTCACCGGCACTTCCGAACACCGTCCTCAACACGATCGTCGCCGAGGCGATCGACTCCCTGGTCGAGGACGTCGAGGCCGCCGTCGACGCCGGCAAGACGGTCCCCGAGGCCATCTCCGCGGTCGTCGGCGCGAACTACCGCGAGCATGGGCGCATCGTGTTCGCCGGCGATGGCTACTCCGAGGAGTGGCACGCCGAGGCCGACACGCGGGGTCTGCTGAACCTGCGCACGACGCCGGAAGCCCTGCCGGAGCTGATCTCGGAGCAGACGCTGTCGACGTTCAGCAACTACGGCGTGCTCTCGGAACGCGAATTGCATTCGCGGTTCGACGTCTTTCTCGAGCAGTACATCGTCAACATCAACATCGAGGCCGAGACGGCCGCCGACATTGCCAGCACCATGCTGCTGCCCGCGGCGCTGCGGTATCTGCGCCTGGTCCAGGAGACCGGGGTCAGCGTGTTGGAGGGTGAGATCCGCGACCTGGTCAACAAGTTCGTCGATGCGATCAACACTCTCAGGGGCGTCAACGCCGTCCATCCCGACGGCACGGACGTCGAGGCGATCTACATGCGCGACAGGGTGCTCACCACCATGGCCGAAGTGCGGGAGTACGCCGACGCACTCGAGCGGATCGTCGCCGACGATCTGTGGCCGCTCCCGAAGTACGCGGAGATCTTGTTCATCAAGTAACGCAGCAGCGATGCGCGCGGTGTGCGGGCGTGCCCGCACACCGCATCCGCACCCTGACCGAGGAGCTGCCGATATGACCCACGACGACGTGATGCGTGTCGTTTCCGAGCGGGACGTGAAGTTCGTCCGACTGTGGTTCACCGATGTTCTCGGCCGGCTCAAGAGCTTTGCGCTGCCGGTCGAGCACCTTCCGGACGCGCTCGCACGCGGGGTGCGCTTCGACGGATCCTCGATCACGGGGTTCAATCCGATCGAAGAGTCGGACATGGTCGCCGTGCCCGACCCGGCCACCTTCGCCATCCTTCCATATCGCCCGCAGGAGCAGGCGGTTGCGCGGTTGATCTGCGACGTCCACACGCTCGCGGGAACCCCGTATGAGGGGGACCCGCGGTTCGTCTTGCGCCGGGCTTTGGAGCGCGCCCGCGACATGGGATTCGACGGGTTCGATGTCGCCACCGAACTGGAGTTCTTCTACTTCCGCGATTCGGTGTCTCCGGAGCCGCTGGACCAGGGTGGCTACTTCGACCTTACGACGCTTGACGTCGCCAGCGACGTGCGCCGGGCGACGGTGCTCGCGCTCGAGCAGATCGGCATCGACGTCGAGTTCTCGCATCACGAGAGCGGTCCGTCGCAACATGAGATCGACATGCGCCAGACCGATGCCCTGCAGATGGCCGACAACGTCATGACCTACCGCACGATCGTGAAGGAGATCGCCCATCAGCACGGGTGGTACGCAACCTTCATGCCGAAGCCGCTCGTGGACGCCAACGGCAGCGGCATGCATACCCATGTGGCGCTCATGTCGGGCGGCCGAAACGCGTTCTTCGACCCGGACGAGCCGAGCCAGCTGTCGGCGGTCGGTCGCGGGTTTGTCGCCGGCATCCTGCGCCACGCGCGGGAGCTGTGCTTCGTCTTCGCGCAGTGGGTCAACTCGTACAAGCGCCTGGTCCCCGGCTTCGAAGCCCCGGTCTACGTGGCCTGGAGCGAGCGGAACCGCTCAGCGGTCGTTCGGGTGCCGCAGCAGGGCGTCGTCCCCGACAGAACCGCCGGACGCCCGGAGCTTCGCGGTCCGGATCCGGCCTGCAATCCATATCTGACGTTCGCCGCGATCCTCCACGCCGGGCTCGAGGGCATTGCGCGCGGCTACGAACTGCCCGATGCGATGGAGATGAACCTCTACCACCTCTCGCACGCCGAGCGGCTACGCGCCGGGGTCGAGCAGCTGCCCTCGACGCTGGGCGACGCGGTCGAGATCGCCGCCGCGTCCGAGCTGCTCTTGACCGCCTTCGGCGAACACATCTACAGCCGACTGATCGAGCTCAAACGTGCGGAGTGGGAGGAATACCGGGCGCAGGTCACGCCGTTCGAGCTCGAGCGGTACCTGCGCCTGCTCTAGCGGCCGTCAGTGGTTGATGTCGAGCGGCCGCCACTCGTCCGCCGTTGCAAGCCCGCGCAGCCAGCCCGGCGCCTCGACGGACGTGCGGGTGGTGCGGTCCAGGCAGACGTGGATCAATTCGCCGTCGGCAACCAGCTCGCCGTGCCGCACGAACCAATGGCGGCTCCGGAACGAGGACGACCCGACTGCCGCCATCCATGTGGTGAGCTCGATCTCGTCGTCAAGCAGGATGCGCTTGCGAAACTGGGCATGGGCATCGACCACGGGTATCCCGGGACCGTCGGCGAGCAGGTCCGTGAACGGATGCCCCGTGTTCCAGAGCCACTCGCTGAGACCGCGATCCATCCACCGGAACAGCGCCGTGAAGTGGATCTGGGCGACGTCGACCTCCGACATGACGATCCGGAAGCGGTGGGTGTGGATGTACGGCGGCATATGGGGGTAGAGCCTAGCCGCGGCGGGAAGTGTCGTGCGGGGGTCCAGTAGGGTCACCGTTCGATGTCGTCGACGGTCCTGCTTGATGCGACGCCGCTGCGTGCGCCCGAGAACGACCGGGCCGACGCGGCCTGGGTCGGCGGCCTGATCACGGCGCTTGGGAAGCGCCCGATCGCCGAGCGCCCGGGCGTGATCATCGCGGCCGATGCCGCGGCGCCCGTCGGGTTCGTCGCGCACCGGCTGCGGCATCCACACGGAACACTCGGGCGGCTCGTGCGGCGCTCCGCGCCGGCGCGCGGCGCCGTCGAGTTCGCGGATCTCGTGCACATCACCTCGACACTTGGGCTCTCCGAGCCGGCGCAGATCTCGACGTGCTTCGACCTGCTGCCGCTCCGGTTTCCCGCACTCGAGCTCGGAGCCGGCCGCGTCGCCGCTCGCCGGCGCTACAACGACTACCTGGACCGTCTGATCGCTGCACGCCTCGTCCTGGTTCCGTCGACCGCCGTCGCTGAGGAAGTAGCCGAGCTGCTGGCGATCCCGGAGCGCCGGATCCGCGTGGTCCCGCTGGCTGCGCCGCCGCGACCGGACGTCGACGACGCACCGGCGGACGTCGGTCCGACCGTGCTGGTCGTCGCCAACCGCGAGCCGTACACCAACGCCGACCTCGCGATTCGGGCTCTGGCCGCGAGCGACCCCCATATCGGGATCGCTCTGGTGGTCGCCGGCGTTGGCGATCGCCGTCGTCGCGAACGGCTGCGCCGACGGGCTGACGGGCTCGGGCTCGGCGATCGGGTATGCATCCGTGGTCCGCTCGGGATCGTCGAGCTGGATGACTTGCGGGCACGGGTGTCGATCGCCGCGGTGCCGTCGCTCGCGGGCGACGCCAGCGCCCCCGCGCTTGCGGCGATGGCTGCCGGGTTGCCGGTCGTCGCGGGCGACAGCGTGGAGCTCGACGATGTTCTTGGGACCGTTGCCATGCGGTTGCCGACTGCCCGTGCCGACGTCTGGGGCGATGCGCTGTCGGCGCTTGCGGCCGACGGCGCACGCCGAGCACGCCTGGCCGCGGCCTCGCGCGCACGCGCCGGCGAGCGTTCCTGGAAGGACGTGCTCGGCGAGGTCCGCGCTGCCTGGGACGAGGCGACCGATGGATAGGCACGTCGTGCGCGACGGCATCCGCGTCGGCGTGGACTGGCGTCTGGTCGGCCGTCCGGCACGTGACCCCGCTGATAGCGGTCGGTATCAGCAGATGCTGACGGCGGCGCTGGCACAGGCCGCAACCCCTGCCGACGAGGTCTGGGCACTGATCTCGTGGCCGCACGCCGCCGATCTGATCGGTCCGGGCATCGGACACGCGGGGGTCGGGCGGCGCAGCGGCGACCGTGCGGCGATGCTGCGGTCGCTCGGGGCCGATGCCGCCGTGTTCGCCCAGCTACTGCCCCCCGAGGTCACGGTCCCGGCGGCGGTCGTCATGCACGACGTGCTGGCGATCACCCATCCCGACTGGCTCGCGCCAAGTGAGCGCCACCGGACCCGCTCCCGCACGGAGGCATCGCTGCAACGCGCGGCGGTCGTGATCGCGCCATCGCGCGTGGCCCGCATCGACGTGCTGTCGGTCGGGGATCTCTCCGATGAGTGCGTCGTCGTCGTACCGCCCGCACCGGCGGGGGCGTTCCGCGTGCGCCCCGGGGCGGAGTCGCGGGTGGCGACCCGCTTCGGGCTGGGCCGGTACTGCGTGGCGCTGGGCGACAGCGCGCCGCGCGGGAATCTCAGCCATCTCGTCGAGGCTGTCATGCGCACCGGGAGCGGCCTGACCGTTGTGTCCCCGCTGTCACGACCGCGACGGGGTCGTGACAGCGACGGCGTGATGTTCGTCGGCCCGCTGTCGGATGAGGACCGTGCGGATCTCCTGTCGGCGGCGAGGTTCGCGGCGTGCGTCGCGTTCGCGGACGGGTCCGGGCTCGGGACACTCGAAGCGCTGGCGTGCGGCGTTCCGGTGCTCGTCAGCGATCGCGGGGCGCTGAGCGAGGTCGCGGGAGGGGCCGCAATCGTCGTGCCGCCGACCGTCAACGCCATCGCCGAGGGAATCCATGCACTCGACGATTCAGTGGCCGGCGACCGTCTGCGTGCGGCCGGGCCCGTGCGCGCGGCGGCATACCGTGCGGAGGATACCGGGCGCGCCGCCTGGGACGTGCTTGCGGGTCTGGACGATCGTCACACGGCCGTCGGCCTGGGCTGACCGCGGACGGACTCTTCAGCGGGTCGCGATCGCCGCTCGGTAGGCGTCGACCGTCAGCTCGGCGCAGCGGTCCCAGCTGAATTGGCGCGCCCGCGCGATGCCGCGAGCCCGTAGGTCGGTCGCAATGTCGGGCGCGAGTAGGATGCGTTCAATCCCATCGGCGATGTCGTCGGGGTCCGTCGCGTCGACAAGGATCCCGGCGTCGCCCACGACCTCTGGGATGCTGCTCCGGTTCGACGCGACCACGGGCGCCCCGCACGCCATCGCCTCGACTGGTGGCAGTCCGAACCCTTCGTTCAGTGACGGGAACACCAGACATGCGGTGGCCGAGTAGAGCGCGACGAGGTCGTCGTCGGTCACAAATCCCGGTCTGATGACGCTGCTGCCGAGACGTTCCATCTCGGCGTCCAGCTCGCCGTCGGTCACCCGGTCCATGCCGACCAGCACGAGCACGCATTCGGGCGCCCGCCGCCGCACGAGCCCGAATGCGCGCAGCAGCGTGCCGAGATTCTTGCGTGGCTCCGGGGTGCCCACCCACAACACGAACGGCACCGGCGGAATGCCGAAGCGATGGGCGAGCTGCATGGGTTCGGATTCGATGTGTTGGAAGCGACGGTCGACGCCGAGCGGCACCGCGGTGATCCGATCCGCGTGGATTCCCACGAGGTGGACCAGCTCGGCCTTCGTGAACTCGGACGCGACGACGATCCGGTCTGCGCGTTTTGCGGCCCGGGACACCAGGAGCCGCTGCTGCGCCGCGCCGGCGCGCGAGAAGAGCTCCGGCGACCGCCAGGCCAGCACGTCATGCACCGTGACGACCAGCGGCAGCGCGGTGTGGACCGGGATCATCTGCCCGGGGCAGTGCAGCACGTCGACATCGCGGCGGGTTGCGGTCCGGTCCAGCATCGCGGGGTAGTAGGTGAGACGCCGGCCTGCACGCCTGGTCACCCTCTCCATCCGAGACGTCCGGGCGTCGTGGTCGGTAAGTCGCTCGACCTGGACGCCGGGGGAGCGTCCGAGTGCGGCCGACAGATCGCGCGTGTATCTGCTGATGCCCGCCGACTGCGACTCGGACGGCGTCACGTCGAACCCGACGCGAAGCAGGCGGTTCATGATCGTCGGGCGCGCGCTGTCGGCGTCGCGGCGGGGCCGGGCGCGGATGGCAGCGGATCATGAATGCGCACGATGCGGACGGGATGACCTCGAGTCGGGGCGGCACCCTGTGTCGCCTGACTGGATCAGCGACACCTGTCAGAGACTATCGGCCGGGACCGGCGGACGCGGCCCCGGGACGGTCCCGTGCGGAGCGATCGGCTGCGGACGGCACGGAAGCGAGCTTCGGTTAGGATTCCCGCTGTTCAGACCGCCCTACCGACTCCGAGGTCCACATGCCGGACGTCAACTCCAGCCTCATGCTCCGCGTCAATGTCCCCGCGACGACGGGAACGTTCGGCAAGGTCGTCGCCGCGATCGGCGAGGCCGGAGGACGAGTAGGGGCGGCGGACATCGTGCGGTCCAGCTCAACCGACGTCACCCGCGACTATCACGTCTATGTCCGGGACACGGCGCACGGCGAGGCTGTCGCCGCCGCCGTGTCGGCGCTTGCCGGCGTCACGGTCGAGTCGGCAACCTCGAATGTTCTCACGGCGCACGAGGGTGGTGCGATCGGCATGAAGACCCGCGCACCGATCGCGACGCGTGACGACCTGTCGATGGCGTACACCCCCGGTGTCGCCCGGGTCTGCATGGCGATCCACCACGATTTCGAGCAGGCGTGGGACTACACGATCAAGGCCAACAGCGTCATGGTCGTCTCCGACGGCAGCGACGTCCTCGGCCTCGGCGACATCGGCGCCGAGGCGTCCTTGCCGGCCTGCGAGGCCAAGAGCCTGTTCCTGCGGAATCTCGCCGGCATCGACGCGTTCCCGCTGCCCGTCGACGCGCGGGATCCCGAGGTCATCGTCGAGACGGTCGCGCTGTGCAGTTCGGTATTCGCCGGGGTGCACCTTTCGGACATCGCGGCCCCGCGCTGCTTCGAGATCCGCGATGCCCTCGACGCCCGCCTGGACGTGCCGGTCTTTCACGACGACCGCCAAGGAACCGCCGTGGCGGTATTGGCGGGATTGATCAATGCGCTGTCGGTGGTCGGCAAATCGATCGGCGACGTGACCGTCGCGGTCATGGGCCAGGACACGCCCGCCGGCGCCGGCACCGTGGAGTTGCTGACGACGGCCGGCGTGGGAGTCATCTCCGATACCCCGGACGGAGCCGACGCGCTCGTGCGGTTCGACGGTCCGGTGACGTCGGCGTGCCTGGATGCGCTTGGGGCGCACCCGATCGTGTTCAACCTCAACGGGACGAGCATCGAGGCGCTCGACCGGGCCGCGGTCTACGCGAGCTCGTTCCCCAGTGCCCCGAACCAGATGAACTCGACGATCGCCTTCCCGGGAATTTGGAAGGGCGCCTTGGCGGTCCGGGCCACCACCATCAACGACGAGATGCTGCTCGCTGCCGCCGACGCGATCGCTGCGCTGTGCCGCGACGACGATGGCAACGTGTCGGCGGACCTCGTTGTGCCGTCGCTGATCAGCGAGAACGTCGTGCGTGATGTCGCCGAGGCGGTGCGGCGCGCCGCCGAGGCGACGGGCGTCGCCCGAGTCGGCACAACCGTGTAGCCCGTTGCCCTGTGCGTCACGGGTTCCGACCCACGATGTCCTCAGGCGCGGAGCGCCTGCGCCATCCTGATCAGCGGTATCGGAAACAGCACGACCGCCATCGCCATGAGCACCAGGATGTGCACCCACGTCATCCCATTGGCGGTGCCGAGCGTCAGCGCACGGAGCACCACGACGAGATTCGACAGCGGCAGACACCAGGCGATCGCCTGCGCCCATTCGGGGAGCTTGTCGAACGGGAAGAACACGCCACCGAACAGGAACATCGGGGTGAGCACCGCCGTGAAGAAGATGTTGAAGCTCTCGATGTTCGTGACGAACGCCGTGTAGAGCATGCCGAGCACGGCGAAGACCAGCGCTCCAAGGAGCATCACCGGGAGACAGAGGATGGCCAGCGGAGAACTCACCAGTCCGAACACGGCCATCACCGCGAGGAAGATCGTTCCGTAGGCGACCGCGCGCGTGGTGGCCCACAGGTACTCGCCGACGACGACATCCTGCACCGACAGTGGCGTCGTGACCGCCGCCTCGTAGACCCGCCGGATGTGGATGCGCACAAAGGCGTTGTAGGTGGTCTCGAGGATCGCGCCGAACATCACCGTCGCGCCGGCGACCCCGGGGGCGATAAAGCGGACGTAGTCGACGCCGTTGATCGTGGTCACATACGCGCCCAGGCCGAGGCCCATGACCGCGAGATAGGCGATTGCCTCGAGGAACCGCGGGATCAGCGTGACGACGAGCGTCTTGCGTCCGACGGTCAGATTGCGCCACCAGAAGCGCCCGGCGGCGCGTGGCGAGAACTCCGCGGCTGCCAGCACCGACATCCCTAGAGCGCCTCGAGTGCGGCGCGCAACTCGTCCGCCATTCCGCCGTGGCCGTGCGCAAGGGCCTGGTCGATGCCGGCGAGGTAGGCATCGGCGGCGCCGTCGCGGTCTCCGAGCGCGGCCAGCGACTCCGCCAGCCGGCCCCACGCATTGCCTTCGTCGTCCTGAAGACCGAGGTAGGCCCGATACTGGACCACCGCCTCCGCGAACCGGCCCGCACGCTGCAGCTCGACGGCATAACCGAACCTCGCGCGGGCGACCTCGGGCGCCTCGGCGACGGCCCGGGCGAAGTAGTCGATGCGGTCCATGGGAAGAACCTACCGATGACGACCGGCGGGACGCCTCCGGGTCTGGCGGGCCGTCCGACGGGACAATCTTGGGCCGGCAATCGGCGTATGGTGGGTCAGTCGTCAGCGCGGCGCGGCGGCGCCCATGCCATAGAGTGGCAGCAGATCGTCGTGCTCCCCCGTCTGTGTCGGGCTAATCCCGCTCGGAGCGGGGAAGTTTGCACCAAATGACACAACCAGAATGCGCCGTTCGTTACAAAGGTGCACAAAGGTCACGCCGTTGGTAGCGTGCTGTTGACGGAGGGCGGTTCCGACGGACGTTTCGGCGTGTAAGCAGAGGTCGACGTGAGGCTCTGGGACTACTTACCGATATTGATCTTCATGATCGTCGGCCTCATCGTCGGCGGTGCCATTCTCGGGCTCTCCAAGATCGTCCGGCCGAAGCACAATCCGGTCAAGGACCTTCCGTACGAGAGCGGCATCCTTGCCACGACACCGGTCCGCCAGCGCTTCTCGATCAGCTTCTACCTCACGGCGATGCTGTTCATCGTCTTCGACATCGAGTTGGCGTTTGTCTACCCGATCGCCGTGACCCTGCGTGATCGCGGTATCACTGCGCTGATCGTGATGCTGTCGTTTGTCGTCACCGTCGTCGTCGCGCTGATCTACATCTGGCGAAAGGGGGCCCTGGAGTGGCGCTGATTCCGCCTCCGGGTGCACCGACCGAGCGGGCACCGCGCACCGACGCGTCGATCGATCGCGACCTGCGCGACCTCGCCGAGACGGCCGAGGAAGATGCGTTCGTCTCGCGGCTGCTGACGACCAAGCTCGATCGCGCCCTCAGCTGGGCCAGGTCCTCGTCGATCTGGCCGGCGACGTTCGGGCTTGCCTGCTGCGCGATCGAGATGATGCATACGGCCACGCCCCGGTATGACATCGCCCGCTTCGGGGCAGAGGTGTTTCGCGCATCGCCCCGACAGTCGGATCTGCTGATCGTCTCTGGCCGGGTCTCGCAGAAGATGGCGCCCGTGCTGCGCCGCATCTACGACCAGATGATGGAACCCAAGTGGGTGATCTCGATGGGCGCGTGCGCCACGTCGGGCGGGGTGTTCAACAACTACGCCATCGTTCAGGGCGTGGACAAGGTCGTCCCCGTCGACGTGTACGTGCCCGGCTGCCCCCCACGTCCCGAAAGCCTCATCGAGGGCATTCTGATCCTGCAGCGGGTCATTGGCGCCAAGGGGCAGCCGAGTTCGCTCGACCTCATGCACGAACAGGGTCTGCCAGTCCCCGAGGACGCTGCCCGGATCGCCACAGAGCGCCGGGCCTGGGCGGCCGCCCGTTGAGCGAGTACCGCAATCTGATCGAAGCCGCGTGCCCCGGTGCCGTCGTCGAGGAGTTCGAGGGCCCCGGCGACGAGGTGACCATCGAGATCGCAGCTGAACGTATCCGCGAGGTGTGCCGGTTCCTCAAGGCGGAGCCGGCCGCGTTCCGCCAATTGTCGGACGTGACCTGCGTCGACGTGCTGGACGGCAACGGGCGCGGCGGGCGGTTCCGGCTCGCGTACCAATTGTTCTCGATGGACAGCGGGGATCGTCTGCGCCTGCGCGTCTGGGCCGACGCCGACCAGCCCGAGGTGGATTCGGTCACCCAGGTCTGGGGCACCGCAAACTGGCATGAGCGCGAGGTCTACGACATGTTCGGCGTCCGGTTTGCCGACCACCCGGACCTGTCCCGGATTCTGATGCCGTTCGACTGGGAAGGACACCCCCTCCGACGCGACTACCCGATCGGCGGCGAAGAGGTCAAGTTCAGCGATGCGGTGTAGGGCGGCGGGGAACCGATGAGCTCCGAACAGGCCGACGTGTTCGCCCTCGAGGCGCGTGAAGCGCGGGAGGCCGCGCGCCGGGAAGGCCGTGAGCTGGCCGAGACCGAGCGGATCGTGGCGCAGGTCGAGGCGTCGACGCCGCAGGAGGCGATCGCGCGGACCCGGGCGAACGAGGAACTGTCGTCGGAGATGGCGCCGGGATCCAGGGCACCGATGATCATCAACCTCGGACCCCAGCACCCGTCGACCCACGGGGTCCTGCGCCTGATCACCGAACTCGACGGCGAGACCGTACGGGACATCCACCCGGTCATCGGATACCTCCACACCGGCATCGAAAAGCAGTGCGAGAACAAGACCTACTGGCAGGGCATCACGCTCGTGACGCGGATGGACTACCTGTCGCCGTTCTTCAACATCCACGCCTACACGCAGAGCGTTGAGAAACTGCTCGACCTCGAGGTGCCCGCCCGAGCGCAGTGGCTGCGGGTGATGATCTCGGAGCTCAACCGGATCACCAGCCACCTCGTCTGGCTTGGGACGAGCGGGCTGGAACTCGGGGCGATCAGCATCTTCTTCTACGCGTATCGGGAGCGCGACCGGGCCCTCGACCTGTTCGAGATGATCTCGGGCGAGCGGATGAACAACCGCTTCTTCCAGGTCGGTGGCTGCGCGGACGACATGCCGCCCGGGTTCGAGACGCTGCTGCGCGAGTTCGTCACCGAGATGCCGTCACGCATCGACGAATACGAGGGGCTGCTGTCGCAGAATCCCATCTGGCTCGAGCGCACCCGCGGGGTCGGGTCGCTCCCCGCCGATCAGCTGATCGACCTCGGCATCACCGGTCCGGCGCTGCGCGCGGCCGGCGTAGATCTCGACTTACGCAAGGCGCGCCCGTACTCGGGCTATGAGCACTTCGACTTCAGCGTTCCGGTGGGCACCAACGGAGACGCCTATGACCGCTATCTCATCCGACTCCGCGAGATGCGCGAATCGGTCAGGATCATCGAGCAGTGCCTCGACGGGATGCCGGAGGGGCCGCACATCTCCGACAACCGCAAGGTGGTCCTGCCGCCCCGGGGCGAGCTCGCGGGCTCGATGGAGGCGTTGATCCACCACTTCAAGCTCGTGACCGAGGGCTTCTCCGTGCCGGCGGGCGAGGCCTATTGCGCGGTCGAGAGCCCGCGCGGGGAGATGGGGTGCTATGTGGTGGCCGACGGCGGCCCAAAGCCGGTACGCGTCCATATGCGCGACCCGAGCTTCGTGAACCTTCAGGGCCTGCGGCCGATGGCCAAGAACGCCTACCTTGCCGACCTCATCGTGATGATCGGGTCGATGGACAACGTGATGGGCGGAGTCGACCGATGATGGTCAGTCCCATACCGCGAGCGATGAACGTGGGCCACCGCAGATGACCGCTGACCAGATCCGTGCCCACATCGATCCGATCCGCCACGAGTTCGCTGAGCCGCGCTCACTCGTGCTGCCGGCGCTCAAGTTCGCACAGACGGAGAAGGGCCACCTCACCCGCGAGGACCTTGAGGCCGTCTCCGCGGCGACGGGCTTTTCCGCCGCCTTCGTGGAGAGCGTCGCGTCGTTCTATGACCGCCTCTATCTCGAACCGACCGGCACCCGCGTCGTCAGCGTCTGCGTGACGTTGTCGTGCATGCTCCGGGGGGCCGACGAGGTCTGGGAGCGGCTCTGCGACCGCGAAGGGGTCTCCCATCACGGAGGCACGACTGGGGACGGCCGGATCACGATCCAGGAGGCCCAGTGCTTGGGGTACTGCGACCGCGCGCCGTGCATCCAGGTGGACGCTGACGAGACCGTCGGCCCGATGACGCCCGAGTCGGCCGGCCAACTGGTGGATGATCTGCGCGTCGCGCCCGCACCCGACGAGTTCTGGAGGTAGGCGGGTGCCGATCCTCAACAGCGTCTACCGCCACCGCGAGGCCGGCCACGTCCTCACCGATGTTGCCGCCTACCGCGAGGCCGGCGGATTCGATGCGCTCCACACCGCGCTCGGGGACATGGAACCCGACGACCTGTTGTACGTCTTCCATCGGTCCGGACTGCGCGGTCGCGGCGGCGCCGGGTTCCCGATGGGGCGGAAGGCCAGCTTCTTGCCCAAGGACGCGAAGCTCGCCAAGTACGTCGTCTGCAACGCGGACGAGAGCGAGCCGGGGACCTTCAAGGACCGCGAGATCATCCAGATGAACCCGTTCCAGCTCATCGAGGGCATTGTCCTTGCGGGCTACGCGATCGGGGCGGAGCGCGGCTACATCTATATCCGCGGCGAGTACGAATTCCAGGCCCGGATCCTTCAGGCCGCGATCGCTGCGGCCCGCGACGCTGGATTCCTGGGCACCGACATCGCGCGATCCGGGTTCACGTTCGACATCACGCTCTACCGCGGCGCGGGTGCCTATATCTGCGGCGAGGAGACCGGACTCTTGGAGAGTCTCGAGGGCAAGCGTGGGCAGCCGCGCCTCAAGCCGCCGTTTCCGGCAGTCGCGGGGCTGTACAGCTCGCCGACGTTGATCAACAACGTCGAGACGCTGTCGGCGCTGCCGCCGATCGTCACGCGAGGCGCCGACTGGTATGCGGCGCTTGGCCCGGAAAAGAGTCCCGGGTCGAAGATCTTCTCGGTGTCCGGGCACGTCACGCGGCCGGGCAACTACGAGATCATCCTCGGCCAAACCACGCTGCGTGAGTTGATCTTCGAGCACGCGGGTGGGGTACGCGACGGTCGCCGCGTCAAGGCGATCTGGGTCGGCGGCTCCTCGGTACCCGTGCTCGGCGAGCAGCACTTGGACACGCCGCTCGACTACGAATCCCTGAATGCCGTCGGAACGTTCCTAGGATCCGGCGGATGCATTGTGATGGACGACTCCGGGTGCATCGTCCGGTCGACGCTCCGGCTGGCCAGCTTCTACAAGCACGAGAGCTGTGGAAAGTGCACGCCGTGCCGCGAGGGCACCACCTGGATGGAGCGAATCCTGCAGCGGATCGTCGACGGCGAGGGCAGAATGGAGGATCTCCAGCTGCTGGAGTCGATCTTCGGCAGGATCTCGGGCAAGGTCCTGTGCGCCTTGGCCGAAGGCGCCGTCGCGCCGATCTCGAGCGCGATCAAGCTCTTCCGCGAGGACTTTGTCGCGGCGATCGAGCAGGGCGGTGCGTTGCGGCCCGAGCCGATGTGGCCAGAAGCCCCGGCGGAGGCAAGGTAAGCGATGGCTGATTACGCACCCGTCGACGCAACCGTCGACAACCTCGTCACGTTCGAACTCAACGGGCGGACCGTGAGTGCGCCGCCCGGCACGATGCTTGTCGACGCCGCGTATGCGGCCGGGGTCGAGGTGCCGATCTTCTGCTACGAGCCACGCCTCGGCCCGCCGATCGGCGCGTGCCGGATGTGCCTGGTCGAGATCGAGGGCATGCGCGGACTCCAGACCGCATGCAACACCCCGGTCGCGCAGGACATGGTCGTCACGACCAACTCGCCGAATGTCAAGGACGCCCACGACGGCATCCTGGAGCTGCTGCTCGTGCAGCATCCACTTGATTGCCCGGTGTGCGACAAGGGCGGCGAGTGCCCGTTGCAGGACCGGACTTTCCGGTTCGGCCCCGGCAAGTCGCGGTTCGTCGAGCCGAAGCGTCACTGGCCCAAGCCGCTCGAGCTCTCGAGCCGGATTGCGCTTGATCGCGAGCGTTGCATCCGTTGCTTCCGTTGCGTGCGGTTCAGCCAGGAGGTCGCCCAAGACGGCCAACTCACGATGCAGGAGCGCGGGGCGGCAAGCGAGATCACGACGTTTAGCGGCGATGCCTACGAAGCGCGATTCTCGGGCAACATCGTCGATATCTGCCCGGTCGGCGCGCTGACAAGCATCCCGTACCGCTTTGTCGCACGACCGTGGGAGGTGACCAACACGCCGTCGGTGTGCGGCCTCTGTCCGGTCGGCTGCAATACGGAACTCACCACGCGAGAGGGCGATCTCAAGCGCGTAACGGGGCGCGACGACCCGAACTACGCGGTCGAAGAAGGCTGGCTCTGCGACAAGGGCCGCTGGGGCTACGACATCATTCACAGTCCGACCCGCCTGCAGGCACCCGTAATCCGCGAGGCAGCCGGCGATCGCACGGCGAGCCTCGAGGACACGCTGCCCGCGGTCGCCGGTCTGGTGGCCGGTCGGCGCGTCGGGATCCTGCTCGGCGGCGGGGCGACCCTGGAGGAGGCAGGCATCGCGCTCGACCTGGCCTCCGGTGCGTTGGCCGGTGCCGTCGTATCCCGGCTCGGCATTCCCGCAGGCGGGCTCAGCGCGTTGCGCGCCCGTCCGAGTGCCGATCTCGGCGAGATCGACGAGGCGGACGTGGTCGTGGTCGTCGGTGGCGATCCGGCCGCCCAGCAGCCGGTCGTCGAGCTGCGCCTGCGCAAGGCGCGTCGCTTCGGTGCAACGGTGATCGGAGCCGGGCCGCGCCCGCATGCGCTCGAGACACTCGGGGAGTTCACCCGCAGCGCTCCGGGTGCGCTGGCGGACGCCATCGGGACCTTCGGCGCCCCCGTTGCGGCCGCGGCCAATCCGGTCGTCCTGTGGGACGAGGCGGACCTCGCCGCGGATCCGGCTGCGGTCGACGCGCTCGACGCGTTGCTCAGCGGGACCCCGAACGCTCGCCAGATCGAGCTCGGGACCGATGTCAACGGAGCGGGGCTCCAGGCGCTAGGCATTTCCACCGACGGGGTTTTGGCGGCGATCGCCGACCACGCGCTCGACGCACTCGTGTGTGTTCACGCCGATCCGCTCGGCGCCGCCGGACGCACCGCCTGGGCCGACGCCCTCGCGTCGTTCGACGGTCCGGTCGTCGCGTTGGCCACCCACGAGACGGCGACGACGGCCCGCGCCGACATCGTGCTCCCCGCATTCACGATGTGGGAGCAGGACGGCACCATCGTCTCCATGACCGGGCGCGCCCAGCGCCTGCGGCCCGGGGCGCAGGGCCCTGACGAGGCTGCCGCCGGCTGGGAGCTGCTGGTAGCGCTCGCCCACTACCTGGGTGCGCCGCCCGTGTACCGGACCGCCGCAGCGGCCTTCGCATATACCGCCGCGCGCACACCGGCGTTGGCGGGGCTCACTGCGGATGTGATCGGTACGGAAGGGGCGCGGATTGGTACGCGTCCGGACGTCAGCGACGGTTCCCGCGGCGTGGCCGAGGGAGCAGGCCTCGAACTCGTGGCGACCCACGACCAGTTCGGAGACGTTCAGACGGCCGATTCGCATGCCCTGCGGACCGCCTTCCAGCCGCCGGCCGTGCGGGTACACCCGGCCACCGCCGCCGCGGGCGGCATCGAGGCCGGTGCGCTGGTGGTGCTGACGAGCCCGATCGGCAGGTCCGAGCGGTTGCCCCTGATCGCCGACGATCGTGTGCCGGAGGGTGTCGTGCTCGCGCCGTTGGGGGCCCCGGGGGCGCCCGTCGAGGGCGCGCTCGCGGTCGATCGCCACCGCATTCGCGTCCGGATGGAGCGTGGCTAGGTGAACGAACCGCTCGTCATCATCACGATCGAGGCGCTGATCACGGTCCTGGTCGTGCTCAACGCGTTTGCCTTTGCGACGCTGTGGGAGCGCAAGCTGCTCGGACGGTTTCAGGCACGCTACGGGCCGAATCGAGCCGGTCCGGTCGGCTACATGCAGCCGCTTGCCGACCTGCTCAAACTGGTCTTCAAGGAAGACTTCGTCCCTGAGGGCGCGAATCGAGTGTTGTTCCAGATCGCCCCGCTGATCTCCGTGATCACGGCGGTGACGGCAATCGCGATGATTCCATTCGGCGACCCGATCCACGTGGACGGGTACACGATTCAACTCGTCGGCGCGAACGTGAGCGTTGGGCTACTTGTGTTGTTCGCGCTCTCGGGTCTGGCGACATACGCGCTCATCCTCGGCGGCTGGGCCAGCGGCAACAAGTACAGCCTCCTCGGGGCTGCCCGGTCTGCCGCACAGCTGGTGTCTTACGAGGTGGCCATGGGGCTCTCGGTCGTCGGCGTCCTGATGATCAGCCGGAGCATGTCGTTGGTCGACATCGTCCACGGCCAGGAGTCAAGCACCTGGTACATCCTGTTGCAGCCGGTCGGTTTCATCGTCTTCCTGGTCGCCGCCGTGGCCGAGACGAACCGGCCCCCGTTCGACCTCCCCGAGGCCGAATCGGAACTGGTCGCCGGATATCACACCGAGTACGCCGGCATGAAGTTCGCCATGTTCCAGATGGGCGAATACGTGAGCATGATGGTGATCTCCGCGCTCGGGGCGACGCTGTTCCTCGGCGGCTATCTCGGTCCGTGGCTCCCCGGGTTCGTGTGGCTGGTCATCAAGATCGTCGTGCTCCTGTTCCTGTTCATCTGGATGCGCGCGACGCTGCCGCGCCTGCGGTACGACCAGCTCATGAGGTTCGGCTGGAAGCTGCTGCTGCCGATCGCGACCGCCAACCTTGTCATCACGGCGATCGTCGTCGCCGTGTTCTTTCAGACGTGATGCTGTTGCGTTGCTACAGCACGGAGGTCGCCGCATGAGCGTCCAGGATCAGATCAAAGGATTCGGGATCACCTTCCGGACGATGGTGAGTCGCCCGCTGACGCTTGGATATCCAGAGGTCAAGACGCCGGTCTTCCCGCGCTTCCGCGGACGACACCAGCTCTGGCGGTACGACGACGGCCTCGAGAAGTGCGTCGGCTGTTCGCTGTGCGTGGCGGCCTGCCCGGCGGACTGCATCCGGGTCGTCGCGGAGGAGAACACCCCCGAGCACCGTGTCTCCGCGGGCGAGCGGTATGCGCGCATCTACGAGATCAACATGTCTCGCTGCATCTTCTGCGGCTACTGCGAGCTCGCGTGCCCGTTCGACGCGATCACCCTTGAGCACTCCTACGAGCTGTCCGAGCGCGAACGCGATCTCATGGTGTACACGAAAGACATGCTGCTGACCCCCGCCCCGAAGCAGCCCCCGTTGCGCACCGTCGGCCAACGGGTCTAAGGGGGCGACGGCGAATGACGCACTCCAAACCGACCGCTGTCCAAGGCGTAAGGTAGGCCGCCGTGGGGGAACGGATCTTCTTTGCGATCGCGGCGTTCGGCGTCATTGCGTCGGCGGTTGGCGTCATCACCCTCCGGAATCCGTTCCGCGCGGCGGTCGCGCTCATCGTGTCGCTGCTGTCGGTGGCGTTGATCTTCCTGCTCGAGCGCGCGCCCTTCGTCGCGATGATTCAGGTCATCGTCTACGCCGGCGCCGTCGTAGTGCTGTTCCTGTTCGTAATCGCCTACTTGGGCGACAAGCCGCCGGCGGTGGGCCCGGATCCCCTCGCCCGGTACCAAGTCTTGGCGTGGCTGGTGATCATCGGCCTCGGAATCGAAGGGTTCCTTGCACTCGGTAACAGCCGCCTGCCGGGGATTCGCGCGAATCCGTTCCAGGTGTCCGATATCGGGAGCCCGAGAGCGATCGGCCGGGCCTTCCTCGACAGCTTCGTGGCCGAATTTGAAGGCACGTCCCTCGTGTTGCTTGTGGCGGCGATCGGCGCTGTCCTGCTCGCCCGACGCGCGGTGCTCGGGGAGCGCGGTCGCTGATGCTGATCGGGACGCTGTCCACGCACCACCAGGCGACCGGTGTGCCGCTGAGCTGGTACCTCGCGTTGTCGGGGGCCATGTTCCTGCTCGGCCTGCTCGGCGTGCTGATCCGGCGGAATCCGCTGCTGTTGCTCCTGGCCGTGGAGCTCATGCTCAACGCGTCGAACATCGCTCTCGTCGGCTTCTCCCGGTACTGGAACGTCAGCGACGGGCAGATCTTCGCCTTGGTCGTCATGGTCGTGGCGGCCGCGGAAGTGGTCATCGGACTGGGGCTGATCGTGGCGGTCTACCGCCAGCGGCTGGCACTCGACGTCGACGCGCTGTCGCGTCTGAAGGGATGACCGGCCGATGCTGATCACGACACTCGCGTGGATCGTTCTCGGCCTGCCGCTCGCCGGTGCGCTGTTGCTGTCCTTGTGGCCCGGTGAGCCGGACCGCAACCTGTCGCGCGTCATCGGGGTCGGGACGGTCGCACTGGGATTCGTGCTGACGACGATCGTCTTCTTCGACCTGCTGTCACGGACCCCGTCGCACCGGCACGCCACGAATGCGTTGTGGCAGTGGATCAACGTCGACGGCCTGCATATCGATTTGGCCGTCCTGGTGGACCCGCTGTCGGTGATGATGATGCTGATCATCACCGGAGTAGGTTCGCTGATTGTCTGGTATTCGACCGAATACATGGCCGAGGACCGCGACTACCGGCGCTTCTTCGCCGAGATGAACTTCTTCGTGTTCTCGATGCTGCTGCTGGTGCTCGCAGCGAACTTCTTCTTTCTGATCGTCGGTTGGGCGTTCGTCGGTCTCGCGAGTTACCTGCTCATCGGCTACTACTACGAGAAGCCGAGCGCCGTCGCGGCCGCCAAGAAGGCGTTCGTCATCAACGTGATCGGCGACGCCGGCCTCGTCTTGGCCGCGTTCTTGATCGCCAAGACCTTCGGCAGCCTCGACTACGCGCAAGTGTTTGCCACCGCGCCGACCCGCCTTGGCGGCGGATCCTTCACGGCAGAGATGATCTGCCTGCTGCTGTTCGTCGGCTGTGCCGCAAAGAGCGCGCAGATCCCGCTGCACACCTGGCTTCCTGACGCGATGGAGGGCCCGACCCCGGTGTCGGCGCTCATTCACGCCGCCACCATGGTGACCGCCGGTGTCTACCTCGTCGTCCGCTGCAACGTCCTGTTCCACTTGGCGCCGTACGCGTCCGACTACGTCGCGATCACGGGGGCGGTGACCCTGCTGGTGGCGGCGAGCATCGCGATCGTCCAGGAGGACATCAAGCGGGTACTTGCCTGGTCGACTGTGAGCCAGATCGGTTACATGATGGTCGCCGCTGGGCTCGGCCTGTACAGCCAGGCGATGTTCCACCTGTTGATGCACGCCTTCTTCAAAGCCCTGTTGTTCCTCACCGCCGGCGTAGTGATCCACGCCCTGTCGGGCGAGCAGAGCCTGAACCGGATGGGCGGGCTCCATCGCCTGCTCAAGTTTGCGTCGTTCGCGATGCTCATCGGCTGCCTGGCGATCTCGGGTATCCCACCCTTCTCCGGCTTCTTTAGTAAGGACGAGATCCTGTCCACCGCGATGGCGGCCGGGCCGCTGGGCGTCGTGTGTGCGGTCGCCGGGATCATCGGCGCTGCGATGACGGCGTTCTACATGTTCCGCATGTATTTCCGTGCGTTCGGCGGGCCGCAGCGGGAGGGCGGGTACCATCCCCACCCGCACATGTCCGGTCTGGCGATGGCCATCCCGGTCGGCGTGTTGGCCGTGCTCGCGACGATCGGCGGATTCCTTCAGGTTCCGTGGGGACGTCAGCTGGTCACGGACTGGCTGGCGCCGGCGATTCCGGACCAGTCGTCGGTCGAGGCGTCCGCCACGGTGGAGTGGCTGACCAGTCTGGCAAGCGTCTCCGTGGCGGCGGTCGCGATCGGTATCGCGTGGTGGCTGTTCGGCGCAGGACCGGAGCGCCGCCTCAAGTACGCGCATACCCTCGCGGGCCTGCGCCATGTCCTGCTTGAGCAGTGGCTGTTCGACGACGCCTACGAGTCGGTGATCATCCAGCCCGGCCGCGATCTCGGAGACGCGGCGATCCGTACCGCTGAACCCGATCTCACCCAGGGGATCGTCACCGCCGCCGCCGGTTTCTCCATGGCCGGCGCCCGCGGGCTGCACCGCGTCCAGGGCGGTTTGGTGCGCACCTATGCCTTTGCTCTGATCGCGGGCGCCGCGATCGTGGGCCTCGTCGTCGTACTGGCACGGTGACCGGAATGCCCTGGCTGACCATCATCATCGTGATCCCGCTGCTGGCGGCGCTGGCCATGTTCATCGTCCCCGAGGGCGACGTCGGGACGGCACGCCTGGTGGCGGCACTCGGCGCCGGGCTGACGCTCGTCATGTCGGTGCTGATGCTGGCCAACTTCCATCGCGACTTCCCGGGTCCCCAGTTCGTCGACCATGCAGGCTGGGCAACGCAGGTCGGCCTCGACTGGATCGTCTGGGTCGACGGCATCTCGATCTGGCTCATCATGTTGACGACCGGGCTGTTTGCGATCGCGGTGGCGTACCTCTGTTTCCGAACGCCGGACCGGCCGCGTGCCTTTCTCGCGCTGATCATGCTGGCGGAGATGGGGCTGCTCGGATTGTTCAGCTCCGGCAACCTGGTGCTGTTCTACGTGTTCTGGGAACTGATGCTGGTGCCGTTCTACTTCATGATCGGCATGTGGGGCGGTGCCGGCCGCAAGCTCGCCAGCATCAAATTCGTCATCTACACCATGGTCGGCAGCCTGCTGATGCTCGTGTCGATCGTCGCCACGGCGGTGATCGCCCACGGCATCACCGGCGTCTACACGTTCGACATCGTCGCGCTGCGCAACGTCGACTACACGCGGCCGGAGAGCATCTGGCTCCTGGCCGGATTTCTGCTGGCGTTCGTCATCAAGCTTCCGCTGTGGCCGTTCCACGGCTGGCTGCCGGACGCGTACCGCGAGTCTCCGATCGTCGTCGTGGCGCTGCTGGCCGCGGTCGTCAGCAAGGCGGGCGTCTACGGCCTGCTGCGGATCGGGTTGCCGCTGTTCCCCCGGGGCATGGCGTACTTCCAGTACCCGATCATCCTGCTCGCGCTCGTGAGCATCGTCTACGGGTCGCTCGTCGCCTGGCGACAGCCGACGATGCGGATGCTCGTGGGTTATTCCAGCCTGGCGCACCTCGGGTTCATTGCCCTGGGCATTGCGGCGATCGACCCCCAGGCCGCCCAAGGGGCGGTGCTGCAGATGGTTAACCACGGCGTGGTCGTCGTGGCCGCATTCGCGATCGTCGGGATCATCGCGACGCGGACCGGAAAGGAAGATATCGACGACATCGGCGGGCTTGCTGCCCGCGCGCCGTGGTTGTCCGGGATCTTCCTGGTCGTCACGATGGCCTCCCTGGCCATCCCGGGTTCCAACAGCTTCGCGGGCGAGTTCTTCATCCTGTCCGGCACGTTCCGCCACGACTGGTGGGCGGCTGCGATCGCCATGATCGGTGTGGTGTACGCGTCGGTCTACATGCTGCGGCTGTACCAGTCGAGCATGAACGGACCGGCCCGCGGGGGCGACCCGCGGCGGGTCGAGCTCAGGGTGCGTGACGTGGTCGTGCTCGTCCCGCTGATCGCGGTGATGCTGTTCATCGCATTGTGGCCGCAGGTGCTGGCTGGGGCCTCGAGCGCGTCGGTCAACGCGGCTGTGGCGCCCGCGCAGGTGGCCGTCGGCCGTCCACCGAGCGAGATTCGGTCCGTCGTGCTGCCGAACCCGCTGCCGGCGACCGTGTCATCAGCGTCGGGCGTGACCGGGGGGGCCTCCCAGTGAACACGCTTGCCGCGGCTCCGCCGATCATCGTGGCCACCACCGCGCTCCTCGCCCTCATGGCCGGCCTCTTCCCGCAGCGCCTCGTGCGCCGCGAGGGGCCGACGGTCATTGCGATCGTGGGAATGCTGGTCGCCGCCGTCATGTCGATCCTGCTTTGGGGCAACCGCATCGTGGCGCTGGGCGGCGGATATCGGATCGATCACCTGAGCGTCCTGTTCAACCTCATCTTCATCGGGTGTGCGGTGATCACGCTGCTGTTGAGCGTGAACGAATCGTCGGGGGTCGACCGCCGCGGTGAGTATGCCGCCCTTGTGACGACGGCCACCGCAGGCATGATCCTCGTCGCCGGCGCCGGCGATTTGATCATGATCTTCCTCGGGATCGAGATCCTGTCCGTGGCCCTTTACGTGCTGTGTGCGCTCGAGCTCTGGCGCGAGCGATCGCTCGAGAGCGGCCTCAAGTACCTGATCGTCGGGGCGGTGGGCTCATCGTTCCTGCTCTATGGCCTCGCTTTTCTGTTCGGCACCACCGGGTCGGTCAACCTGACCAAGATCGGCGCCAGCCTCACCCAGGCGTCGTTCAACACCGAGCCGCTGTTGTGGATTGCGGTCACGCTTATCATCGTCGGCCTCGGCTTCAAGGCATCCGCCGCCCCGTTCCACATGTGGACCCCGGACGTCTATGAGGGCGCTCCGACGCCGGTGACGGCGTTCATGGCGACGGCGACCAAGGCCGTCGCGTTCGTCGCGTTCCTGCGGATCTTCGCCGGCCCCCTGATCGACATCGTGCACACCTGGCAGATCGCGATCGGGGTGGTGGCTGCGGTGAGCATCATCATCGGCAACGTCGCCGCACTCGTCCAAACGAACCTGAAGCGCATGCTCGCCTACTCGAGCATCGCGCAGGCCGGATACCTGCTGATCGGGGTCGCGGCCGGAACCGTCCAGGGCGCGCAGGCGGTGCTGTTCTATCTGCTCGCCTACGCGGCCATGACACTCGCGGCATTCGCGGTGGTGATCATCCGCGAGCGCGAGGTCGACAACGGTGAGGATCTGGCGTCATTCTCCGGCTACGGGCGTGCCCGCCCGTTCCTCGGCGGCATCATGACCCTCGCGATGCTGTCGCTCGCGGGCTTCCCGCCACTGTCCGGGTTTATCGGCAAGTTCCTGCTGTTCGGCGCGGCGGCCGAGCAGCACCTTTGGTGGCTCGCGGTGATCGGGGCACTCGGTAGCGTCATCAGCCTCGGCTACTACCTCCGGGTCGTCGGCGTCATGTGGTTCGGCGCCGCCGGCGACCCGGAGCCGCGCAAGCTCCTGAACGTGTCGTCCCCGGTCACGCTCTCGACCGCCGCCTGCGGGGTGGCGATCCTCGGCTTCGCCGCCTTCGCCGGACCGTTGCTCACGGTCTGTCAGCAGGCGGCGATGTCACTGCTGTCGCCGTAATGCCTGGCTCTGTGCCCGCGGGCGCGGACGTGCCCCGCCGAGGTTCGGTGCCGCAGCCCTAGGTCGTCAGACGGCGGTACAGCTGCGGCAGCTTGTGCGGCAGCGTCCGGATGTCGTCGATGATGACGAAGTTGGCGTCCGAGTACATGTGGGGCAGGTAGTCGGCCGCTTCCTGGTCGACGGTCACGCAGAACAGGTGAATCTTCTCCCGCCGTGCTTCACGCAGCGCGACCTGGGTGTCCTCCTGGGCGTACTTGTTGTCTTGATACGTGTCCGAGTCATACGGCTTGCCGTCGGTGAGCAGGATCATCAGCTTGACCGCGGCGTCGGCGGCGACCAGGCGGCGGGTCGCGTGACGGATCGCCGGGCCCATGCGAGTCTTCTGACGGGCGTAGATCCCGCCGATCCGGCCCTTGACGCGGTCGTCGTACTTCTCGCCGAGCTCCTTGACGACATAGAACTGCGAGTCCTCGCGGCCCGAGCCGGAGAATCCGTAGATCGCGTAGTCGTCGCGGATCGCCTCGAGGGCTTCGCACATCAACAGCAGGCCCTCCTTCTCAATGTCGATGATGCGCTTTCGACCGTCGATCTTGCGGTCGGTCGAGCTCGACATGTCGACCAGGAAGGCCGTGGCGACATCACGGTCCTTCTTGTCGCGTTTGATGTAGACGCGTCCCGACGGCGAGATCTTCGCTCGCTTCTCGACCACGTACTCGACCAGGCCGTCCGTATCGAGATCGTCGCCCTCGGTTTGGTACCGCATCTTGCGCAGGCGCTCCGGGCGCATCAGCTGGAAGTTTCGGCGGATCTGGCTGACGATGCCGCCGAACTCATGGAAGGTCGCCGCGACGAACGACTCCTGGGTGCGGGTCGAGCGCGTCTCGCGCAGCGTGCACCAAGCGGGTCGGTAGTCCTCGATGCGGTAGTCCCACTCGTCGTACATGAAGGTCTGCTCGCCGAGATCGTCCTCACCCTCGGCGTCGGTGTGCGCGACGGCCGGTGCGGACTGCTCCGGGGTGGTCGCGTTTCCGCCCTCATCCTCCTCGCTCTTCCGGTCGGAACCGGCGTCGCCCGAGTCATCGCTGTCGGTCGAGGAGTCCGATTGCTGGGCGACGTCGTCCGGGGAGGCCTCACCCACCTCGAGCTGGGTCGTCGCCATCGCGCTGTCGGCATCCTCGGCGTCCACTTGATCTTCACCGGGCCGTTCGGTGTCGCGCTCTTCGGTGTTGGCTTGACGCTGGGCGGGCGAGTCCTGGGGTGGGCGTACCAACTCCTCCATGACCGGCGTCATGAAGTCCGGGAGCTGGAGCGGCTCGTAGTTGGCCTCGCCCTCGTCGCCCATATCGACCTCGGGCGGCGGCTGCGGCTCCTGCTGCTGCTGGTCGGCAAGGTCCGGCGGCTCGGGGAGATCGGGGTTGGGAACCTCGGTGCGGGCCTGGGCTTCGTTGTCGGCGATCATCGCGAAGATGGCCGCCACGCACCGCGCGGTGTCGGCCACCGTGGCCGATACATCGGACAACTGCTCCATCGACGCGCGCGCGTCGGCGATCAACGTCTGTGCGTGCGGCGGGACGTCGTTGAAGTCCGGCTCGTGGCCCATGACCGTCAACAGGAGCGCCTCGACGACCGCCTGCGGATCCGTGAGGGTGCTCAGCTCGGCACGCTCTTCGCCGTAGGCCGCATACACCGCGTCCATGTCGCGCTTGATGCCCGGGTAGGCCGCGCGAATCCGGGCATCGACCCGGTAGCTCTCGGCCACGTTGAACAGGTCCCGGGCCAACCCGGGCCACGGGAACAGCTGATAGAACGCGGTGAGAGTGCTGTCGGCTTCGCGCGTCGCCACGGTCACGCCCCGTATTTCGATTGGATTGACGCTACCGTCTCGGCGATGTCGTCCAGGCTGAACAGGTAGGTCCCGAACTCGATCCGCCCGGCGCCCTGGGCCGTCGCCACCTTGTAGGCGGCAAAGTTCTGGCGTTCCTCGTCGAAAACGCGCATGTCCGCGGGCAGCACGATGTGGTCGGCGGTGTAGATCTCGAGCGTGTTGACGTCCTCGGACGAGCGGATCGCGATGTCCCGCCCCGACAGAGCCGTCGCGTACAGCTTGAGCACGCGGGCGATGCTCTTGAGTGCCAGGCCCTCGCGGAGCTCCTCGAGCACGTCGAGGCTGAACTTGGAGCCGAGGCGGAAGTAGCCGCGGCCGACTTCCTTGTTGCGTTCGAGGACCTCAAGGCCCCGGCTGACCCATTCAACAGCTCCGTCGTGCGAAACGCGCTCGCCGTTGAGGAGATCGAGCAAGGTGTCCGCTGCCTCGAGCGACGCTTCGGGGTCGGCCGTGGCGACCCGCTGGATCTGAACGAGGTAGGTCTCGCGGTGGCGCGGGCGGAGTCGCGCCAGCAGCGGCGGGAGCGCCGTCGCGAGCTCGACCGCGTGCTTCTTGCGCTTTTCGTCGCGGCGGTCCTCGACGGCGAGCTGCGTGCGCAGTTCCTGGGCCCGCTTGACCTTGGGCTCCATCTCCTGGATCTCGCGCTCGAGCTGGGCGAGTTCGTCGACCATCTGCGCGGAGTCCGCACCGGCCGCGGTGCCGGTGGTCGCATCGCCGATGATCATCACGTAGTTGTCGGCGAGTTCCGGGTCCGGCGCCTCGTAGAGGTCCGGGAGTTGCTTGGCGACTTCGACCCCGCTACGCCACCCCAGCTTGGCAACTTCGCTCACCTGGGTGAGATACCGCGCCACCAGGTCCGGGTCGGACTGTGCGATCAGGCGCGGGAGCTGCCGGGCGACCTCCACTCCGAGCTGATACTTCAGCTCGGAGATGCTCTCGACCATCCGCAGGTACGCCTCCTGCTGGTCCGCGGGCACGGCCTCGAGCATCTCGCGGGCAACGTACATCCCGACATTGCCGCCACTCGGACCAAACGTCATGGTCTGTGCTCCTCGACGCGAACGCGGATCGCTAGAACTGCGTGGCGATGATCTCGACGATCGAGCGCTGCATCTCGACGTCGTCGGTGATCGGCTTGCAGATCGTGCTCTCGCACGCTTCCACCGGGTCGACGCCACCGGCCATCAACTGACCGGCGTAGACCAGGAGTCGCGTCGAGACGCCTTCCTCGAGGCCGTGCGTGCGCAGGTTCCGGACCTTCTCAGCGATCTTGACCAGCTTGGCTGCGGTATCGGCGTCGATCCCGGCCTCCTCCTGGAGGATGATCTCCTCAAGGTCGGCCTTGGGGTAGTCAAACTCGATTGCAACGAACCGCTGTTTGGTCGAGTGCTTGAGGTCCTTGAGTACCGACTGGTAGCCCGGGTTGTACGAGATGACGAGCATGAAATCGTCCGGGGCCTGGACGATTTCGCCCTTCTTTTCGATCGGCAGCACGCGCCGATCGTCGGTAAGGGGGTGGATCACGACGGTGGTGTCCTTGCGCGCCTCGACCACCTCATCGAGATACGCGATGCCGCCGGACTTCACCGCGGTCGTGAGGGGGCCGTCCTGCCACACCGTCGCGTCATTCTGGAGGGTGTACTTGCCCACGAGATCCGACGCGGTCAGATCCTCGTGACACGCGACGGTGATGAGTGTCCGGCCGAGGCGCCAGCTCATGTGTTCGACGAAGCGGGTCTTGCCGCATCCGGTCGGGCCCTTGAGCATGACGGGAAGCCGCGCATTGAACGCCGCTTCGAAGAGCTCGACTTCGTGCCCGAGCGGCAGGTAGTACGGCTCCTTGGTGAGTCGGAACTCTTCGACGCGCTGGCTTTCGACCCCCATAAACTCGTCTCCTTAAAAAATGTTCACGGCCGATTGGACGAGAAAGTGTAGCGACGATTGCAACGAATAGGTCCTACTCCGGCGGCGCGGCCTCGTCGCCCCAGATGGACGGGAGTTCGACGTCGAACGACCCGTCGGGGTCAGCGTGCTCCGCGTACCAGGCCTTGAAGTTCGGAATGCTGAAGCCCAGCACCTGGTGGGTCCCCGGATCGATGCGCACGAGCAGGTTCCGGTCGGCGTCGTGGACGGTCGCGGCCGGAGACGGCGGACCGTAGGAGCAGTGGTAGGTATCGGCGGCCTCGTCGTAGTGGGTGATCGACTCGGAGGCGATGCGGAGCGCATTTTCCGCGACGAACGACGGTTCGTTGCCGGGTCCCTGTGGCGTGGTAGACATCTGATCTCCTTGATCCGGGGGGTGGGCTAGGTCCCCCGAAGGTGGTGAAGTAGACTTGCGGAACGTGTGCGAGAAGACGAAAGGCCTGACGGCATGAGAGCGGTTGACGAGACTCTGGCGAGCTTGAAGCGGTCAGGGGTGGATGCGATCTTCGGGTTGCCCGGCGGCCCCTTGATCCCCCTGTTCGACGCGTTGCACGACGATCCGGATCTCCGGCTGTTCCTCGTGCGCCACGAGCAGGGCGCGGGCCACATGGCTGAAGGTTACGCCAAGGTGACCGGTCGGGCCGGTGTCTGCACCGCGACGTCCGGGCCCGGAGCCACGAACCTGGTGACGCCGATTGCGGATGCCTATATGGACTCCGTCCCGATGGTTGCGATCACCGGCCAGGTCGGATCCACCCGTGTCGGGACGGATGCGTTCCAGGAGGCCGACATCGTCGGCATCACCCTGCCGATCGTCAAGCACTCGTATCTGATCAAGGACCCCGCAGACCTGCCGCAGGCGTTGGCCGAGGCGGTCTACATCGCCGAGTCCGGCCGCCCCGGTCCGGTGCTCGTCGACATCTGCGTCGACGTGTGGGGCAAGGAAGTCGAACCGTATTCGGGTCCCGTGCCGCCGGTCATCCCGGGCTATCTCCCGCCGACGTCGGGCGGGCACCCGCGCCAGATCGCCGCGGCCGCCGAGGCGATTGCCGCGGCCAAGCGCCCGGTCGTTTATGCCGGGGGCGGGATCATCGCCGGCAACGCCGCGGACGCCCTGCGCCGGGTCGCCGAGATCGCCGAACTGCCGGTCAACACCACCCTGATGGGGCTCGGGGGTTTCCCCGGGAGCCACCCGCTGTGGGTCGGGATGCCCGGCATGCACGGTATCGCCGCCGCCACATATGCGTTCCAGGACGCCGACCTGATCCTGGCCGTCGGCGTCCGCTTCGACGAGCGCGTGCTGTCGACGATGATGAGCGAGTGGGCTCCGAACGCGAAGATCATCCACATCGATGTTGATCCGGCCGAGATCTCCAAGAACCGCTCTGCCCACATCGGGATCGCGGCGCAGTCTGCGGCCGCGCTCGACAACTTGGCCGACGCCTACGGGCGACTGCCCAAGAAGCACGACCCGGCAGCCCGCGCCACGTGGATGGCGAAGATCAACGCCTGGAAGGTCGAGCATCCGTACCACATTGCCGACGACCGGGAGTTCATCCAGCCCCAGCACGTGATCCAGGCGCTGTACAAGCTGACCGGCGGC
Organism: Thermoleophilia bacterium; assembly: GCA_017882545.1. Taxonomy (GTDB): domain Bacteria; phylum Actinomycetota; class Thermoleophilia; order Miltoncostaeales; family Miltoncostaeaceae; genus CAITWD01. The sequence goes on from JADGPG010000075.1 coordinate 131,545, forward strand.
AACGCGATCATTTGCACCGACGTCGGCCAGCACCAGATGTTTGCGGCCCAGCACTACCTGTTCGACCAGCCGCGCCAGTGGCTCACCTCGGGAGGACTCGGGACGATGGGCTTCGGCCTGCCGTCGGCGATCGGCGCGCAGGTCGCGCTGCCGGACCGCCTGGTCGTCGACATCGCCGGCGACGGCTCATTCGAGATGACCCTCCAGGAGCTGTCGACCGCCAAGATGTACGGCCTTCCCGTCAAGGTCGTCATCCTCAACAACGGCTACCTCGGCATGGTGCGCCAGTGGCAGGAGCTGTTCTACGAGTCGCGCTACTCGGGAACCAGCTTCGCCCCGTTCCAGCCCGACTTCGTCAAGGTGGCCCACGCCTGGGGCATGCCCGGCCTCTCGGTCGATCGGATGGAGGACCTCGAGGAGGGGCTGATCGCCACACTCAACTCGGATGGCCCGGCGCTGATCAACGTCAACGTCGACCCGATGGCCAAGGTGTTCCCGATGGTGCCGCAGGGCGAAGGCCCCGGGGCGGTCATCGTCAAGGGGTGATGCGAGCCCCCCGCCCTCCGGTGCGGGGACGGGGCGTTGCGCATCTCCGTGGGGACCTCCGGCGTGGCCACGGCCACGTCCGACGACCGGGCGCCTAGTAGATCTCGGCGATGCGGACGCCGCTCGTCAACGAATCGACGTCGAAGTCCATTTCCTCTTCGAGGTTCACCGGAACGCGGGCCGGCAGGACGATCTCGAACTCGCCATCCGGGGTTTGGTGGGTCTTGTAGTACTCCGCGAAGTTCACGATCTGGAAACCCAAGACATCGTGGGTGTCTGGGTCGAAGAAGACCGTGATCCCTTCGGCATTGGTGACCGCCGTGGCATTCGGGTGGCCCTTGTAGATGTGGCGATAGGTATCGCTGTCTGCGTCGTAGTGCGGTTCGGGGCTCAGTGTCGTCCCTTTCCTCGGCGATGATTCCGTGCTGCGAAATAATGCTAACAGCGGCTGGCAGATCGGGACAGGAGAGCCGCGCTCCCCGGGCAGGCCCCGTTGAAGCCGCATATTTGCAGGGAAAAATAGGGGCGTGTCGCTACTTGATTCGGGTTCACGGTCCCTGTAGCTTGGCTCGGGGATTGGGGCCCGCGATGGGCATACTGGTCTGTGCGCGCCGACGCCGGAGTCTCGGATGTCCGCGAAACGCACCGCAGCCCCCTCCTGATCGTCGCTGACCAAAGGAGATTTGATGAGCGTGCGCGAGGCCACGCCCGACGTCGCCGAAGCCCGACGGATGTTGAGGAAGGGCATCGTCATCGCCGGTGTCGGCGAGACGGAGCAGGGAATCCTCAAGGATCGCGGGTCGTTCGACCTGTTGGCAGAAGCAACCAAGCTCACTCTCGACGACGCCGGCATCACGCTTGCCGAGGTCGACGGGATGGTGACGGCATTCAGCTTTGTAGAGCACACGCTGATGCACGCCACCACGTTTTGTGACTATCTCGGCTTCCACCCGGGTTACTTTGCCTCGGTCGCCGTCGGTGGTGCAACCGCCCCGCTGATGGCGGTGCAGGCGGCGCTGGCGATTGATGCCGGGCTCGCTGAAGTCGTTCTCTGTGTCCGCGGCGACAACACACGCTCCGGCATCTCCAGCTCGGGCATGATCGCCCAGGCCCGCGAGATGACCCAGGGCGAGTTCGAGTGGCCGTACGGCGTGACCACGATCGGTGGCTACGGTCTGCTGGCGCAGCGCTACATGCACGAGTACAACGTGCCCCAGGAGGCGCTCGCCGCGGTCGTCGTGACACAGTCCGAACACGGTGCGCTGAAGTGGAACGCAATGCTCCGCGACGTCGTGACGATTGAGGACGTTCTCAATTCGCGCATGATCGCGACGCCGTTCCATGTTCTGGACTGCTCGCTGGTCAATGACGGCGCCGCGGCGTTCCTCGTCACGACCGCCGACCGGGCCAAGAGCATGAAGACCAAGCCCGTCTATATCGCCGGCATCGGCGAGGGCTATTCACACCAGTACATCTCGCAGGCACAGTCGGTCGACTCGGTCCGTGATGGCCTGGGTCGCGCCGGGCGTCGGGCGATGGAGGTCGCCGGCATCACGCCGGACGATCTTGACGTCGCCGAGATCTACGACAGCTTCTCCTTCACGCCGCTGATCGCCCTCGAGGGCTTCGGTATCTGCGGGAAGGGCGAGGCTGGCGACTGGGTGCTCGAGGGCAACGCCAAGCTTGGCGGCAAGCTGCCCATGAACACCGCGGGTGGTCTGATCCGTCAGGCCCACCTTGGCGCGATGCACCACATTGTCGAGGCCGCACTGCAGCTGCGCGGCGAGGCGGACGACACGGCGCGGGGCGGTGGCAACCACCAGGTCCCGGACGCCAAGTTGGCGATCACCAATGGCTCCGGGGGAATCCTGGCCGCCACGAGCGCCATCGTGCTGTCCAGCGAACCGCCGTCGGCCTGAGCAAGGAGAACGATCGCAATGGCTGAAAGAAATGAGGCCCGCATCGCGTGGCAGGGCTCCCAGATCAAGGAAGGTTCGCGCCCCGAGGGCCGGCCGTTCTGGGCTGGGACCAAGGAAGGCAAGCTTCTCCTTCCGACCGGTCCGGACGGCACGCCGTTCTGGTACCCCCGCGCATATGCCAAGGGCAACCTCGGGGAGGTCACCTGGACCGAGTCCAAGGGTGAAGGCACCGTGTACACGTACTCGATCCACTACCTCGGACCGCCCGGATTCTCGAAGAAGGGCGACCCGCCGCACGTGATCGCGCTGGTCGACCTCGACGAGGGCGTCCGCGTCATGACGAACCTGGTCAGGGACGAGGACGGATACCCGGACATCGACCCGGACACGGTCCGCATTGGACAGCGTGTCCGCGTGGTGTTTGATGAGGTGTCGGAGGATTACACCCTCCCGCGCTTCACGCCGGTCGCCTAGTCGACCGGCGAATCGCACCCCTTCCCCCGGTGACCCCGGGGAGAGGGGTTGGCACTTCCACAAACCCAAGCGAGGACGTAGAGATCGATGGCCGACTGGAGTGACTGGTACAGCAACGAGGACCCGACCACCTGGGTCCTGGCCGAGGTCTTGCACCGCCGGGCCACCGAGCATCCGGATCGCGACTACCTCAAGTTCGCCGACCGGCCGTGGC
>JADGPG010000076.1 GCA_017882545.1 Thermoleophilia bacterium
CGGCGGCAGACGCCGAGCCGACCGGACCTCCGGCGGCACAGGCGGTCGCCGCGGCGGTCGGGGACGCCTCTGCGAGGGTCGCGGCGAGCGCGGTCACGACGATCCCGCCGAACACGAGCGGTGCGGCGCACACCGTGGCGCACACGGCGAGGACGACGATGGCGCTCCTCATCGGCCGATCCAGCGGTCCGTCGTTTGTCGATCCTGACACCGCATCTGGGTGTCAAATGGCGCGCAGCGGCTCCGGGAGGGGGTGCGCCGTCCGGGTCGCTGCTAGGCCAGCCCGTGGGTCAGCAGACCAAGCCCCTTGGGTGCGGCGACCGGGCGGGTCGACGGCTGGAGGGATGCGGCGATGCCGACCATCTGAGCCGGGGTGAGTGCACCGGAGAACGTGTTGGAGATCCAGTACCAGGTGTGGTTCTGCCAGAAGCCGACATAGCGCAGCACCGATCCGTCCTGGAACAGGTCATAGGTACGTGGGCCGGCGTAGATCTTGCTCGTCGGTGACTGCATGACCGGCGGGCTCGACAGGCGGGTCTCCTGCACGTCGTAGTAGCTGCCCGCCTGCTGGCCGTTGGCGAACACCTCGACCACCGATGGCCAGCCGCCGCTCGGCCCGCCGGGGATGGTGTAGGCGCGCACGGGAACGACGCTGTCGAGTTGGGAGTTGGCGTTTCGAAGCGAGGGGACCAAGAGCGGCAGGCCGACGCGTCCGAGGCCCTTCAAGGCGGCCGCCGGTGCCGAGTCGACCACGAGTCCGCTCGGGATCTTGTTGGCGGCAGCCAAGGCGGCTGCCGCCTTGGCCTTGGCCTTGGCCTTGGCAGTGGCTGCGGTGGACGCGGATGCGCCGGGTGTCGTCGTGACCGGCGCGGGGTGGTTCGTGACGGTCTTGGTGGTGAACTGCCGGCCGGCGACTGCGAGTGGGTGCAGGAACGCGTACACCGACGATTGGATCTGCTGCGGCGAGGCAACGTCGTACGAGGGCTGGCCCGGGACGTTCGAGAAGCCGACCTGCAGCGTGGTGTGGAAGATCCGCCCGTGCGGGAGACCCAGCAGGAACTGACCGATGTTGATCAGCTCCGAAAAGCTGTGGACGTCGGTCTGGATCGAGTTCTCGATGGCGGTCAGCAACCCCGGGATGTCCGAGAAACCGAGCTTCGCGCTGGCCTGGTGCTTGAGGTCGAGGATGATCTGCTGCTGGCGGGCGGCGCGAACGATGTCGGTGTCGGTGTGCCGAAAGCGCGCGAACGCGAGTGCCTGATTGCCGTTGAGGATCTGATACCCCGGCTGCAGATCGATCGGCGAGTAGCCCGTGCCCAGCGGGTTGTAGTAGCGGCGGTCGACCTGGGTGTAGAGCCCTCCCATATTCTGGACGATCTGGAAGAACCCCTGGAAACCGACGTCGACATAGTGGTTGATCGGTACGCCGAGGTTCTGCTCGACGGTTTGGATCGACAGCTTGGGCCCGCCCAGCGCAAACGCGGCGTTGATCTTCTGAACGCCCTGATAGCCGGGGATGGTGACCTGGAGGTCACGGGGCACGGACATGATCGAGACCAGGTTCTGCTGCGGGCTCATGTGCACGAGCACCATGGAGTCCGACAGGGTCTCCGAGCCCGGGACCCACGTGCGGTGGTCGCTGCCGAGGATGATGAACGTCGTGTCCGGACCCGTGGCCCGGACCAGGACGCTCTTGGCGGCCTTGTTCGATGCGTTGTTCGGGCTGATCTGGTCGATCACGTGCTGGGCGGCCCGGTCGACGCCCCACACCAGGGCGGCCCCGACGCCCACCACGGCCCAGACCGTGTAGAACAGGACCCACGGCCAGCGGCGACGCTTGCGGGGGGTCTTGAAGTAGCGGACCTTGGAGGGCGGAGCGCCGCCGTCCTCGCCGGATATTCCTGGAACCGTGGTCACGACCAGGCAGATTACCGCCCGGTGCGGCCGAAGCGCCTGTCTGCGGTGCGCGCGCGACCCCGCCACGCGCGCTCATTGGTGGGATCTTCCACCCAGATCGGGCGCGACGGACCCGAGAATGAGATCCGCGGCGCGTTGTGCGTGTCCGGCGGCGACCACGACCAGACGCCGGTCGGCGCGCAGTGCCGCGAGCCATCCGGCGATGTACTCGGCGCTGGACTCGAGCGTCGCGGGCGCGATGCCCGTGGCCCCGCAGACGAATGCGCTGGTCATCTCGGCGACGAGTTCTTCCTGGGAATAGTCCGGGGAGCCGAAGGGCGCCGGTGTCGCAAGCGCGGACCGATTGAGGCGCCGTGGATGCCCGGTGGCGTGGGCCACCTCGTGAAAGAGCGTGGCGTAGTAGGCCTCGGGTTGTGGGAAGTCGGCGCGGCGCGGAATGTGCACCGTGTCGGTCACCGGCAGGTAGCAGGCGACGTCGCTGCCGGCCACGATGTGCGGCGGATCCGACATCGCCGCGAGCACCGCCTCGCACGATCGGATCCCCGGTCCCGCCGTGGCCCGTGGCGGCACCGCCCCGTCGGGCAACTCGCACTGGGTCTCATGGAACACGGTGTAGGTACGCAATACGACGCCACGCCGCCCTGCGGCGGGCCGCCCGGAGGCCGGCTCGGGATCGATGACCCGCCAGAACACCACCTGGGTCCCGTGTTCGCCGTCGCGGATCCGTCCGCCGAGCGCGGTCGCCTGCCGGTATGTCAGCCACCACGGCGAGGGACGGCCCTGGCAGGCGAGCACGAGCACATTGATGCCGCGATAGGGACGGCGGCTGACCAGATTGCAGGGGCCGCGGGCGGTCCAGGGACGGCGCCACGGGACGACGCCGGCATCGAGTAGCGCGATGAGGTCGTCGGTGATGCGCGCATAGGAGCTGCGCGCGATCCCCGCGGTCCGGGCGCGCGAGGCGGGCATGGCTTCCTCCGGTCTGTCCGCGCCACCGGCGCCGCGGGCTGTGCCCGGCCGGCGCCGGTGGGCGAGGCCGACGTCAACGTCGGGTTACCCCATCGATGGATCGAGCCCCACCCGTGCGGGGGTCGGCGAGCTAGCCGCGCCCCGTCTTGAGCTGACCGGGCAGCCGAGCGGCGGCGACGACCTGCCACGGGCGTGAGGCGGAACCGTCGACGAGCTCGAGCGTGAACTGCTCGGTGAATGCACTCGGACGGGTCTTGCTGCCGTCGAGGACCGCCACCGTGTCGCGGTCCTCGACGTAGCGGAATCCGCCGAGCTCGGCGTCAACCCGCATGCGCGGCGGCTGGTGGGTCACGTCCAACTGCGCCACCGTGACGTGGCGGACCATCGGGCCGCGCACGACGACGCGGGTCAGACGACGGGCGTCGCTGTCGTAGAGCAGCTGGTCGACCGCGTCATGGGTGGCGATCCCCTCCAGGGGTGTGTCCGCACCGTCGACCGCCTGCGCCCAGGCCTCGATCACCTGGCGTACCGAGGTCTCGAGGACGTCGAGCGAAAAGCGCGGATCGGCCAAGGAGAGATCGAGCGCCGCCGAGCGGGCATCCTCGACGAATTCGACATTGATCAGGTCGGCCGGGGTAAAGCCCTCCGGGAGCTTGTCGGCGGCGGCCATCGCCAGGAACGTGTCGTCGCGCAGGTGCTCGTCGTCTTCGGGACGCGGGATCGGCCGCTCGTGCAGGTGGTACTCGCCCTCGGCCGGCTGCTCGATCGAGATGATCATCCAGTGGTCGTCATGGGGCGCGAGCGTCCAGTATTCGCCGACGCGCGTCCGGGGCGAGCTGCCGCTGTCGTGGGTGAGGATCATTCCCGAGCCCTCGACCTGCACGTAGTCGGCGACGACCGCCTCGATGAACACCACCACGCGGTCCAGATCCTTCTCCCCGCGATTGGCGAGGCTGATGTACTGCACCGTCGGCCCGTCGACGACCTGCACGATGTTGTGCCAGCCGCGCCGGTCGAAATCATCGAGGCGGCGTTCCCACTCGACCATCAGGTCCGGGCCGACCAGCTGGCGAAGCCGGCCGCGGTTGCGATCGGTCCAGGCCGCCTGAATCTCCACGAACAGCTCGGCGCCCTGCTGGTGTACGGCATCCGGATCGAAGACCGGTTCCACCATCGCCGCGTCGAGCGCGACGGAGTGCATCTGCTTGTCCCGCTCCGCGCGCCGTCGGCGCGCCGCCCGCACCTGTTCGGCCAGCCAGGCAGCCCGCAGCGCAATCGCCGCGATGACCGCGAGCACGACCACCACGATGAGGCCCATCGCCACCGGGGAGATGGCACCGATGTAGATGCCGCGCCCGAAGCCGCCCCCGCCACCGAAGCCCCCCCCGCCACCGAAGCCCCCGCCTCCGCCTCCGCCGAACCCGGAGCTTCCGCCCCCGGCAAGCGCCGCGGCGAACGGCACGGGCACCATGAGCGCCAAGGCGCTCACGATCGCGATGAGCCAGCGGAGACGAGACGAGGTGCGCATATGCGGGTACGGGCCTTGGAATCAGATGCAGATACTCCGGGGCACCCGCACAGGGGGGCCGCCGGTGATCCGGCTGCCGGGACCGCGGTCCGGGACACCGGTATCAGGTACAGGGTAGGGCACCTGTGGGCGCTGAGTCGTACGTCCGGGTGGGAATCCGGGGCCCGCATCGCGCGGTCGCTATTCTGCCCGCGGGATGGATCGCACACGCTCAAGGGTCCGGCGGACCGTACGCCTGGCAGTCGGCCGGCTCGGCGCGGGCCGGGTGCGTGCTGTCGTCTGCGCCGCCGCGGTCGCCGCGGGGCTCGGTGTCGCCGTCGGAAACGGCGCGGCGCAGTCGTCGTCAAGCGCGGCGGCCGCAAGCGCACCGGTGTCGCCGGTGTTTCTGCCCTCAGCACCGGTGCATCCCGGAACGCGCCGCATCCCGATTCTGATGTACCACGTGATCCAGGCACCCGACGCGAGCGTTGCGTTTCCGGGGCTGTGGGTGCCGCCGAGCGAATTCGCCGGACAGATGCACGCACTCCAGCGCGCCGGTTTCCGGGCGATCAGCCTGGACCAGGCATGGGCGTATTGGCGCTACGGGGCGCAGCTGCCGGCGCATCCGATCATCGTCACCTTCGACAACGGCTACGCGTCCCAATTCACCCAGGCCCTGCCGGTCCTGCGCGCAATGGGGTGGATCGCGGTCGAGAACTGGCAACTGTCGTTGCACGCTCCGCAGGGGCTGAGCCCGATGCAGATCCGTGGGATGGTCGCCGCCGGGTGGGAGCTCGACACCCAGGGATTCACCCACGCCGATCTGCCCAAGCTCGGCGCCGCCGGGCTCACCTATGAGGTCGCGGTCTCGCGCCAGCGCATCCAGCGGAACTTCGGCGTGCCGGTCAACTGGTTCTGTTACCCGTCTGGACACTACGACCCGCGTGTCGTGTCGATGGTGCAGGCCGCCGGCTTCCGCGGCTCGACGACGGTGATCTTCGGCTGGGGCAGCCCGGCGGACACCTACCGCCTCGCGCGCCTGCGGGTGCTGGGCGGC
>JADGPG010000077.1 GCA_017882545.1 Thermoleophilia bacterium
AGGATGGCCACGCTCAGGACTGTCTGAGGGCACACTTAGCGTGAGCGCCCGCGCTGCAGACGATTGCATCAAGGGGTGACATCGGGGCGCGGTGCCCCACCCATCCGACGCTACACTGCGTTCCAGGGTCGGAGGCGACCCTCCGGTTCACCATAGCCGCCAAAGCTCCCGCGTTGAGCGCGGGTGGCCGGGGGGGCCGCCCGCCAGCTGCACCCGTTCTCCTCTGAAAGGCCGCGTCATGCTTTGGACCATCGTGGTGATCATCGTGATCGTACTGGCCGTGATCGGCCTAGTGTCTCTCTTTCGCCGCCGGAGGTGACCCTGTCGGGACGCCTCGTGTAACACGCCGGCCACAAGGTCGCGGAACGCATCGAGGTGGGCACACTGCCGGGCCCGCGATACCGGTCCGGGGAACTCCACGGCCGACTTGTGCGCGAAGGCGTGCTCGGCCCGTTTGGCCGCGTGCAGGCACAGCTTTGCGTGCTTGCCCCGGTCGAATCCGACGACCGTCGATGCGGGGCATCGTCGGCTAAGGCGGAGCGCGCGAACGCCCCTCGTCATGGGGCACGCGCACCGATCGTCACGTTGCCGAGCATGGGCTGTGCAATGGCTGGACGCCGAAATTGGTCCCTGGCCGCGAACGCCGAGTACACGCTCTTCACCGGCATCGCCCTCCTCGCGACGCGGCGCTCGTCGGCGGTGCCCCGCGGCGTAGGGCGCGGGTGGACTGTCGAGGGGGATCCCGGCACGCCACCCGCCTACCCGCGGGGGGGCGGGCGAACCCGCGATCGGGGACGGCGGGCCCCGGCTCACATGCCCAGCTCACGCACCGCCGTTACGAAGGCCTCCGAGAAGGTCGGGAACTGGGCGATCGTGTCCGCAAGGACGTCGACGGGCACGCGCGCACGCACGGCCAGCACCGCCATGTGGATCCACTCCGTGGCGAGCGGCCCGACCGCGTACGCGCCGACCAGCGTGCGCTCGCGCGTGTCCGCCAGTACCCCTGCGCAGCCGACGACACCCCGGCCGTAGGTGCGGCTGCGCTCCACCACCCCGAGCGGGACCGCGGCGGCCACCGTGTCGATGCCGGCCTCGCGGGCCCGGGCCGCCGTCATCCCGACCGCGGCGACCTCGGGATCGCTAAAGACCGACCGGGGCACCGCCCGATAGTCGGCCCGCACGACCTGCCCGAGGATGTCCGCGCAGACGATGCGCCCCTGGTAGGCGGCCACGTGGGTGAAGGCCCCCTCGCCGGTCACGTCGCCGACGGCCCACACGCCCTCGGCCGCCCGGCAGCGATCGTCGACCTCGAGCCCCGAGTCGCCCGGCTCGATGCCGACGGTGTCGAGGCCGAGGTCGTCCACCCGGGGGCGCCTCCCGGTGGCGACCACGAGCCGCTCGACCTCCCGGTGCCCGTTCCCTTCGACGGTCACCCGGGTGGCGGTGCCCATCCGCTGCGCGGCCGTCACCGTGGCTCCGAGCAGCAGCTCGATCCCCTCGTCAGCGAGGGCGCGACCGAGCAGGTCGCCGACGGCGGGCTCCTCGTGGTCGAGCAGCCGGTCTGCCGACCCGATCAGCGTCACGCGACAGCCGTAGCGCGACAGCATTTGTCCGATCTCGACGCCGACCGGGCCCGCGCCGAGCACGGCGGCGCTCGCCGGCACACGCCGAATCTCCATCGCCTCGCGGTTGGTCCAGGGATCGACCGTGTCGAGGCCAGCGATCTCCGGCATGACGGGAGTCGATCCGGTCGCGATGACCACTCCGTCGCAGAGGTGGACGGTCCCCTCCACGATCACGCGGCCCGGCCCATCCAGCCGCCCATGCCCGCGGAGGATCGTCACGCCGCGCGCGGTGTAGCGCGCGACCTTCTCGGCATCGTCGAAGCCCGCGGTCACGTCGTCGCGGAAGGCGACGACCTGGTCCCAGTCGCGGATCGCCGCCTGGACGCCGGGGACACGGCGGGCCTGGGCGACCACCTCGCCCGGCCGGAGCAGCGCCTTGGCAGGCATGCACGCCCAGTACGGGCACTCGCCTCCGACCAGGCCGGACTCCACCATCGCAACGCGGCGTCCGGCGTCCGCCAGGCGCCCGGCCACCGCCCGCCCGCCAGAGCCGGATCCGATCACGATGACGTCGAAGCGATCGGTCATGAGATTCCGCGAATCGATTCGACGATGGCCACGTCAGCCGGCCTCACCGGGCTTCTCGCCGATGTCGTGCGCGAAGCCCCCGAGGGAACGGCGTACCGGGAGGGTCAGCGGGGGTGCGGGGATGTCACCGGCTTCCGCCTCATAGTCTTGAGCGTGCTCCATCTCTTGAGCGGCCCCTTCCCAGTCCCCCTCCTCGAACAGTTGCTCCGCCCGGGTGGCATGCCGGGACGCGTGCTCTGAAGCGCGATGCGCTGCAACCGCATGCCGCTCGACAAAGAGATGGTCCGCTGGGGCGAGGTCGTTGGAAAGCATGATCAGCAGGGTACCCGACAGCGTCGGGACGCCGTGCATCACGGACGCGACGGCGATCGCGACCGGCGGCATTCAATAGGTGCTGGGGCTAGTGGAACGCCGACGAAAGGTCTCGGCGCCCCGCTCAGCCGACCCGTTCACCAGGGGTTATCAGGTCCTCGATCAGCGTGCCGGCAGACGGTCGGCCAGATACTCCGCCATCACGCGCGCACCGGCATCTGTCACCGGCCCGCGAGCGTTGATCCGGGCTGCGAGGCGCTTGGGGTAGCCGAGGACGAATCCGTCGAACTTGAGCGTGCAATGGATCGGAAGATCAGCATCGACAAAGCGCAAGGCCCCGTGGATCGGCACGCCGCCAGGGCGCGGGGTGATCTCGTGACCGCGTCGACGTTGTCTGTGCCATGTGGCGAGTCGTGTCAACGTGCGGCCGCGGTCCAACCACCGCCCCGAGGTGGCAACGGGGTGGCAACACACCACCCCGCACCAACTGCAAAGCGCTTGGGGGCGAATCGACCGAAATTGGCTTGTTCGAGGCCGTCAGCGCCACGGACCGCAACCAGCCACAAACGCCACAGCGTCCTCGTAATGAAGCGGTCAGCGGTTCGAATCCACTCGTCGGTTTTTCCACGTCACCGGTGATCAAGGGGTCGGTGGGTCAGGCCCGCCGACCCGGTGCGGCGGTCAAGCGCTGATCGCGACCTCGCCGGAGGCAATGCTGGGCGCGCCGACCTTGAGATCGGGCAGTTCCCGGGCAATCCACTCGCGGGCAACCTGGCTGGACCGCTCAGTCCCCTCGACGCTGTCGTAGACGGTGACCGTGACCGCTTCGTCGGCGCCGGTCCGGACCAGGTAGTACGCACGGAATCCTTCGATCTCTCGCAGGACCTCGGTCACTTCATCTGCGCGGCGCACAAGACCATCGACCAGACCGGGCGCGCCCGAGTAGTAGCGGAATGTCGCGTGCATCGGTTCCTCCAAGGGAGTTGAGTTCGCAGGGGTTGCTTGGTCCCGACCGGGGCGACTGGGGCGAGCCTACGATGACCGCGACTGGCCGACAACACGCGAGAGCACCCACTGCGGATACCGTCTCCGCCTTGGACGGCCGCGGGAGCGACGTCGCGACGGGCGCCCGTTCACCGTCGGTGAACTGGCGAGAAAAGGGGATCTGAGGCCCCGAAACGCGGTTGCTTCGACTGCGGACCCCTATCCCGACTACCAGCGCGCAACCAAGATTCTCATCCCATTCGTCTATTGAGCCCGGCCGACGCCTTGGGGGCGCCAGGCGCTCGGCACCGATCCGCGTCGCATGCTGCTCCAGCCGGTCGCGATCGCGATCGCCCACGATGACCGGCGCACCGGCCATCGCCGGACGCGTCGCGGATCCGAGCCGATCCCGCTGGCTGCGCCGGTAACGAGCGTCGCAGACTCTCCAAGGTCGACCTGCACGGTCATCAGGGTGCGTTCGCGCGGTGAGCGCTCGGGCCAACTCCGGATGCCGCCGATCCAAATGCCTCCTAGGCTGGGTGGAGGTCGTCGACGTGCAGAGGTAAGACATGGAACGCGAGGCGGTGACCGACTCGCAGACAGGTACCGGCAATGCGGACGGCCCACGGCCACCACTGATCGAGCTTGAGCACGTGTCCCGTCGCTACGCGATCGGCGCGGTCGAGGTGCGGGCGCTCGAGGACGCCAGCTTGGAGATCGCCGAAGGGGAGTTCGTGGTCGTGCTCGGTCCGTCCGGAAGCGGCAAGACGACGCTCCTCAACTTGATCGGCGCCCTAGACACGCCGACTGGCGGCCGGATCCGTGTCGCGGGCCGGGACGTGACGGGCGCGACGCGGGCCGAGCTGTTTGCACTGCGACGACACACGGTCAGCTTCATCTTCCAGAGCTTCAATCTGTTTCCCGGTCTCACCGCACTCGAGAACGTCGAGTTCGGTGCCGACGTCGCCGGGCGCAGTGACCCCCGCGCGCTGGCGCGCGAGGTGCTGGACACGGTCGGCCTTGGCGAGCGCACGCGCCATTTCCCCCACGAGCTCTCGGGCGGGGAGCAGCAGCGCGTCGCGATCGCGCGCGCCCTCGCGACCGGCAACCCCATCCTGCTGGCCGACGAACCGACCGGCGAGCTCGACTTTCGGACCGGGGTCCAGATCCTCGAACTGCTGCACCGGCAGACGCACGACGCCGGCCGGGCGGTACTCATCGTCACGCACAACCGCGAGATCTCGCGGATGGCTGACCGGGTGATCGAGCTCTCGAGCGGCCATATCGTGGCGGACGGCCCGCCGGCAGGCGGCCGCGCCGCGATCTCCCAGCTGCGCTGGTAGGGATGGGCGGCTGGCGCCTCTGGCTTCGCTGGTCCTGGCGCGACCTGCGGGCGCGCTGGCTGATGGTGATCGCGATCGCCGGCGTGATCGCGATCGGGACGGGACTCGCCACCGGTCTCGGCAGCATGGAGACCTGGCGCATCCAGTCGAACGACGCGAGCTTCGCGGCGCTCAACGCCCATGACCTGCGGGTCTCGCTCGCCGACGGCAGCTACGCCCCGGCCGGTGAGCTGGCGACGGCGATCCGGGGGATCCCGTCGGCCGCCGCGATCGCACACACCGACGAGCGCCTGGTCGTGCACACCCAGATCGACGCCTCGCAGGCCGGCAAGACCATCATCGTACCGGCGACGCTCTACGGGGTCCCGGTCGGGCCGGGGGTCCACGTCGACACGGTCCGGGCCGTCAGTGGGCGGCGGCTTGGGCCCGCGGACGCGGGCGGGCCCGACGTGCTGCTGGATCTGCTGTTTGCCCGCACTAACGATCTCCGGCCGACCGGCACGCTCGTCGCAG
>JADGPG010000078.1 GCA_017882545.1 Thermoleophilia bacterium
CATTGATCCGGACATTTGGCATTCGATGATAAATTCGAGCGATGGCCGGTCCGGGACGGAAGTCTGGAGATGCGCGCCGCGAGGAGATCGTCGCGCTGGCGATGCCGCTGTTCGCGCGCCACGGGTACGCGGGCACGCGCACCGACGCGGTCGCACGGGAGGCGGGGATCTCGCAACCGTATGTCGTGCGGCTCTTCGGCGGTAAGCGCGAACTGTTCCTTGCGGTCGTCGATGCCGCCTTCGACGAAATCGCCGACCTGCTGGGACATGTGCCCCGGCGTCCGACGGCCGCAGAGCGCATCGACGACCTCGGCGACGCCTACCGGGAGTTGGCGAGCCGGCGTGATGTGGTCCTTGTCGTCCAGCAGGCGATCAGCGCCGCCGTTGCCGATGGCGAGATCCGTGCCGCCGTCCAGGAGCACGTGCGCGCCATCCACAAGACGGCGTGGTCGGCGGCGGGCGGCGACACCGACCGCGTCCGCGAGTTCTTCGGGCTCGTGACGCTGCTCGGGACCGTCGCGGCGATCGACGTTCCCGAGCTGCTCGGCCCGGATTGGTAGCGCGTTAGCCGGTGGGCGCGGGGTGGTGCTCGGCGGCGACCTGACGTCGCAGGGCTTCGATCCCGACCGCGGACAACACGATGATGATCAGGACGGGAACGATCTTGTGGAAGATCGGCAGCGGCCCCCACACGACCAGGATCAAGAGCAGGAGAGCCGGCGCGCCGAAGGCGTAGTAGGGGTTGGCGATCCATGGCGCCAACCTGGTGCGCACGCGCGTGGACAGCTTGCCCTCGCCCGAGAGCCACAGCCCGACGGCAAGGATCGCCGCGACGAAGAACAGGGTCCAGTTAATGGTCCCGATGACGTTGGTGCCGATGTACCAGGCGGTGATCAGCGCCGGCCGGACCGTGACGTCGTTGACCTGGTTGTTGATGATCAGCTGGCCAAGCTCGCGGCGCACGAAGATCAGGACGATCGTCGCGACCAGGATCCCGATCGCCGACCACAGGAGCGCCCGGCGCCGGAAGCCGCGTGCGAGCCAGACGGCGAGCGCGAACAGCGCGATGGTCAGCAGCGGCAGCCAGATGACCATGATGTTCAAGACGTGCGCGACTGTCTGGATCGTCCCCAGCTGGTTGCTGTCGACCACAGTGATCTGGCCGGAGTTCGCGGGGATGAGGCTCTCGGCCTGCGTGCCCACGCCGGCGTTGTCGGCAACATCGATCAGCACGGACCGGAGGTCGAGCACGACTTTGCCGTTGGTGGACGTCACATAGTTGCCGTTGTTGTCGAGCAGTTTGACCATGTCGGAGTGGGCCCGGGTCGACGCGGCAACAAAGAGGTCCTGCACCCGGGGCCTCTGCAGCAGGCGGGCGGCAGCGGCTTGTGTGACCTGTCGCAGTCCGTTGGTGACCTCCGGGCTGAACGGCTTGAGGGCCGGCGGCAGTGCGGAGGTGATGTTGGCCTGCACCTTCGGCGAGGTGTAGATCTGCTCGGTCACGTACTGCGCGACTTCCTTCTGGACGCCCGGATCCTGGATCACCGTCTTGCTGGTCGCGCGCCAGGTCGGGGTGTCATAGACGACCGTATGGACCCAGATTGCCAGCACGCTGAGGATGATCAGCAGGGAGCCGGCGGCAATGATCAGCCCGGCGGCGATCTGCCGGCCGATCGAGCGGCCCGACGGAGCGTCGGCGGGAACGTCTGCGGGAGCGTCGTTGGTCATCGTGGGCGGTCCATCGGGTCGGTCGTCACCGGGTTGGCGATGAATCGCCAGACCGGGTCAACGGGGCAGGTCTGGGTAGTTGTTCGGTCGAAACCCCGCCATGTCCTTGTTAGGTCGCGGCCGTGTCGTGCGTATCCGGGTGCTCGGCGGTATCGACATTGAGGATCCCGGCCGCGAGCGCTACCCGAACGATGTCCGCGCGGCTGGTGATGCGGAGCTTGTTCATCATGTTCGCGCGGTGGGTCTCAACCGTGCGCGGAGAGAGGTGCAACCGGTTGGCGATCTCTTGGTTGCCGTAGCCGAGCGCGAGCAGCTGCAGCACCTCGCGCTCACGGTCGGTCAGTCCGTCGAGCGGATCGGGCGGAGCCGGCTGGGCAAGCGCCGCGCCGAGTGCGGGGTGCAGGTAGCGCTGCCCGCGGACCACGGCATGGAGGGCATCGACCAGTTCGTCTTCGGCCGCGGTCTTGATCAGGTACCCCTGGGCGCCGGCGGCGAAGGCGGCGCGGACGTCGTCTGCCGCATCGAACATCGACAGCATCACGACATGCACATCGGGGTGACGTTCGCGGATGCTGCGGGTCCCCTCGATCCCACCCATGCCGGGCATCTGGACATCCATCACGATCACGTCCGGACTCGTCCGGTCCGACACGTGCAAGGCCTCCTCGGCGGAGGCCGCCTCGCCGACACAATCGATGCCGTCGGCGTCGTCGAGGATCAGACGCAGGCCCGTCCGCAGCACGCGGTGGTCATCGACGAGCAGAACGCGGATCGGGGGTTCGGACATCGGTGGGTGCCCCTGGTCGGGTGACGCGAGCGTCATCATGGCACGGACACCGGTTGCATGCGGATTCTGTCCATATCGATAGACCCGCGCGCGTCGCGGGGTGTGCCTGGGTGTCGGAGGCGTGTGTAGAGTTGCGCGCATGACTGCCTCCACCGCATCGACCGCCACGCTGCGCCGCGCGATCTTCCCCCGGGCAGGGGTACTCACCGACGCAATGCTCATTCTTGGCGGCGCCCTCTTCGTTGCCGTATTCGCCCAGATCTCCATCCGCCTGCCGTTTACACCGGTCCCGATCACCGGTCAGACGTTCGCCGTCCTGCTGGTCGGCGGCGCATTCGGCACGGTCTGCGGTTCGCTCAGCATGGGGCTGTACATCCTCATGGGCCTCATCGGGCTCCCCGTATATGCCGACCACGCTCACGGATGGGACATCGTCTCCGGCGCCACGGGCGGCTACATCTTCGGCTTTCTGGTCGCCGGGGCCGTTGTGGGCTACCTCGCCGACAAGGGCTGGGACCAGCGCTTCGCGACGGCCGGCACGATGATGCTGATCGGGAACACGTTCATCTTTCTCTGCGGCTGCATCTGGCTACAGCACGTGCTGCATACCAGCCTGGGAGACACGCTGAAGTTCGGCCTGTATCCGTTCGTTCCCGGCGAGATCCTCAAGCTGTATCTGGCGGCCGCGTTGCTGCCGGGCGCCTGGACGCTGGTGCGGAAGATCCGCAGCTAGCGGTCCGCGGTCCGGTCGCCCGCCACTGGCTGCCGCCGATCTGATCATCAGGGGTGCCCGGGTTCACACGCTGGACCCGGACCGCCCGCGTGCCCGGGCGCTTGCGGTTCGCGGTGGAATCATCGTCGCCGTGGGCAGCGGGGCCGAAGTTGGCGACCTGCGCGGGCCCCGGACCACGGTGCTCGAGGCCCCCGGCCTCGTGGCGGTGCCGGGTCTCATCGACGCGCACTGCCACCCGCTGTGGGGCGCGCGAGCCGTGCGGGACGCCGACCTCACCGGCGCGGCGGATCTCGATGCGGCGCTCGAGCAGCTCGCCGTGGCGTCGCGGACCCAGCCGCCGGGGGAGTGGGTCGTCGGTCATGGGCTACGGCGCGAATGGTTCGCCGGTGCACCGACCGGCGGAGCCCTCGAAGTAGCGGCGGCGGGCCGCCCGATGTTTGTCAGCTTCATCGACGGGCATGGCGCGCTCGTCACTGCGGAGGCGCTCCGTCGCGCCGGCGTTGACGGACCCCGGGCCTTCGCCGATGCCTCCATGATCGTCTGCGATGCGGCCGGGACGCCGACTGGCGAACTGCGTGAGCCGAGCGCCATGGAGGCGGTGCGGGAGCACATCCCGCCGCTCGACTGGGCCCGCCGCGGGGCGCTGTACCGCGCCCAGCTTGCCCGCATGGCGTCCGTCGGACTGGTGTCGGCCCACGTGATGGATGACAGCCCGGATGACCTCGTCGACCTCGATGCCCTCGAAAAGGACGCCGACCTCCCCGTGCGTCTGGTCGTGCACGTGTGGCTGAAACCGGAGATGGACGATGCCGCGGTCGAGGCCGCGATCGCCCGCGCGGCCGGCCACGGTCGTCGTTGGCGCGCCGGTGCGGTCAAATTCTTTCTCGACGGGGTCGTCGATCAGGGGACGGCGTGGCTCGGTGCGCCGGATCCGTGCGGCCGCACGACGGCACCGAACTGGCCCGACCCCGCGCGCTATGCCGACATCGTCGCGCGATGCGTGGCGGCTGGACTCAGCTGTGCCACCCACGCGATCGGTGACCGGGCCGTCCGGACGGCCCTCGACGCCTACGCGGCGGCCGGCCCGCCCCGCCCTGCCGCTCCGCCTTGTCGCGTCGAGCACGTCGAGTTCTGCGATCCGGACGATCTCGGGCGATTCGCCGCCCTCGGGGTGGTGGCGAGCGTACAGCCGGCCCACGTGGCCTCGCTTGCGGCCGGGGCGGCCGACGGGTGGGCCGACCGACTCGACGCCATCCGGCGGGGGTGGGGCTGGTCGTTCGCCGATCTCGACGCCGCCGGTGCGACCTTGGCATTCGGATCGGATTGGCCGGTCGCAAGCCCCGACCCCCGCATCGGGATGATGTGGGCCCGTCGCCGGCGACATCCCGGGCGGTCGGTCGAGGGTTATCGCGAGGACCAGGCGGTCGATGCCGCGACCGCACTGCGGGCGTACACGCTCGGGCCGGCCCGGGCGGCGGGAGAGCAGGGCGGGGTGCTCAGGCCGGGCGCGCCAGGCGACATCACCGTCTTTGTGGGGGATCCGTTGGCGTCCGACCCCGACGAGGTCGCCGCGCTGCCGGTCGCCGCCACAATCGTCGGCGGCGTCGTCACATACCGGAACGCCGATGTCTGACCCGGTGGACGCGCGCGCGGTCGCGGCGGGCCTGACCGGGCCGATCGCCGGGCCCGTCGTATGGGCGAGCGCTGTGGGATCGACGAACGATCTGGTGGCGATGCGCGCGCGCGGAGGGGCGGCCCAGGGGCTGGTGATCGGGGCCGATTTCCAAACCTCGGGCCGGGGTCGCCGGGGGCGCGTATGGGCCGCCGACCCCGGCGACTCGCTGCTCTTCTCGGTGCTCTTGCGCCCCCGCCGGTCCGGTCGGGACATCGGCCTGCTGCCGATCGCCGTCGCCGTCGGCGTCGCCGACGGGCTGGCGCCGATCGGTGTCGATACCCGACTGGTGTGGCCGAACGACATCACCGTCGACGGGCGCAAGCTTGCCGGCATTCTCTGCGAGCTCGCGAGTTTGTCCGGGGAACTGGCGTGGGCGGTCGCCGGGGTCGGGATCAACGTCGCGCGATCGCCGGAGGTCGCGGCACCCCGGTGGCGTCCGACGAGCGTCGCCGAGGTCGCGACGGCGCCGTGTTCGCGTCAAATGGTTCTCGAGTCCGTCTTGTCGGGGCTGTCAGACTGGTATGCCCGTTGGGATGCCGGCGATGATAGTGCGATCGTGGCCGCGTTCGCCGCCCGTGACGCGCTCGTCGGGCGGACGGTCCGCGTCGCAGTCGGCGACCGCGAGGTGACCGGAGTGGCCGACGGGATCGGCGTCGACGGCGTGCTCCGTGTACGGAGGCCCGACGGGTCCGTGTCCGAGTTGGGGTCGGGCGAGGTAACCGAAGTGGATTCCGCCGACGAATAGGGGGTACGTACTCCACCGCAGCCGCAGCGACACCGCGGTCGATGGATGCTGTCGCACGATACGACACAATAGGGACGAACGATAGACATAACCTTGACAATGCGGTATGCCACTGAGAGTCTTACCGTGTTGGCACGGCGGCCGCGCGTCCGGACCGGCACAGCAAGTCCACGCTGCGCATCGTCCATCGCGTCGCCACGACGGCGCCCCCGCGCCGCGACCCGCAGGCACTTGTCAGAACCGAGGCACACGTGTTCGAAATAAGTCGCGACCTCTTCCGAGAGCTCAAACCGATGGTGATTGCCGACACCAAGCGCCCGGGGCGCGCCGAGCGCGTTCTGCTGTCCGAGTGCGAGCAGACCGTGGCGCGCATCGCCCGGGATCTTCGGCGCTATCCGCGCCCGGCACGCCATCTGTTCTCCAACGTACGGTTCCTGTTTCCGGTGCAGGAACAGCTCAACTGCTACCGGATTATTGAACGTCACCTCGAGGCCGCCCTGACGACACTTGAAGCCGAGGCCGGTCCGGACAACGGGCGTGTCGGGGCACTCCGGTGCGCGTCGATCAATCGCAAGGGGCGCCCCTGCGGCCGCGAGCCGCTGCGGGGGTCGCGTTTCTGCCCCTCGCACAAGCACCTCGAGGCGATCGTGCCGATGCCCCACCGTGGGCTTTCGGTCGCCTGACCGGTTACCGTGCGCCGTCGGGGTCCAGGGCCTCGGCGGCGCGGTAATGTTCCATGGCGCGGCCGCGCTGGGCGTTGTGGTCGACGATCGGCGACGGGTAGTCGCTGCCGACGACGCAGCCCGCCTGCCGCTGCTCGGCATCCGTCATGCGCCACGGTTCGTGGATCCAGCGGTCCGGGACGTGCCGAAGTTCGGGCACCCATCGGCGCACGTACTCGCCGGACGGGTCGAAGCGCCTACTCTGTAGGACCGGGTTGAAGATCCGGTAGTACGGGGCCGCGTCGGTGCCCGTTCCCGCGGTCCATTGCCAACCGCCGTTGTTGCTGGCCGGGTCGCCGTCGACGAGCCGTTGCATGAACACGCGCTCGCCGCGCCGCCAGTCGATCAGCAGGTCCTTGACCAGGAACGACGCACACACCATGCGGGCCCGGTTGTGCATCCACCCGCTCGCGGCGAGTTGGCGCATCCCCGCGTCGACGAGCGGGTAGCCGGTTCGGCCGGCGCACCACGCCGCGAGCCCGTCTGGATCGTCCTCCCAGGTGATCGCCCGGAGCGGCGTCCGCCATGCCATTCGAGCGACGTCGGGGTTGCGGGCAAGATGGTGGTGGTAGAACTCGCGCCACCCGATCTGTCGCCAGAACGCCTGGCGCCCGGCCGACAGCACGCCGGGGAGCCCGAGCGCCCGTCCGACCTGGGCCCCGGTACACATCCCGAAGCGGAGGTACGCCGACAGGTGCGAGGTCGCGTCGCGTGCGAGCGCGTCACGCTCGTCGGCGTAGGCGTCCGCAGATCCGCCGGTAATGAAGGCGACGAGGGCCCCGCGGGCCGCGCCCGGCCCCGCGGCGATGGGGGACGCGATCGATCCGAGCATGTCGGGATGGGCGGACGCGACGGGCCGGCCCTCCAGCTGCCGGGGGGCGGGAATGTGTGCGGGGACCGGGAGCGCACACCAGTGTCGAAAGAACGGTGCGAATACCCGATACCCCTCGCCAGCCGGGCCGGGGATGTCGTCCAGCCGCGCGACCAGGTCTCCGTCGTGCTCATGGGTGGCCACCCCGGCGGCGTCGAGGGCCGTGCGCACCGCCGCGTCGCGGGCCCTGCCCCACGGGGAGATCTCCCGGGTCCACGCCACGGTGTCGGCGCCAACCTCCCGTGCCAGCTCGGGGACGACATGCGCCGGGTCTCCGATCCGGATCGCGAGCGCCCCACCCCGGGCGCGCAGCTCGCCGTCGAGCGCGGTGAGCCCGTCGCGAAGGAAGGCCAGCCGCAGCGGGGCGTGGTGGTGCCGACGGGCCAGTAACGCCGGATCGCACACCCAGAGGCAGACGACCGGGCCGCGTGCTGCAGCGGAGGAGAGGGCGGGATGGTCGGCGACGCGGAGGTCGCGGCGGAACCAGACCACGGTCGGAGGTGCGGGCACGGGGCCGAAGTGTCGCGCGCCGGCGCCACCAGCCGCAAGCGGGATCAGCGCGACCCCGGCAGATTTGCGAGCATCCGGGTCCGGTGGACATGCACTCCAACAGGCCCGGGTGGCCCGTCGGCCTTGCCCGGCGAGTCCGCGACCCCCTCCAGGAGTTTCTTGCGACCGAGTCGGCCAGCGGCATCGTCCTCGCCGCCGCCGCGGCACTCGCGATCGTCTGGGCGAGTCTGGCGACCCACTCCTACGACGCCTTCTGGGGGCACCACCTCGGGGCGCTTGTGGGGTGGGGGCCCGGGCACCTGACCCTGCAAGACCTGGCGCGCGATGGCCTGATGCCGATCTTCTTCTTCGTCGTCGGCCTTGAGATTAAGCGTGAGATCACCGTCGGGGAGCTGTCGAATCCTCGTGTCGCACTCGTGCCCGTCTGCGCGGCGCTTGGAGGCATGATCGTGCCCGCAGTGGTCTACCTGTCGATCACTCACGGCGGCCCCGGGAGCAGCGGCTGGGGGATCCCAATGGCGACCGACATCGCGTTTGTCGTCGGCGCGCTGCAGTTGCTCGGTGACCGCGTTCCGTCTCAGCTGAAGGTCTTCATGCTGGCAATCGCGGTGGTGGACGACATCGGGGCGATCGTCGTGATCGCGGTCTGGTACTCGCACGGTGTGCAGCCGGCGTGGATTGTCGTCAGCGCCGCGTGCCTGGTCGCGGCCTGGGCGCTCCTGCGCGCCGGCGTGCGCTGGGTGCCCGCCTACGTCGTGCTGGGGATCGCCAGCTGCGTGGCCATGGCGGTGGCCGGCGTCAGCCCGACGATCGACGCGGTCATTTTCGGACTGCTAATGCCGATGGCGCCTTGGCGCGGTCCGCGCGCCGCCGATCGGCAGGCTCAGACGACGGTTGAACGCCTGGAGCACGGGATCCACCCGTGGTCGGCCTCTGTCGTGCTGCCGCTGTTCGCCCTGTCGAGCGCCGGCATTCCGCTCGGCGCCGAGGCGATCCGCCACGCCGTGACCGATCCAATCGCCGTCGGGGTCGCCCTCGGTCTGGTCGTCGGCAAACCCGTGGGCGTGCTTGCGGCCACATGGCTGGTGGTGTCGTTGCGGCTGGGTTCGCTCCCGGACGGGCTTCGCTGGCGGGAGTTGGCATGCGGTGCGGCGCTCGCCGGAATCGGGTTCACCGTGGCGATTTTCGTCGCCACCATGGCATTCCCCGCCCATGCCGAGCTGGACGTCGCGCTGATCGGCATCCTGAGCGGATCGATCGCGGCGGCGGCCGTCGGGACGCTGATGGCGATCGCGCCGGGACGCCGTCGGTTCTAGGCGAGGTTGCCGGTGTCCCGCCTCGGGCCCCGGGCGCGTCCGGGTCGGGGTGCCGTGACCGGCCGGTCGTCGGTCAGCCGGCGGGCGACGAGGATTGGGTCGCCATTGACGTACGTCGCGCCGATACGGGCGGCGACCACCGCGCTTGCGCCGGGGCCCGCGAGGACGAGCGGGGTGTGGCGGGCGAGGCGTGCCAACTCGGTCCGCGAGGTCTCGGGGGTCTCGCCCAGCACGAACGCAACGACTGTCATCTCCTGCTGGAGGGTCTCGGCGGTCGTGATCATCGTGTCGATGGGGGTGTCGGTGCCGAGCAGCGTGATGCGCCATCCCTGATCGTGCAGCGCGAGCCCGAGACAGACCAGCGGCAGGTCGTGGAGCTCGCCAGGGGCACAGGCAAGGACTGCGCGCGGCCCGCTGCCCTCGTCCCAGCCACGTCCGTAGCCGACGAGACGGGAGCGAAGGACGCGGCTGGCGAAATGCTCTTGGGCCACCGTGATCTCGCCGGCCTGCCAGCGGTCGCCGAGATCCCGCAGGTACGGGAGCACGATGTTGGAGATGAGCGACTCGGTCGAGAACCGGTCGAGGATTCTGTCGATCGCCCGGTGCGCCGCGGCCTCGTCGAAGCCCTCGAGCGCCGTCCGCAGCTCGGCAATCGGATCGCCCCCGCCGGTCGTGTCGACGCCTCCGACGGCCTCGGCGCGTGCGCGCTCGGCCGCCTGTGCCGGAGCGAGCCCGGCGGCGAGGTGGCGTTGCATCGCGATGACGCGATCGAGATCGGCATCCGAATACAGCCGGAACCCGCCCGCGCTCCGCTCAGGGTCGAGGATGTCGTACCGGCGCTCCCACGCCCGCAGCACGTCGGGACTCAGTCCGACGCGACGCGCAAGCTCACCGATCCGAAGGTAGCCGTGCGCGCTCGGCGGGCTCACGTCTGCGGCTCCATTGGTGGGACGGGGCATGCTCTCTTATCCACTGTCCAAAGACTGTCGAATGACAGTTTATCTGGTGTCCATAGTCCTGGACACCGGGTCCGGTCAGCCGCCGACGGCCAGTACGACCTTGCCGAACGTCTCGCCGCCGGCGAGGCGCTCATATGCGCGCGCCGCATCGGAGAGGGGGTACGTTGCGTCGATGAGGGGCCGCGCCCCCGTCGTCATCAACATCCGGACCGTGGCCTCGAGCTCCCGCCGGCTGCCCATCGTGGTGCCGAGCACCGAGAGCCCGCGCCAGAATAGACGTGCAAGTTGGGCCGGAGGGTTGCCGCCGCTGGTGGCGCCCGCGACGACGACACAGCCGCCGGGTCGCAGACTCTTGAGGGAGTGGTCCCAGGTGGCCGCGCCGACGGTTTCGAGGACCGCGTCGGCACGTCCGGCCAGGCGATCACCAGGGGCGAGGGCATGGTCGGCACCGAGTGCCAGTGCCGCGGCACGCTTGTGTTCACTGCGGCTCGTGACCGACACCTCGATGCCGGCGGCGTGGGCCAGAATGACGGCGGCCGTCGACACGCCGCCGCCCGCGCCCTGGACGAGCACGTGGTCGCCGGGGCGCAGGCGTGCTCGATCAAACAGCATCCGGTAGGCGGTCAGGTAGGCAGTCGGGATGCACGCGGCCTGCTCCCATGACAGGTCCGCGGGCTTAGGAATGACGTTGCGCGCCGGCACGACGATCTCCTCGGCGTGGGAACCGCTCACCCCGGCCTCGCTCAACAAATGCAGGTCCGGGGCGAGCGTCTCCTCGTCGCCCGGCCCCGCGGTCCCGAGCACGGCGTGGACGATCACCTCGCGACCGTCATCGGTGATGCCGGCCGCATCGGTGCCGAGTGGAGTGCCGATGTCCTCATCACGGACACCGACCCCGCGGAGGGTCCACAGGTCGTGATGGTTGAGCGAGGCCGCGCGGACGCGGACGCGGATCCAGCCCTCGGGAGCCGACGGAGCGGGGCGGTCGCCTATCGCAAGCACCGCGAGCGGGTCGTCGGCGTCGATTCCGGTGGCGAATGCGGCCAGCATGCGTGGTCCTCCGTCGCGGACGTGGCGGCCCGCCGGCCGCCAGGGCATTCTGCCAGGGATCGACGTCGGGCCGACGGCAGCCGGGCAGGGCCTCTGTCATTGTGTCCGGCGATGCGGGCGGCGATGTACCACGGAGCGGGGCGTATCGAACTGGTCGACCTCCCGCGACCGGAGGCGGGACCCGGCGAGCTGGTCGTACGGGTCCGGGCCTGTGGGCTGTGCGGCAGCGACCTGATGGAGTGGTACCAGGATCCACGGGCACCGGTCGTACTGGGGCATGAGCCGGTCGGTGTCGTGGTGAGCGCCGGTGCCGGGGCATCCATCGCGGTCGGAACGCGGGTCTTCGTCCACCATCACGTTCCGTGCATGAACTGCGAGCTCTGCCGCACCGGCCGCGACACGCTGTGCCCGACCTTTCGTGCAACCCGTATTGACCCCGGCGGCCTGGCCGAGTACATCCGCGTGCCTGCGGAGATTGCCGAGCTGGACGTGCTCGAACTGCCGGACGGCGTGTCGGATCTCGCGGCGACGCTGATTGAGCCACTGGCCTGTGTGATCCGCGGCCGGGACCGGGCGGGGCTGGTGCCCGGAACAACCGTGGCGGTGATCGGCGCCGGGGCGATGGGCCTGCTGGAGATCGCTGCCGCGCGGGCCCGCGGCGTGCGGGTCGTGGCGATCGAGCCACGGCGGGAGCGTCGCGAGCTGGCTCGGCGCTGCGGCGCGGAGGCACCCGACGAGATCGGGCTCGAGGCGGTGAGTCAGGTCGTCGGCGGCGACGGCGCGGCCGCGGTGTTCGTCACCACCGCCGCTCCCGCGGCGATCAATCTGGCCATCGCACTCGCCGCACCGGGCGGGCTGGTTCAGTTGTTCGCACCGCCACAGCCCGGTGTGCCGGTGCCGGTTGATCTCGGGACGGCGTGGTTCCGCGAGGTCCGGATCGAGTCGACGTACTCGGCGGGACCCGCCGACACTCGCGCGGCCATGGCGCTGTTGCAGGATGGCGCCATCGATCCGGCACTTGTGATCTCCCACCGGATCCCGCTCGCCGAGATCGATCACGCGTTTGCGTTGGCACGCAGTGCGACGGCGATGAAGGTCGTCGTCGACATGTCGCAATAGGAACCGGTCCGGGCGCGGGCAACCGTGCGCTATTGTTGCCCGGTCCGGGCGCGCGTCCGGCGTGGTGAACGTAGCTCAGTTGGTAGAGCTCCTGGTTGTGGTCCAGGCGGTCGTGGGTTCGAGTCCCATCGTTCACCCTCCTCCGACC
>JADGPG010000079.1 GCA_017882545.1 Thermoleophilia bacterium
GTGGTCGGCCACTGGGCGCGTGTACGCGTACTGGGTGTCGGTGTCGACGTTCATCTTGACGACCCCGTAGTCGAGCGCCTCGCGGATCTCCTCGGGCGCCGAGCCGGAACCGCCGTGAAAGACCAGGTCGAACGGACGGTCTTGGCCGACCTTCGCGCCCACGGCGTCCTGGATCTCCTTGAGGATCTTGGGACGCAACTTGACGTTTCCGGGCTTGTAGACGCCGTGCACATTGCCGAAGGTGGCGGCCAGCATGTAGCGGCCCCGCTCGCCGACGCCGAGGGCTTGCGCCGTGCGCAGCGCGTCTTCGGGCGTCGTGTAGAGCTTGTCGTTGATCTCGCCGACGACGCCGTCCTCCTCGCCGCCGACCACGCCGATCTCGAGCTCCATGATGATCTGCGCCTTGACGCAGGAGGCCAGGATCTCCTCGGCGATCTGCAGGTTCTCGGCCAGCGGCACGGCGCTGCCGTCCCACATGTGGCTCTGGAAGAGCGGCGGGCGCCCCTCGGCCACGCGCTGCTGGCTGATGGCGATGAGCGGCCGGATGTAATGGTCGAGCTTGTTCTTCGGGCAGTGGTCGGTATGCAGCGCCACCGTCACCGGATACGACTTCGCGGCGTAGTGGGCGAACTCGGCGAGTGCCTGCGCGCCCGCCACCATGTCCTTGATCGTGGTGCCGGACAGGAACTCGGCGCCGCCGGTCGATACCTGGACGATGCCGTCGCTTTCCGCCTCGGCGAAGCCGCGCAGCGCCGCGTGGAGGGTCTGGCTGCTGGTGACGTTGATGGCCGGGTAGGCGAAGCGGCCCTCTTTCGCGCGATCCAGCATGTCGGCGTAGGACTCGGGGGTGGCGATGGGCATGGCGGCATTCCTTATGGGCGAAGGCGCGAAGATCGTTCCTTTCGGAGTTTGCCAGGATGCCGCCGAGCCCAATAGGTACTTAAGTAACAGAGCGCCCGTTCATTCGAGCCCTTGCGGGAGGTCGCGCCGTACCGCGTCGTGCAGCTGGCGAGCGGCGATGACGACCGGGTCCAGCACCGGCGAGTAGGGGGGCGCGTAGGACAGGTCGGCGAAGAAGAACTCCTGCGCGGTCATCCCGTTCCAGATCGCGGTGGCCAGGATGTCGATCCTCTTGGCGGATTCCTCGTACCCGACGATCTGGCCGCCGAGCATCCGCCCGGTCCCGCGCTCGGCGATCAGCTTCACGCGGATAGCCGCAGCGTCCGGGTAGTAGCCGGCCCGCGTCGTGGACTCCACGACCACGCTGACGACCCCGAAGCCGGCCTCGGATGCCTCTCGGGTCGAAAGACCGGTGCGGGCCACTTCCGTGCGGCAGACCTTGGTCGCTGCCGTACCGAGGACGCCGGGAAACGCGGCGTAGCCACCGCCGATGTTCTCTCCGGCGACCCGGCCCTGCTTGTTGGCGTGGGTGCCGAGGGCGACGTTGACCGGGCGGCCGGAAAGCAGGTGGGTCGACTCGACGCAGTCGCCGGCGGCCCAGACTCCCGGGGTGTCGGTCCGCATCCGGCGGTCCACGACAATCGCACCGGTCGGGCCGAGCGGGATCCCAGCCTTCTCCGCGAGCGCGACCTCGGGTCGCACGCCCAGGGCGAGGATCACCAGCTCGGCGTCGAGCCGGCGGCCGGACGTGGTGCGCACGGCGCGTACGCGTCCCGAGTCGTCGGGCACGAGCTCGGCCAGCCCGTCGCCGAGGATCAATCCGAGGCCGCTTTCCTTGATCGCGGTGGCGACGTGCTCGCTCATGTCGGGGTCGAGCGTCGTCATGGGAGCCGCGGCATGGTCGAGCACGGTCACGGCGACCCCGCGAGCCATCAGCGCTTCCGCCGTCTCGAGCCCGACATAGCCGGCGCCCACCACGACGGCGCTCGCGATGCGTCCGGTTTCGAGGTGGGTGCGTATGCGCTCCCCGTCACCGAGACCGTGGACCGCGAAGACGCCGTTGAGGTCCGAGCCGTCGCTTCCCGGGATCGGCGGGGTCACCGGCACCGAGCCGGTCGCGATGACAAGGTCGTCATAGCGCTCGGAGTACTGCCTGCCGGTGTCGAGTTCGGTGACGCGAACCTCGCGGGCGGTGGTGTCGATCGCGTCGACGAGGGTGCGCGTGCGGACGTCGATCTGCTGCCGGAGACGGAACACGTCAGGGGTGCGCGCGATCAGCGCGTCCCGTCCGGTGACCAGCCCGCCGATCCAGTACGGGATTCCGCAGGCCGAGTACGACGTGTCGGGTCCGCGCTCGAACGCAACGATCTCGAGCAGATCGGGGCCCTTGCCGCGGCGGGCTTGCGAGGCGGCCGACATGCCTGCCGCGTCACCGCCGATGACGACCATCCGGGCACGGCCCGCCACCATGCCTGTAACCATTCCCGGAACCTAGCCCCGGGCCGGTCCGCCAAACCGGTGTCGCGGTTCACCCGCGTGGGACAACCGTTCACACAGCGACCCCACCTAGGGTGGCGGGGTGCACCTTGCCGTGAACCTGCTGGACTCCAAGAGCCTGATCTCGTCCTGGGGACTGGCCGGCCTGCTCGCGATCATCTTTGCCGAGACCGGGCTGCTGA
>JADGPG010000080.1 GCA_017882545.1 Thermoleophilia bacterium
CATGAGCTCCGACTGGGCGGCCAGGGTGGGGTCGGCCTCCCAAGGGGCCATCGTCTCGTACATGCGCCGTCCATATAGGTAGGTGCCGACGGGGCGCACAAGGTCAGTGATGAAGGTGAAGACCTGGTCGATGGGCGCGGTCCATTCGAACCTGCCGTGCGCGTCCTCGATGTAGCCGTCAAGGGACACATTCGCCACGTAGATCAGCTTGGCCATGCCGCTCCTCAGTCGCCCGCGCGACGGTGCCTGGGAGCAAATGTAAATGAGACGCCTCGGGGGTCGCCATGCCCGAGCGGCTGCCTTCGGGATCGCGCTCCGTGGGCATTGGAAGCTCGGCGCATGGTCTCTGGGAGGAGCGCACGGCCG
Source organism: Thermoleophilia bacterium (assembly GCA_017882545.1). Lineage (GTDB taxonomy): Bacteria > Actinomycetota > Thermoleophilia > Miltoncostaeales > Miltoncostaeaceae > CAITWD01. The sequence continues at coordinate 367 of JADGPG010000080.1, forward strand.
CGGACCCGCGACCCTCATCCAGGTGTCGCATCCACGACGCCTGCCGTCGGACTCGATCCGAAAGCGGGATCGACCCGGTTAGCTCTCGGACACCGCGACTGGACCGCTTGCCGCTCCTCGCGAAGGACTCTCGCCCCTAAGTGCCGGACTGGGACACCCATTATCGCGTTCAAGGTTCGATGGCTCGCGGGCGGTCGTTCGAGAATCAACGATCGCGCCGTGGTCACAACGGCGGTCACAGATTTCCGTGGTGCGCGCAGCGTTGTATGTCTTCCTGCACGAGGTCCGCGTTGATGGCCATCGCCGCCGTCGCGGCGGCGCCCGCGGCTGCGATCACCGACGCGCGGGGGGCGACCACGTTGCCGGCTGCCCACACGCCGGGCGTGCTCGTGCGGCCGTCCCGGTCGACGACCACGAAGCCTTCGGCATTGATGTCGACGCCCAATCCCGCGAGCAGGCCACCGGGGTGGGGGACGTTGCGGGGCCGGATGAACACCGCCGTTCGCGCAACGACGCTTCCGTCGGCGAGTGCTACCCCGGTAAGCCGGTCGGCCTCGACGACGAGCCCGACGACTTCGCCGTCGACGACGCGAATCCCGCGTGCATCGAGCTGCGTCCGTTCTTGCGCGGACACGACGGTCGTGTGCGTGAAGAAGACGACGTCGTCGGACCACTGCCGGACGAGTTGGGCGTGCATCACCGCACCGGGGTGGGTGCCGAGCACCCCGAGCGGCTGATCGCGGACTTCCCAGCCGTGGCAGTAGGGGCAGTGGAGGAGATCGCGGCCCCAGCGTTCGCGCACGCCGGCAATGGCGGGCAGGTCGTCGGTGACTCCCGTCGGCATGAGCAGGCGGCGAGCCGAGATCGCGACGCCGCTTGCGAGGCCCACCACGAACCCGGGCTCGATCTGCGTCACGGTGTCATTGAGGATCTCGACGCCGTAACCGGCGACCTCGTCGCGGCCGGCGGCGAGCAACTCCAGAGGCGGCATTCCGTCGCGGGAGAGGAACCCTTGCATGTGGGCGGCGGGTGCGTTGCGGGGTGCGCCGGCGTCGATGACGGCGACTGAGCGCCGCGCTCGCCCGAGGACGAGTGCGGCGCTCAGGCCGGCTGCACCACCACCGACGATCACGACGTCGTAGTTGTGCTGCTCCATGGCGATCAGGCCGCCAGGGCCGGGCTCACGGCCGGAGCATCGGCGGCGACCGCCGGAAGGTTGACGCCCTTGACGATCATGTACACACCGACCGAGAACTCCCACGTGGCGATCGGCAGCGTCAAGAAGAACGCGGGCGTCGACGTCTGTGCGAATCCGCCGAACAGGATCGTGACGCCGGCGGCGAGCAGCAGCGGCGCACCCACGAGTCCCATGAGCGGGATGATGCGGGGGACCAGACGGAAGCGGTACATCACCGTCGCGAGGAACATGGCGTTGATGGCGGGCATGCATCCGGGGCCGAACAAGAACGCCCAGTGGTGCGCGGCGATGAGGGATCGGCTGGCCGTCATCAGCGACGCAGTGTCGCCGACCGCGTCGTTGCGGAGCGTCACGATCGTCAGCAGGCTGATCGCGCCCATAACGAGGATGGCCGCCTCGAGCGTGCGGGAGGTGATGAATCCGATCGCCGACGTGCGGCTGAAGCGCCGGACGATCGGGTAGAGCGCGACCGCCGTGCCGATGCCGGTGACGGCGCAGATGAAGTCCATGAGGCAGGCGAGGATCACGCCCTTGTCGCTGCCGTGCCCGAGGATCCAGTTGGCGTGGTCGACCAACGGGGCCTTGAGGGCGAGGGTCGGGATCGACGCCGCGAACGTCACGAGGTAGAGGACGCCGGCGGCGAGTGCGAGCTTGCGCGTGTTGTCGGTGTTGGTGGTTTCCATGTCATTCTCCTTCGGGTGTGAGCTGCGTCAGGGAGATCAGCGGGATGCCGATGTCGCGCAACTTCTGGAGCAAGCCGTGCAGTGCGGCCTGGTCGACGATCGGGCCGTGGATGACGGTGGTCCCGTCGTCCGCCTGGGTCAGGGTCAGCCCGTCGAACCAGGCTGCCCATCGGGAGTCCAGATGTCCCTTGACTCGGATCTCGTACTGCACGAACGCAACGTACGAACCGATGTGGTGAGCCCACATCGCCACATGTGGTGATTGATGTGGTGATTGAGGCCGGGCGAATCCGGCCGGGCTTAGAGGCCCAGCTCACCCGCTCGGCGGACCGCCTCCCGGCGGTTGTTCACACCGAGCTTCGTATAGATGTTCTTCGTGTGCGTCCGCATGGTGTTCAGCGACACCATGAGCTCGCGGGCGATGTCGGGTCCGCTGAGCTCGCTGCGCAGCAGCCGCAGCACGTCGAGCTCGCG
>JADGPG010000081.1 GCA_017882545.1 Thermoleophilia bacterium
TGTACCTGCGGGTCCGGGCGCAAGTGGAAGCACTGCCACGGAGTCGACCGCGCCGCATAGGTGCCGCGAAGATTCGGATCGATCCTCCGCGGTCGCGTGAACCGGCGATCCGCGTCGGGGTGCGCCACCCAAGGGCACGGTGAACGGGTCGTCGTGGCCCGTCCCGACGCCGTTCCGGACTTGCGTGCCAGGTTGATCTCACACGTTGCGCGTCGATCAAAAACCCCGGTAATGGCGAAGTTCACGTGGGTCGCGTGCCGAGCCGAGCGTGTTCGTCGGCGTGCCGTGCGGACCCGGAGGCCACGCAGTAACCCCAGGTCCGCGCCCGCCGCCGGGGGCCGGTGGGAGGCGCTCGATCCGACCGGCCGGTTAGCGCGTGGCGTCGCGTTCGGCGCGTCGCTTGAGGGTCGCGAGCTGGCGCGTCTACATGATCCAGTGCCAGGGCTCCAGCAGGCCGGCGCTGAGCACGGGCCGGAGCCACGTCGGGTGCAGGGACCAGTACCCGCTGACCACGAGTCGGGTGCGGTGGCCGGGCAGTTCGTCGAGCAGGAAGCCCCAGAGGGAGTCGGTGTAATAGCGCGGCGGCGTACGGCGCGGGTCAAACGGGCGCCCCTGGAAATCGAGTGACATGCGCAGCCCCAGGAAGCGCTCGGGCTCGAGCGCCGCGACCTCCCACGATTGGCTGGCGTTGGGGGTCGCCGCCAGACGATCGCCGACCGAGAGCGTCTGCCATTCCGGATGGATACCGTTGGCACTGGTGTGCCCCCAGTTGTCGAGGCGATCCCAGCTGTACCAGCCGGCCCGATCGGCGCCCATCTGCACAAGCCAGGGCCACACCCGGGACGGCTCGGCATCGATGATCACGGCCATCGTCGCACTTCGCTCGCCGCCCGGGATCAGCTCGGCCCCGGGATACGGCCCATGCACCTCCCAGTCGCTCGCGCCCCAGCGCACGAGTCGCGGCCGGACGGCGAGCGCATAGCCGACCACCAGCACGAGTACGGGTATGAACCGACGGGTGGCCGACGTCGGGGTGCGTCTAGGCATCGCCGCGGTGGCCCCGATCCGCGGGCGCCCAGACGGGCGCCGAGCGGCTCACTTAGGACTTCCCCGGGTCGACCGTCTCGGTGAAGATGTCTCCCTGGGCCGCACCCGAGCCGGACCTGCCGCCGCCCCTGCCGCGGAGCACGAAGGCGATACCGACGGCAATTGCCGCGCCGATGATCGGTCCGGCCACATAGACCCAGTACCCGGTGAAGGTCGTGCCGACCAGATCGGGGCCGAACGTGCGGGCGGGGTTCATCGAGGCCCCGGAGATGGGACTGCCCCACAGGCCGGCCAGCGCGATGTATCCGCCGACCCCGAGCGCACCGAGGATCCCGATGTTCTGCGCGCCTGAGGCCGTCCCCAAGATGACGCTGACAAGGCCGACCGTCAGGATGAGCTCCATCCAGAACGCGGCCCAATTCGAATAGCCGTGCGCCGGGAAATTGCTCCCGTACTTGGCCGACACGTTGATCACCTCGTGCAGGAACAGCGCGGCGAGGGTGGCCCCGATGAGCTGAACGACGACGTAGCCGGGCACGCGCCACCATGGGAAGTCACGCCGTAGGGCGAAGGCGATGCTGACGGCCGGGTTCAGATGTGCACCTGACACCTTGCCCATGAACAGGATGATGGCCATGACCATCAGACCAGGTGCCACCACGGCAGCCGTCCGGCTGATCGTGCCGGGAAACGCCTGGCCCATCATGCCGCCGCCGGCGGCGACGAGCACCAGAAAGAACGTGCCCAGAAGCTCGGAAAACAGGCGGCGCCATTCCTGGCGCGGGTCGTTGAAGTCGTTGACGCGGTCGATGATGCCCTGCTCGTAACGGGCGATGGGTCCGGGCACGGACGGATCGTGATTGGTGGTCATCGGGATCACATCTCCAAGGTCGGAGGACGGTTGCGGGGATCGCCGCCCTCGTCAGCTCGAACGGCGGGGTCGCTCGCGCGGGCGTTCAGGTGCAGGCCGGGCGGCGTGGCCTGCGTCATCGTGTGCCCCCGTCGACCGCGCACACGACAGAGGCACCGCACATCCCACTCGGACCGACCGGGTCGGTCGGACACGGCGGCGCGTTGTCGTCCACAGCGGCCTCGTCGGCGTGGCGATGACCTGGCCGGTCAAACGTACCATCGATATCGCCGGTGACCTTCCGGGAGTCCGTGCCGTGATCCCCGTCCCGCCGGCCGACGACCTTCCCGAGGGCGACGTCACATTCGTCGCGGGGTAGGGTGGTCCGACATGCACCCGCGGCCGGCCGTACGAAAGTTGTGCTCGTCGCCACGTGCCGCGCGATCACACGTGACCGGGCGCCGCGGACGCCTGGCCGTCCGGTCCGCGCGTCGGCGTGCGATCTGGCCGCCGCCCGCCCGTGCCGCCATCTCGACACAGCCCGGGCCGTCTGCGCTTGCCGCCTCGACGCCCCGGCGACGACCGTGAGTGCGCCCGGTGCCCGTCACGTCGACTGCCCCCGCGAACGCCGCCGGTTCGACTCCGGCGTCGGTGTGACGCCCCAGCGTGGACCGAGCCTGCGCGAGGCGCACCCTGACCCGTTCGCCGGGAGTCCGCGGGCGGTGTTGGAATGACTGCGAGCGTCGTGTTCGGGTTGGCTGCCGCGCTCTCAAATGCGGTGTTCATCATGACCCAGCACTTGGCGAGCGTGAGCGCGCCTGCGCGCGAGAA
>JADGPG010000082.1 GCA_017882545.1 Thermoleophilia bacterium
GCGGATGCGCGAACTGATGGAAGAGATCCTGGCCAAGCACACAGGTCAGCCCATCGAGCAGATCCGTGCCGACGTCGAGCGCGACAAGATCATGACGGCAGCGCAGGCCAAGGAGTACGGCATGGTCGACGACGTCATCAGCACCCGCAAGCTGATCGCAGACTGACCGATCGCTGCCCGGCGCGCCGTGTACGCGGCACGCCGGGAAGGGCGATTACAGGGGACTTCCGCAGGGTTTCCAGGTAGCGTTCTGGACCTGACCGTAGTTTTACCGCAGCTCGCAGAGAGGAACGGACGCTCGTGGCGCGTGTCGGCGAGACCGGTGATCTGCTCAAGTGCTCTTTCTGTGGAAAGAGCCAGAAGCAGGTCAAGAAGCTGATCGCCGGACCTGGTGTCTACATCTGCGACGAATGTATCGATCTGTGCAACGAGATCATCGAGGAGGAGCTGGCCGAGACCAGTGAGTTCTCCTTCGACGAGCTGCCCAAGCCCAGCGAGATCTACGAGTTCCTGAACAGCTACGTCGTCGGCCAGGACCAGACCAAGAAGACGCTCGCGGTCGCCGTCTACAACCATTACAAGCGGGTACAGGCCGGTACCGAGAGCAAGCCTCGCAACGCCGAGACGACGGTCGAGCTGGCCAAGTCCAACATCCTGCTCCTCGGCCCCACCGGCTGCGGCAAGACGCTGCTCGCCCAGACGATGGCCAAGATTCTCAACGTCCCGTTCGCGATCGCCGACGCCACCGCGTTGACCGAAGCCGGATACGTGGGCGAAGACGTCGAGAATATTCTGCTCAAGCTGATCCAGGCCGCCGACTTCGACGTCAAGCGCGCCGAGACCGGGATCATCTACATCGACGAGGTCGACAAGATCGCCCGCAAGGCCGACAACCCGTCGATCACGCGGGACGTGTCCGGCGAGGGCGTCCAGCAGGCGCTTCTGAAGATCCTCGAGGGGACCGTCGCCTCGGTGCCGCCTCAAGGGGGGCGGAAGCATCCGCACCAGGAGTTCTTGAGCATCGACACGACCAACATCCTGTTCATTTGCGGCGGGGCGTTCGCGAGCCTCGAACAGATTATCGATCGCCGGATCGGCAGCGGCGGCGTCGGCTTCGCGGCGGAGGTCCACTCGCGTCACGAGCATGACCCGCACGGACGGTTCAGCCAGGTGCTGCCCGAAGACCTGATGCACTACGGACTGATCCCGGAATTCATCGGGCGCCTGCCGGTCATCTCGGCCGTCCACCAGCTCTCCCGGGATGATCTGGTCAAGATTCTGACCGAGCCACGCAACGCGCTGACCAAACAGTACAAGCGCTTCTTCAGCTTCGATCGCGTCGACCTGGCCTTCGCCGAAGAGTCGCTGGCGGCCATCGCCGACCGTGCGCTCGAGCGCGCGACCGGCGCCCGCGGCTTGCGGACGATCGTCGAGAGCGCACTCATGGATGTCATGTTCGAGCTGCCGTCGCGGGACGACGTGGTCAAGTGCGTGGTCACGCGCGAGACCATCGAAAAGGGTCTCCCGCCGACGCTCGTCACCGAAGCCCCGGGGCGTGAACGTCGCGCCGAGGCAGGCGGGTGACCGAGCCGCAGCACGCATCCCCAGCGGCAGGCGGCGGCGATCTTCGGTATGACCCTGCGGCCGATGAGCCCCGTTGGGTGGACGCCTGGAACGCGTCCGGCGCGCTGAGGGCCGACCCCTCGTCGGGCAAACCGGCCTACAGCATCGCGATCCCGCCTCCGAACGTGACGGGCGCCTTGCACATCGGGCACGCCCTGAACAACTCGATTCAGGACGTGCTGATCCGCCATCACCGCATGGCGGGGTACGAGACCCTCTGGATCTGCGGGACCGACCATGCCGGAATCGCCACCCAGGCGCAGGTCGAGAAGGCGCTCGCGCGCGAGGGGCGATCCCGGCACGAAATCGGACGCGAGGCATTCGTCGCTCGGGCGTGGGAGTGGCGGGACGAGTACGGCGGCACGATCATCGGCCAGCTTCGGCGTCTTGGGGCGACGCTCGACTTCTCCCGTGAGCGCTTCACGCTTGACGAGGGCTACGCCCGGGCCGTGCAGCACACCTTCGTCGATCTGTACGAGAAGGGGCACGTCTACCGCGACCACTACATGGTCAACTGGGACCCCGGGCTCGGGTCGGCAATCTCTGACCTCGAGGTGGAGGACCGCGAGGTCACCGACGCGCTCGTGCAGATCGCCTACCCACTCGCCGACGGGTCGGGCGAGCTGATCGTCGCGACGGTGCGCCCGGAGACGATGCTCGGGGACACGGCTGTCGCCGTGCACCCGGACGACGACCGCTATCGCCACCTGGTCGGCAAGACCTGCATTCTGCCCCTCGTCGGGCGCGAGCTGCCGATCGTCGCCGACGACTATGTCAAGCCCGAGTTCGGGACTGGCTGCCTGAAGATCACCCCAGCGCACGACCCGAACGACTTCGATCTCGCGCGTCGTCACAACCTGCCGGCAATCAGCGTCATCGGTGAGGACGGGCGGATCGTGGCGGCGATGGGAGAGCGCTACGCCGGCCTGACGCCCGAGGCGTGCTCGGAGCGTGTCCAGGCCGACTTGGCGCAGGCGGGACTGCAGCGCGGCAGCGAGCCCTACACGCACACGGTCCCGTTCTCGCATCGCTCCGGGCAGCGGGTCGAGCCGCTCATCTCGCTGCAGTGGTTCTGCGACATGAAACGCCTCGCCGCGCCCGCCATCGCCGCCGTCGAGGACGGCGCGGTGACGTTCACCCCCTCGCATTGGGCGGGCGTGTACGTCCGTTGGATGCAGGAGATCCGGCCGTGGTGCCTGTCGCGCCAGCTCTGGTGGGGACACCAGCTGCCGGTCTGGTACCGCGGGGAGGAGGTCTACGTCGGGGTCGACGCGCCCGACGGCGAGGGCTGGGATCGCGACCCGGACGTGTTGGACACGTGGTTCTCGTCGGGCCTGTGGCCATTCGCGACCTTGGGCTGGCCGGAGCAGACGGCGGAGCTCGAACGCTTCTACCCGACTAACGTGCTCTCGACCGCGCGCGACATCATCTTCCTGTGGGTCGCCCGCATGGTCATGCTCGGAATCGAGTACATGGGTGCGCCACCGTTCGCCGACGTCTACATCCACTCAGTGATCCAAGCCGCCGACGGCCGCCGGATGAGCAAGAGCCTGGGTACCGGCGTCGATCCGCTCGAACTCATCGACGAGCACGGCGCCGACGCGCTCCGGTTCGGCCTATTGCTGATGAGCAGCCAGCAGGATGTCCGGTTCTCGGCCGAGAAGATCCGCCAGGGGCGTCAGCTGGTCACCAAGATCTGGAATGCCACCCGCCTGGTAATCGCCCGCGGCGGGACCGCTGGCGCGCCTGCGCCGGTCGTGCCGGAGACGGTCGCCGACCGCTGGATGGCATCACGCGTGACCGAGGCGATCGACACCGCCGCGGACCTGATCGCCCGCTATGAGTTCAGCCGTCTTACCGACGTCATCTACCACCTCGTGTTTGACGAGTTCTGCGACTGGTACCTCGAGCTGCTCAAGCACGACGAGGCGACCGCGGCGGTTGCCGGCGACCTGCTCGAGCAGATCCTGGCGCTGGTCCACCCGGTCATGCCGTTCGTGACCGAAGCCTGCTGGGAGCAGCTGCCCGGGTCGTCGGGACTGATGCTCGTCCACGCGCCGCCGCGCCGTCCGAGTGCGCGCGACGGCCACGCCGAGGCGATGGTCGGCGCGCTGCAGGAGGCCGTCACGGTCGTGCGGGCCTGGCGCAGCCGGCACGGGCTGAGCCCGAAGACGACCCTCACCGTCGCGCTCGACGACCTTGACCTCGGACGGCTGGCGCCGGCATTCGCAGGCCTTGCCAACGTTGCCATCGACGACGTGGGCGAGGGTGCGCAGGTCCTGGCCGTCGGCGCTGGGCAGATCCGGATCGTTGCCCCGGTCGGACAGGTGGACGTTGGCGCCGAGCGTGCGCGGCTGGTCGCCGAACGGGACCGCGTGGACAAAGAACTCGCCCGCGCCGAGGCGATGCTCGCCAACGATCGCTTCGTCTCCCGCGCGCCGGCCGCCCTCGTTGCGGCCGAGCGGGAGAAGGTCGAGCGGTTTGCCGCCGAACGGCAGATTCTCGAGGAGCAGATCGGGGTGCTCGGGACGTGAACCTGGCCGACGCGCTTGCCTACGTCGAGAGCCTCGACATCCTGGGCATGCGGTTCGGCCTGGCCAGGATGGAGCACCTCCTGGCCGAGCTCGGCAATCCCCATCGTGCCCAGCCGGCGATCCACGTGGTCGGAACGAACGGCAAGTCGTCGACGACTTGCCTATCGGCGGCCCTGCTCGCGGCGGAGGGGCTTCGGACCGCCGCGTACCTGTCGCCGCACATCGTCGGGTGGACCGAGCGGCTGATGATCGACGGGGATGCCGTTCGCGGCGATGTCTTCGCCGCCGCCTTGACGCGGGTTCGGGATACGGTCGATCACCTCGGGTATGCCGGCGACGATTCCGTCACGCAATTCGAGGTTCTCACGGCCGCCGCGTTCGTTGTCGCCGCCGCTGCCGGTGTCGACGTCGTGGTCGTCGAGGCCGGGCTCGGCGGGCGCTACGACGCCACGAACGTGCTCGGCGGCGGCGCGGTCACCGTGCTCACCAACATCGCGCGCGAGCACACCGAGCTGCTCGGCGAGACGGAGGCCGAAATCGCCGGTGAAAAGCTTGCGGTCGCGCCCGACGGATCGGACCGCCTTGTGATCGGGAGACTTGACCCGGCCGCCGCCGCCGCGGTCGACACGGTAATGGCGGCGCATCGGCTCTCGGGGTGGCGCCTGGAGCGAGAGATTCTGATCGACGAGGCTGACGGCGCCTGCAGCATCGCCGTCGACGGCACCGTCTATCGGCGGCTCCGGGTCGGTGCGACCGGGCGCTTTCAACGGGACAACCTCGCCGTCGCACTGGGAGCCGCGCAGCGGTTCCTCGGGCGCCCGCTCGACGCCAACGCGGTTCGGGCGACGGCCGCGCGGGTCCGCGTGCCGGGACGGCTCGAGGTGTTCGCAGGGGCGCCGGACGTGGCCATCGACGGGGCACACAATCCGGCCGGGATGCGCGCCTTGGCCACCTCACTCGTCGAGGTCTTCGGCGCGCGCCGGCCCGTCGCGGTCGTTTCAGTGCTCGACGACAAGGACCTCGGTGCGATGCTGGAGGCGATCGCGCCGTGTTGCACCGCGGTGATCGCAACGCGATCGTCCCACCGGCGCGCCGCTGATCCCGCCGGGGTCGCCGCCGCGGCACGGAGGCTCGGCACCGCCGCGGAGGTCGTTGCGGACCCGGGCGCGGCGTTGGCGGCGGCGCTCCAGGAGGCCGGACCGGCGGGCGCGGTGCTGGTGTGCGGGTCGCTCTATCTGCTGGGGGATGTCCGTCCGCTGCTCCTCGCAGCGCGGCCCGACGACCCTCCGCGAACCTGACCGGGATGCAGGTCCGACCCGCCGGCGCGTAGTGCGGGATTTGCCCTGATATGCTCGCCCCGCACAAATGCGGAACGAGCTTGGATGCCCAGCATTGATCACAATGACCCGTTTGCAACCGTGACCAGTTTCTTCAGTTCAGGTCTCTGGAGCGCGCTCAGTCTCCTTATCGAGGTCTTCCTCGTGCTGTTGTGGCTGTCGCTCATCTGGTGGACCTACCAGGATGTGCGCCGCCGCACCGAGAACGGCACGTTCATCGCGCTGGCGCTGGCGCTGGTGATCGTGTTGCCGTTCTTCGGGGCGGTGATCTACCTGATCATCCGGCCGCCCGAGCTGCTGGACGAGGCTCGCGAACGCGAACTCGAACTCGTCGCGCTTGAGCGGCGCCTCAAGGAGATCGGCGACGAAGAGGGGCGTCAGATGGTCTCCCGGATGATCGCCCGTGAGGGGTTCGCCGGGGCGGACATCGATGCGCATGACATCCTGCAGAAGGCGGGAGCCGTAAGCCAGGACGATCTGCGCGACCTGCAATCGCGTCTCACCGAACTCGAGTTTCGCATTCGGGTCACCGACCGCGTCAATCGTGAGTCCGCGGTTGGCGGTCCGTTCGACCAGTCGGGCGACACCGGCACGGCGCAGGCAATCCGCCAAACCCGTACCGACGCAGGGACCACCCCCGGAGGAATCGATTGAGCGAGCGCTCGTTTGTCATGATCAAGCCCGATGGCGTCGCCGCTGGGTTGACGGGGGAGATCATCTCGCGAATCGAGCGTCGCGGACTCGTGGTCGTCGGGCTGAAGAAGCTGACCGTGACGCGCGATGCCGCCGAGTCCCACTACGCCGAACACCGTGCACGCCCGTTCTTCGGTGAGCTGGTGGACTTCATCGTCTCGGGACCGGTCGTCATGCTGGCCGTCGAGGGCCAAGGGGCGATCGGCGCGCTGCGGACGATGATGGGCGCGACCAATCCGCTCGACGCCGCGCCGGGAACTGTTCGCGGCGACTACGCCCTGGATGTCGGGCAGAACATCATCCACGGCTCCGACGGCGAGGAATCGGCGGCGCGCGAGCTCGCGCTGCACTTCGCCGAACTGTGATCCTGCTGGCCTCGCGCTCGCCTCAGCGGCGGGCGCTGCTGGGCCTGCTGGGTGTGGAGTTCCGCGTCGTTGTTTCGGGCGTGCCCGAGCGGACCGACGGGGCCGACGCGAGGGAGCTCGTCGTCGTCAACGCGCTCGCCAAAGCGCGTGAGGTCGCCGCGCGGTCCGGCGTCCCGGCGGAGGGGGCGGTGCTGGGCGCCGACACCGAAGTGGTGCAGGACGGATCGATTCTCGGCAAGCCTGTCGATGACGACGCGGCGTCGGCGGCGATCGCGCGCCTTGCTGGGCGGACGCACGAGGTCGCCACGGGCATTGCGCTGATCTCCGGATCCGGGGAGCAGACCGCGTGCTCGGTCACCCGTGTCACCTTCCGCAGCCTGGGCCCCGACGAGATCGCGTGGTACGTGGCGACGGGGGAGTGGCGCGATCGCGCGGGGGGCTATGCCATCCAAGGCGCGGGTGCGATTCTCTGTTCGGGCATCGACGGGGATCTGGCAACCGTCATCGGCCTGCCCGTCGCCCGGGTCGCCCAACTACTCTCCGAGGTCGGGATGTGGCCCCCGCGTTGACCGGCGTTCGGACGTCGCGGTTGCCCATGTGGCCCCGTCGCCGTTCATTGGACCCGGGATGGCTCCCCAAGCGGACGCCGGCGCGACCGGCGGGCGGGGTCCGGGACGGCCGAAACGCCCGCGTTTGTCCCGCACGCAGGGTGCGCCGGTGCGATCGCCCGCGTCACCGTCGGTGCCGCACGCCTGGCGCTTAGAACAGCGGCGGGTAGCGCTCGAGCAGTTCCTGGTGGCGGCGCGAACGCTCCTCCGCTGCGAGCTCGGCGGGGTCACCGCTTTTGTCGCGAAGCCGCCGCAGCGTCTCGAGAATCTCCGAGCGGCGCTGTTCGCGGGCACGGGCATCCTGGTCGGCGCGGCGCATTGCCCGTCGGTACGAGCTGTTGTCGTCGGCAAACAGTGGCGGCATGTGCACCTCAGGGTAGCGAACACCTCGGCGGGTGGCGCGCGCACCGGCATCCCGCTACCGTCAGCGCTGCACGCCGCGTTGCACGCTGGCGTTTGCTCGCTCGCAGCAGGCCAATCCTCGGCTAGTATCGGCCGGCATGATGCCCTGCGGGATGGGGCAGAACCACGGCAAGGAGCAGTCCGATCGGGTTCATCGGTTACCTGACCGGGTTTGGCGGCCGCGACATGGCCGTCGACCTCGGCACCGCGAATACGCTGGTGTACGTCCGTGGCCGCGGCATCGTGCTCTCCGAGCCGTCCGTGGTTGCGATCGACCAGCGCACCAACGAGGTCCACGCCGTCGGTATCGAAGCAAAGCGGATGCTGGGCCGCACGCCCGGCAACATCACCGCCATCCGTCCGCTCAAAGACGGGGTCATCGCCGACTTCGACGTCACCGAGCAGATGCTGCGCCATTTCATCCAGAAGGTGCACCAGAACCGGTGGGCGCACCCGCGCGTTGTGGTCTGTGTGCCGTCCGGGGTGACCGGGGTAGAGAAGCGCGCCGTCGAAGAGGCGACCCTGTCGGCCGGCGCTCGCCAGGCGTACCTCATCGAAGAACCGATGGCCGCGGCGATCGGCGCGGGGCTGCCCGTGGCCGAGCCGACCGGAAACATGGTGGTCGACATCGGCGGGGGCACCACCGAGGTTGCCGTGATCTCCCTCGGCGGCATCGTGGTCGCCCAATCGATCCGCGTCGGTGGCGACGAGATGGACGAGGCGATCATCAACTGGGTCAAACGCGAGTACAAGCTGATGATTGGCAGCCAGACCTCGGAAGAGGTCAAACTCGAGATCGGGTCGGCGTACCCCCTTCCGGAAGAGGTCCAGGCCGAGATTCGCGGGCGCGACATGATCACCGGCCTACCGAAGACCGTCGTGTTGTCCTCCGAAGAGGTCCGCGAGGCACTCGAGGAACCGGTCAGCCAGATCGTCGATGCGGTCAAGAGCACGCTCGACAAGACCCCGCCCGAGCTCGCGTCGGACATCATGGACCGCGGCATCATGTTGGCCGGTGGCGGCGCCCTCCTGCAGGGTCTGGACGAGCGCCTGCGCCGCGAAACCGAGATGCCCATCCACGTCGCCGAGTCGCCGCTGACCTGCGTTGCCGTCGGCTCCGGGCGATCCCTGGAAGAATTCGAGGTCATGAGGCGATCCAGCAAGGGACGCTCGCGCCGCCGCTACTGAGCCGGCGCGTCGTCCGTCGCCGACTCCGGTGAGCAATCACGGCAACAGTCCACTCGCGCAGCGTCGCACCCTTGCCCGCCGCCTGATTATCGGCGGCCTGGTGCTGCTGTGCGTGGTCGTGCTGTCGTTCTACGGCCGCGAGTCCGGGAGCGGGCCGCTCCACGGCCTCCAGGGCGGTGCGGGGACCGTCGTGACCCCGCTCCAGGATGGGGTCAGCCGAGCGATCGAGCCGGTGCGCAACGCCTGGGACTGGGCGACGAGTCTCGCGAACGCCCGCGATCGCGCGGCCCAGCTCGCCAAGGAGAACCAGCAGCTGCGCAGCGAGCTCATTCAGGGCCAGTTCAACGTCGAGGAGAACCAGCGCCTGAACGCGGTTCGCGGCCTGGGGCACCAGTGGAGCACCGACTACATCCCGGTGCCGGCCGACATCATTGCCTGGTCGGCCTCGCCGTACTACGAAGAGGCGCGCATCGACAAGGGCACCAACAGCGGCGTCGTGGTCAACGCGCCGGTGGTCGCCAACAGCGGGTCCGGGCCGGGGCTGGTGGGTACCGTCACCCAGGCCGGACCGATCAGCGCGACGATCGCCTTCCTGTCGCAGCCGCAGACGAGCGTCGGCGTGACCATCACCCAGTCGAATTCGGCGTTCGGCATCCTGCAGCCGACGGCGCCCGGCGCCTTTCAGATCGCCGGCATCCCGGCCAGCAAGCCGGTCGCCGCCGGCGACATCGTGTTCACGGCCGGGTTCAAGCGCCTCGGTCAGTTGTCGATCTATCCGCGCGGTATTCCGGTCGGTGTCGTGGAGGGCGTCGGGCACCGCGAAGCCGATGTCCAGCAGACGGTCCAGGTCGTGCCCATCGTCAGCGCGACCTCGCTCGCCTACGTCGTGGCGCTTGCCCCGAAGAGCGCGTTGGCCAAGCAGCGCGCGACGACGCCATGAGCTCCCGGCCCCCGATGATCATCTCGGCGGCGGGTCCCAGCGGCCCGTCCGCGGGGGAGGTCATGCGGGCGCCGCGGTTGTGGGCGGTGGCGCTGATCGTCGTCGCCGCCGCGTTGCTGCAGGTCTCGTTGATGCCGTTCATCCAGGTGGCGCGTGGTGTGCCGGACGTGCTGGTGTGCGCGGTCGTCGCGGTCGGGCTCCAGCGCGGATCGCTCGTCGGTGCGGTGTCGGGTGCGGCGGGCGGGTTTATCGTCGAGCTCACCTCCCCGGTCGGGACCCTGGGTGCGCTCGCCCTGCTGTATCTGGTCGTAGGATGGGGTGCGGGGCGGCTGTGCGGACACGATGAGGTCCGCGGACTGCTGCCGCCCGTGGTGCTGTGCCTGGTCGCCGAGTTCATCGTGCAGGCCGGTGACGTCTTCGCGCAGCTCCTCTTGGCCCGACCTCTCGAATTCGGTGACGTTGTGCGTACCCTGCTGGCATCCGTGATCCTGACTGGACTCGTGGCGATCCCCGTCTTGGCGGTGACGCGGTGGTTGTTAGGCGCGCCGCGGTCGATCGAGCCCTTCGTCGTCTCGGGAGACGTGTGAGCTCGCGCCTGGTGTCGCCCGCCGGCGGGCCCGGAGGCCCGGGCCGCCGCCGCCAACGTCCGCTCAATCCACGGACGGCGTTCCGGATCGCGGTCATCGGCGGGGTCGCGTTGGGCGCGGTCTGCATTCTGGTCGTCCGGCTGTGGTTCATGCAGGTCATCGACGCCCAGGGGTACGCACAAGTCGCGTCGTCGAACGCCATCCGGACCGTTGTCGTGCCGGCTCCCCGCGGCTTCATCACCGACCGCTCGGGGCGGGTCGTCCTTGCCGACGATGTCCCCAGCGTCAACGTCGTGGCGTTCCCGCTCGAGTTGGCCGGGGCCCGCCGCCTGACCGAGATGCGGATGCTGGCCCCGCTGCTGCACACAAGTGCCACGCACCTGATGCGGACCATGGCGCGCGGACAGACCGCCTCCCCGTATGAGCCGGTCGTCCTTGCCGAGAACATCTCGGCGACCCAGCGGGCGGTCATCTCGGAGCGGATCCGGCAGTTCCCGGGCGTGGAGCTGGAGAACGCCTACCGGCGCAACTACCCGCTGAAGACGACCGCCGCGCACATCCTCGGATACACCGGGCTGATCACCCAGGCCGAGTACAAGAGTTACCTCGCCAAGGGGTATTCAGGGACCGAGCAGGTCGGCCAGGCCGGGCTCGAGGCCCAGTACGAGCAGTACCTGCGCGGCGTTCTGGGCCAGACCCAGGTCGAGGTCGACGCGTCCGGCGATCCGGTTGGGACCGCGCCGCTCTCGTCGACGCCTCCCGTTCAGGGCGACACCCTGCAGCTATCGATCGACATGCCGACCCAGCTGGCGCTGGAGGCCGAGCTGCGCCAGCGGGTCCTGTCGATCGGTCGCGCCACGGGCGCGGCGGGGGTGGCGCTCGATCCGAAGACCGGCCAGATCCTGGCGATGGCCTCCTACCCGACCTATGAGCCGAACGCGTTCGTCCAGCACAGCCCCCACAACACCCGCCTGGTCACCCAGTACGAGACCAGCAAGACCTTCACGCTGCTCAACCGCGCGATCAACTCGTATCCGCCGGGGTCGACCTTCAAACCGGTGACCGCCCTCAGCGCCCTGCAGCTCGGGAGACTCAGCGCCAACGAGCTGATCGACGGGCCATCGGAGATCAAGCTGTCGGGGACCGTGTTCACGAACTTCCAGAAGGAGAACAACGGGCTCATCAAGCTGCCCGTCGCCCTTGAGGTCTCCTCGGACACCTACTTCTACCAGGTTGGCTACCGGTTCTGGCAGCTGCACCAGAGCGTCGCGGGGCTGACCAACGCCAACACCGGACTACAACAGCAGACGATGGCGGAACGGTTCGGATTCGGTTCGACCACAGGGCTTGACCTGCCGGGTGAGGACCCCGGCCGGGTGCCGACGCCGAAGTGGAAAGCGATCAACTTCGGAAATACCCACACCTACCTGCTCGATCACTGGATCCCCGGCGACAACATCAACATGGCCGTCGGGCAGGGCAATCTGCTTGCGACGCCGCTGCAGATGGCCGTGGCTTACGCGGCCATCGCCAACGGCGGCAACGTGGTCACCCCGACCCTCGGGAAGACCGTGACAAATCCGAGCGGCGGAGTCGTGCGGCAGTTGTCGGGGGTCACTCCGCCGCGGCCGCTCGGAATCAATTCCGCCTTCCTGGGCGTGGTGCGCCAGGGCATGTTCCTGGTGGCCCAGGGCGGCCAGGGGACGGCGTCGGGGGTCTTTAGCCCGGTCGCCGCCGCGGGGGGCCCCGTGGTCGCCGGCAAGACCGGTACCGCACAGTCGGGAACCAAATCCCAGGCCGACCACTCCTGGTTCGTCGGGTTCGCCCCGTTCAACAATCCGAAGATCGTCGTCGCGATCATCATCGAGCACGGCGGCGTCGGCGCGATCGGGGCCGCGCCCGCGGTGTGTGGCACGATTGCTGCCTATGGGCCCACCAAGTTCAACCCGCACCTCTGCGGCTCGGCGGGCGCGGTGAAGTCGAATTGACGACGCTCACGAGCATGCGCGTGCCACGGCGCGCCACGAGCTCGGGTGTCCGCGCCTTCCTGGCGGGGCTCGACTGGATCATGCTGGCCGTCGTGGGTGTGTTGCTCGCGCTCGGCGTCCTGATGATCAAGACCTCGACCACTCACGCGATCGCGGGGAACCCGGGGTACTTTGAGACCCGGCAGGTCATCTTCCTCATTCCCGCGGTGGCCGCGCTGCTGGCGTTCGCCATCTTTGACATCCGCCGGCTGCAGCCATACCCTCGCGTGTTGCTCGGCGGGCTCCTGGGGGCGCTGTTGGTGGTATTTGCCATCGGCGTCACCGTGCGCGGGGCGAACGCATGGATCAGCGTCGGTCCGTTCCAGCTGCAACCATCGGAGTTCGGGAAGATCGCGCTCGTGGTGGTCCTCGCGGCGATGGCGATCGAGCGCATCGATGACATCGATCTGTGGCGCACGACGGTGACGTTGTGTGCCGTGGCGGCAGGTCCCGCGCTGCTGATCTTTCTGGAGCCCGACCTGGGCATGGCGCTCATCTACGCAGCGGGCCTCGTCGGGGTTCTGTTCATCGCGGGGACCCCGTGGAAACACTTTGCCGTCGGGGCGCTGGGCCTCGCGACCACGGTGCTGCTCGCGTTCTGGATTCTGCCCTCGGTCGGGATCCGTGTCGTCAAGGGGTACCAGCTCGAGCGCATGACGGCGTTCCTCAACGGCGGCCACGGCAACACCGCCGGATACCAGCTGTCGCAGAGCAAGACCGCAATCGGCTCGGGCGGCGCACTGGGCAAGGGGGTCAGCGGCGCGACCCAGACCGTGTACAACTTCCTGCCCGAAGACCACACCGACTTTATCTTCGCCGTGGTCGGCGAGGTGTTCGGGTTCGTCGGGGCGGCGCTGGTGGTCGCGCTGTTCGGGATCCTGCTCTGGCGGGCGCTGCGCATCACCGCGCAGGCCGCGACACAGTTCGAACAGCTCGTCGCCGGTGGGATCTGTGCGATGTTCTGCTTTGAAATGGTCGTCAACATCGGAATGAACGTTGGGCTGATGCCGATCACCGGCATCCCGCTGCCGTTCGTCAGCTACGGCGGCAGCCACCTGGTCGCCGATATGGCAGCGGTCGGTGTGCTGCTGTCGATCCACCGGCGCCGGCTGGCGATCTGATGGGCCGCACGTCGACCGCGCTGCGGACCGGAATGCGCTGGGCGCAGCCGGTCGCCAAGACGGTCGCCCGCTCGCAGATGACGGCCCGCCACGCGGACGAAATTGTCGTCCTTCCGATCGCCGACCATGAGGCGGCGGTGCGCCTGGCCACCGAGTTCGGGGCACGGGTCGGCGCGCCCGGGCGCGCCGACCTGGTGGTCGCGATCGCGCAGCCCGGTGCCGACAATGCCGCGCTCGCCACGCGGATCGGCGACCATCGCCGCGTGGGTGGCGGTGCGCTGGTTGTTGTGACGGGAAATGCCGCCGAGCGTCGAGTGCTCGAGCGCGAGCTGCGTACCGATCCGGACGTCGGGATCGCGGTGATGCTGTTCGTCGACGGCCTGACCGGTGACGACCTCGTGCGCATCCGCCGCCGGGTCGCGGACATGGTCATCGACCACCGCAACGGCACGCGTCGCTCCTACCCGGGCCTGCAGCCGGAGGTTGCCCGCCAGATGGAGCACCGATTGGCGATGCGTCTGGCAGTGCGGTCGGTGCTGGTTGCGAGCCCGACGAAGACCGCGGCCGGCATGAAGGCCGGCCATACCAAGCTCGCGGCGGACACCGGCAGCCTGTCGAACCCGGGCGTCGATCCAAAGAACATCGGCCTTGTCGTCGCGCTCGCGATGTTGACGCCGGTGTGGCGTCACGGGGCGGGACGTCTGACCCGGTTCGTACCCTTTAGCCGCATCCTGGTGCGCAGCGGCGCTGTGTACCTGATCACCCGTTTGGTCGGGCTGGCTGTCAAGCGCATCGCCGCCCAGGGCCGGGAACCTCGTCAGGAGGAACGCTGAAGACCAAGATCCTCGTCTCCGTCGACCCGTGGGAGACCCGGGTCGCACTCCTGGAAGACGGATACACAGCGGAGTGCTACATCGAACGGCGAGGACGTCAGTCGGTCGTCGGGCACGTGTGGAAGGGTCGGGTCGGCAACGTGCTGGCCGGCATGGAGGCGGCATTCATCGACGTCGGCCTCTCCAAGAGCGGCTTCCTTCACGTCGACGAGGTCGTCGCCGTCGGCGTGCCGAAACACAAGCGCCAGATCGCCGAGCTGCTCAAGAAGGGTGACGAGGTGCTCGTCCAGGCCACCAAGGACCCGATGGGAACCAAAGGGTGCCGCCTGACGATGCAGCTGTCGCTGGCTGGCCGCTTCGTGGTCTACGTCCCGTACGGGGACGGACTCGGTGTCAGCCGCAAACTCCTCGACGACGAGCGGCGACGGCTGCGCAAGATCTGCAGCGCGCTGCCGCTCGAGGGTGGTCTGATCGTCCGCACCGCGGCCGCCGGCGCGTCGGCCGACGACATTGCACGCGACTACCAGGCGCTGCGTCGTCTGTGGGCCGCCCTCAGCCAGCGTGGCGCTGCGGTGAAGTCGCCGACGCTGCTCTACTCCGAGGCTGATATCTCGCTCAAGGTTATCCGCGACCTGCTCAACAGCGACGTCGAGGAGGTCCTCGTCGACGACCCGACGCAGTTCGAGCGGATCCACAACTTCCTCAAGCGGACCTCGCCGGGCATCGCATCGCGCGTCCGTCTCTATGACGGCGACCGGTCGATGTTCGAGGAATACGGCGCCGAAAAGGCGGTGCGGTCGACACTCGAGCGCCGCGCGCCCCTGAAGTCCGGCGGCTACCTGGTCATCGATGACACCGAGGCGATGACGGTGATCGACGTCAACTCGGGCGGGAACGTCGGGCGTGGGGGCAGCCGTCTCGAGGAGACGGTCACCAAGACCAATCTCGAGGCCGCCGCAGAGGTTGTCCGGCAGCTCCGGCTGCGGGACATCGGTGGGATCGTGATCATCGATTTCATCGACATGAACGACGCCTCGAATCGCAGGCAGGTCAAAGCCGTGCTGGACGCCGAGCTGGAGAAGGACCGGACCCGCACGTTTGTCGCCGACATCTCGCCGCTCGGACTCGTGCAGATGACGCGGCAGAACATCTCCGACGGGCCGCGCGAGATCATGACGGTGACCTGCGAGCCGTGCGAGGGGGTCGGGATCGTGCTCTCCGACGAGACCGTCGCGATCGACGCGTCGCGGGCCATCGTCCGTGCGGCCGACGGGATCGCAGGCGACGAGATGACGGTGCACGTCGGCTCGCAGGCCTCCGCACTGCTCAACGAGGACGGACGCGCGCGCCTGGCGGAAATCGAGGAGATCGTCGGCAAGCGCGTACGACTTGAGACCGACCGTGCGCTGCACGGGGGGGCCATTCGGGCGCGTCGGCGCGACGCTGGATAGCCACGGGCCACGTGGGCGCGACGATCGGGGGCGCTCACGAGCCGGCGAGGTGCCGAACCGGCTCGGGCTTTGCTATTCTCCCGAGCCGCGCCGCAGTCTGCGGCACCGACCTGCGCTGGCCGCAGATCGGTTGTGAAGTCCGACCGAGACGGGTTGGGGGAAGTGTGCCGGATTACGCGGTAATCGCCCTTGGGGGCAAGCAGTATCGAGTGAAGACGGGCGAGCAGCTGCTTGTGGACCGTCTGGCGCAGGAGCCGGGGGATACGTTCTCTCCAACCGTCCTCGCGACCGGCACCGCCGGTGGCGCGTTGAGTGACGGTGGAACCGTGAACGCCACGGTGGAAGAGCATCTGTTGGGGCCGAAGCTCCTGGTGTTCACCTACCGGGCCAAGAAGGATTCAAAGCGCAAGCGCGGGCACCGCTCGCGGTTGTCACGCGTGCGCATCGACTCGATCGCGTAGGGGAAGCCGAGATGGCACACAAGAAGGGTGGCGGCTCCAGCCGCAACGGTCGTGACTCCGCCGCACAGCGGCTTGGCGTGAAGGTCTTCGCCGGTCAGGTCGTCCCGGCAGGATCGATCATCGTGCGCCAGCGCGGCAGCGAGTTCCACCCCGGTGACGGGGCAGGAATGGGTCGCGACTACACAATCTTCGCCAAGGTCTCCGGCCGCGTCGAGTTCACCAGCGGCCGCAAGGGCCGTCGGATCTCCGTCCAACCGGAGGTCGCGGCCTCCGCCTAGCCGGAGCCGCTGTGCCCTTTACCGATCGCGCACGTATCCACGTTGAAGGCGGACGTGGCGGCCACGGCGGACTGTCGTTCCGTCGCGAAGCCCGTGTGCCCAAGGGTGGACCCGACGGTGGCAACGGCGGGCGCGGCGGCGAGGTGATCCTCGTCGCCGATTCCCAGGTGGTCGATCTGTCGCGGTTCCGGCACGCGGTGCATCACACGGCGGCGGCGGGCGGCGGCGGGGAGCGCCGGGCCCGGCACGGGCGCAACGGCGCCGACGTCGAGGTGGCCGTGCCTCCCGGCACCCGCGTCATCCGCGACGATGCGGTGATCGCCGACCTCCGGCACGACGGCGACCGGGTCGTGGTCGCCCGCGGCGGCAACGGTGGGGTCGGCAACAAGGTCTTTCGGTCGTCGACCCATCAAGCGCCGCGCGAGACGGTTCCGGGCGGTCCGGGCGACATGACCTGGCTCACGCTCGAGCTGCGGCTCCCCATCGAGGTCGCGATCGTCGGGATGCCCAATGCGGGCAAGAGCGCGCTGTTGGTCGCCCTGACGGGCGCCACGGCCGTCGTTGCGCCCTACCCGCAGTCCACGCGCGAGCCGGCCTTCGGCCCGCTCGTGGACGACGAGCTGGAGATTCATCTCGTGGCCGATCTGCCCGGGGTCGGCACCGACGGTCAGGCCCGGCCGGACGGTTTCCTGACCCAGTGCGAACGCGCGCGGGTGATCGTGCACTGCATTGCGGCCGACGACGAGGCGGCCCCGGCGGCCGAACGGCGGGCGCTCGTCGACGCGGCGATCGCCCCGTATGTCTCCGCCGAGGCACGTCGTATCGTTGTGGCGACGTTCTCGGACCCGTCCGCGCCGCCGGAATGGGCCGACGTGGCAGTCGACGCGGTCTCGGGGGCGGGCATCGAAGCAGTGCGCGAGCGGATCCTGCGCCCCCCGGAGGGCCTCAGCAAGTGAGTGTGATCGTGGCAAAGGTCGGGTCGTCGACGCTCGTCGATGCGGACGGGCGCCTGCGCGAGGACATCCTCGCGGCGCGCGTCCGCGATCTGGTCCGGCTGCGGCGTCTCGGATACCGGCCGGTGCTCGTCAGCAGTGGGGCGATCGCCTGCGGGCTTGGACGGCTCGGCATCCGCGAGCGCCCGACGGCGCTCCCGGACCTGCAGGCCGCATCGGCGGTGGGGCAGGGCGTGCTGTTCCAGCGTTACCTGGAATTGTTTACCGCCCAGGCGGTCACGCCGGCCCAGGTGCTGTTGACGTCCGAGGATCTCAAGCGTCGCGGAAGCTATATCAACGCACGTACCACGTTGACGCGGCTGCTCGACCTCGGTGTGATCCCCGTGATCAACGAGAACGACACGACGGCGACCGACGAATTGACGTTCGGCGACAACGACGTCCTGGCGGCCCAGGTCGCGATACTGATGTCGGCGAGGTGGCTCGTGCTGTTGACCGATCGGGACGGGCTGTTCGGGGTCGGTGAGGATGGGCGGCCGGAGTTGATCGGCGACGTCGCGCCCGCGACGCGCCCGCAAGATGTCGCGCTGGCGGACATGCACGGCTCAGGGCTCGGGCGCGGCGGAGTGTCATCGAAGATCGCCGCGGCCACGATGGCGACGGCCGCAGGCGTGACCTGCGTGATCGCCTCGGGCCGGTCCGCGGGGGTGCTCGCGGCGGTCGCGTCCGGGCATCGCGTCGGGACCCGATTCGCTCCGTCCGAACGGCGCGAGAGCGCGTTCAAGCTGTGGCTGAGGTATGCAAAGCCGTCACTCGGGACCATCCGTGTGGACGCTGGCGCCGCCCGC
Source organism: Thermoleophilia bacterium (assembly GCA_017882545.1). Lineage (GTDB taxonomy): Bacteria > Actinomycetota > Thermoleophilia > Miltoncostaeales > Miltoncostaeaceae > CAITWD01. The sequence goes on from JADGPG010000082.1 coordinate 18,250, forward strand.
GCGCTGCGCCGCCAGGGGACCTCCCTGCTGCCGGTCGGCGTGACCGCCGTCGACGGGGTGTTCGGGGTAGGCGACGCCATCGACGTTGTCGACGAGGATTCCCGGGCGGTGGGGAAGGGCATCAGCGCATTCGCGGCCGACGACCTGCGCCAGGTGGCCGGGCTCAAGACCGACGCGGTACGGCGCCTGCTGCCGGAGGCCGGTGCTGAGGTGGTCCATCGGGACCAATTCGTCCTGGCCGACCCGCCCGCGATCCCGTGACCCCCGATCACCGCCGGGTCGGCGTACTCGGCGGACGGTTCGATCCGCCGCACATCGGCCATCTGATGATCGCCCAGGAGGCGTGGTGGCGCCTCGCGCTCGACGAGCTGGTGTTCGTCCCGGTCGGCGCACCGGCGGATCGCCCGGCACCCCGTTTCCCCGCAGACCTGCGGGTCGCGATGGTCGAGTCGGCCATCGATGAACACCGCGGCTGGCGGTGCTCCCGGACCGAGGTCGACCGTCCGGGGCCGAGCTATACGGCCGATACCCTGGCCGAGATCACCGGGCAGGAACCGGACGCAGAGGTGTGGTTCATCATGGGTGCCGACCGCTTGGCGGGGTTCGTCCAGTGGCACGATCCGGTGCGGATCCTTTCCTTGGCCCGGCTGGCGGTGGTCTCGCGGGACGGGGTGGACCCGTCGGTCCTGACGGCGACCGCGACCGCGGTGGCGCCGGGGCGGGTGGACATCCTTACCGCGCCGGAGGTGGACGTGTCGGCCACGATGATCCGCGAGCGACTCGCCGCGGGTGCGCCGGTGGACTATCTGGTGCCGGACGGGGTTGCCCGGCTGCTCGCCGACGCGGACCGGGGCGCGTGACCCCGCTTGCCAACTGGCCGCGCGGGCCGTACCCTCGCTGACAGTGGAATCGAACCAGGAACTGTCCGCGACCCCGCATGAGCTGGCGCTGATCGCCGCCGATGCGGCTGCCGACAAGAAGGCTCGCGACATCGTCATCCTCGACATGCGCGATTTGGTCGTCTACACCGATTATTTGGTCGTGTGCACGGGCAACACGCCGCGCCAGACGGCGGCCATCGCCGACGAGATCCGGCGCGTGCTCAAAGAGGATCATGGCGTGCGTGCCCGACGGGTCGAAGGCGTGCGCGAGGCCGAGTGGATCCTCATGGATTATCTGGACTTCGTCGTCCATGTCTTTACCCCGCAGGCACGCGAGTTCTATCGGCTCGACCGGCTCTGGGGAGAGGCCCCCCAGCAGGTCCTCGCGCCCGCGGCGTCCTAGCCGGGCCGTGGGCCGAGCATTCGTGCGGGCAGGCGTCGGCAGGCGTCGCTGCCCGGTGCTGTGGGTCCTGTCGACCGGACGGGCCGTCGGCTGAGTCTCAGCGCACTTGATCTCGGGTTCGTGGGTGTCGCGGCGCTGGCCGCCGGCGCCGTCAACGCGCTGGCCGGCGGCGGCACGCTGATCACATTTCCCGCATTGACCGCCGTCGGGGTCCCCGCTCTCAACGCCAACATCACCAATACGGTTGCACTGAGTCCCGGGTACGTCGGCGGAACGGTCGCCCAGCGCGCCGACCTGGAGGGACAGCGTCCGCGGGTCCGTGCCGCGGCAATTCCCGCACTCATCGGCGGGCTGGTCGGCGGGGCGCTGCTGCTGGCCGTCGGGGCCGCGACGTTCCGCGCGCTCGTGCCGTGGCTGATTCTTCTCGCGACGGCACTGCTTGCGGTCGATCCGATCGCCAAGCGATGGGTGCGCGCCCGTCTGAGCCACCCGACCGTTCACGGCAGCCCCTACCTGACGGCGCTCGTCGCATTTGTCGGTGCGGTGTACGGGGGGTTCTTCGGCGCCGGCCTCGGGATCATCCTCCTGGCGCTCTACTCGCTCGTGATCCCAGACACGCTCATCCGCATCAACGCCCTCAAGCAGGCGACCTCCTTCGTCGCGAACGCGACGGCTGCGCTGTTTTTCGTGTTCAGCGGGCACATTGTGTGGGAGGCCGCCGCCGTCATGGCCGTGGGAGCGCTGGTCGGCGGCGCCGCCGCCGGAAGGATCGTGAGGTTCGTCAATCCGGGCGTGTTGCGGGCGGTCGTCGTGTCGATCGGGGTGATCGTCGCGATCGTCTACTTCGTCACCTAGCGCGTTCCCGGCGGCCGGTTGCGCCGCGCCGTGAGTGTCTTATACTGCCAAGCGCCCTGGGGGATTAGCTCAGCTGGGAGAGCGTCGCGCTGGCAGCGCGAAGGTCAGCGGTTCGAGCCCGCTATCCTCCACTTCTGGTGTCGTCGCGATCCCCGGACCCATCGTGGGCGTTGCGGGATTTGCATCGTTTTCGCACCCACCCACCCACCCGCCCGCCGCGCCCTCTGACCGGGGACGCGGAATCGCGGCGGCTCCCGGACGAAGCGCGTCGACGCGGCAGACCCGACGCGGGTCTCAGGATGACGTCGCCGGTTGCCCCCGAGATGCCCTGCGGGACCACCCCACACCGGGAGGTCTTGGCGGGCCGGTCCGACGGCCGCACTCATTCACGTTCAGGACACCGCCACCAATGCCTTGATCGCGCGCCGCTGGTCCATCGCGGCATAACCCTCGGGCACCTCGCCGAGCGTCACGGTGAGATCGAGCACCGGTGACGGGTCGATCCGGCCGGCCAGGACGTCCTCGAGCAGCTCCGGGATGTACGCCCGCACCGGGGCGACTCCGCCGCGAAACGCGATGTTGCGGTCGTAGAGGTCCATGAGGTTCACGGGCTCGGCCGGCACCCCGACGTGTCCGACGGTTCCCCCGGGCCGGCACACGGCGATCGCCGTCTGCGTGGCCTGCGCGGTGCCGAGGCATTCCAGGACGTGCGGGGCGCCCCCGCTGGTGAGTTCCCGGACCCGCGAGATGCCGTCGTCGCCGCGCTCATGCACCTCGTCCGTGGCGCCGAACCGTCGGGCGACCGCGAGCCGACTGTCGTGGCGCCCCATCATGATGATGCGCTCGGCCCCAAGCCGCGAGGCGGCCAGGACGCCGCAAAGACCCACCGCTCCGTCGCCGACGACGACCACGGTTGCGCCAGGCGCGACGGCTGCGCTCAGCGCGGCGTGGTGGCCGGTGCCGCACACGTCGGTCAAGGTCGCAAGCGCCGTCGCCAGCCGGGAATCGGAGAGATCGACCTCGTCCGGCAACTTGACCAGGGTTCCGTCGGCAAACGGCGCCCGCACGGCTTCGCCTTGGCCGCCATCGTTCCCGGCGCCCCAGTACCCTCCCTGAACGCACGAGGTGTGCAGACCGGCGCCACAGAATTCGCACACCCCGTCGGAGAACGCGAACGGGGCGATCACGCGATCGCCGGCCTTTAGCGTGCGGACCTCCGCTCCCACGGCGTCGACGATGCCCATGAACTCGTGACCCATGCGCCCGTTCATCCCGTAGATGAGCAACTGGCCGCGATATGGCCACAGATCGCTTCCGCAAATGGCGGCGTGGGTCACGCGCACCAGCGCATCGGTCGGCTCCCAAAGCGTGGCGTCGGGCACCTCTTCGACGCGTACGTCATGCCTTCCGTAATAGACCGTGGCTCGCAACAGGTCCTCCATCGGGTCGGGTGCCGTGCACGGACAGGCGACCGCCGCGCGGTCCCGGGTGATCCGCGTACGTCGCCGTCTCAGGTACGTCGGGAGTGCGTGCATCGTGACGACGAGGGGACAGGCTACCCCGGCATCGAGGGCCGTGGATGCACGCGCGCCGGCAGTGTGTCGATCTAGCCCTCGCGGGGCGGCGCCAGGTATTCCTCGTCGGTGACCTGCGCCCCCCAGTCGGCGACCTCGCCATCCTCGTGCAGTTCGTGGAGGGCGAGGTGGGTCATGAAGTGGTTGGGCGCTGCACCGTGCCAGTGCTCCTCGTCCGGCTCGAACCACACGACGTCCCCGGCACGGATGATCCGCGGGGGCTCGCCGCGGCGCTGCACCAGACCGATGCCTTCGGTCACGTAAAGGATCTGTCCAAGCCCGTGGCGGTGCCAGGCCGTGCGGGCGCCCGGGGTGAAGTGGACCCGAAGCATGTGGACCCGGGACGGCGCCGGCGGCGCGGCGAGCTCCTCCATCCACACTTGGCCGGTGAACCAGTGGTCCGGCCCGGGGCGGGTGTCGCTGTGGGTGCGTGTGACGTTCACGGGGCTGCCTTTCGACATCTGATGAGACGGCGGGATCGGGCCCGGAGGTGCATACCCGTTCCGATCATACGAGACCCCGCGCGGTGGGCGTCGTCACACCATTCTGGGCGCCGCGACCGATCGTGACGGTAACCTGGGGTGCGTGGAGCGGATCCTGCCCGACCTCGACTGGTGGACGGCATCGCACCCGGTTCTGGGGATCGAGGTGTCCTCCTACTGGCGCGACGACGTGGGGGTGTTGTTCGATCCGTTGGTGTCGTCACAGGGAGACCTCGACTGGTTTGCCGCGCGCCCGGTCCCGCCCTCGGCGATCCTGCTGTCCAATCGCCACCATTTTCGCTCCAGCGGGGAGTTTGCGGCGCGGTTCGGGTGCCCCGTGTTCTGCCACCGGGACGGGCTTCACGAGTTCATCGCCGGCCAGCAGGTCCGACCCTTCGCGGTCGGTGACCACCTGCCGGGCGGTGTGGTGGCCTGCGAGGTCGGAGCGATCTGCCCGGACGACACTGCGCTGTACCTGCCGGCGCAGCGAGCGATGCTGTTTGCGGACGGCCTGGTGGCCGGCGGACCCGCCGGCAACCGACAGATCGGGTTCGTCCCGGACGTGCTTATGGATGATCCGGCCGCAACCAAGGCCCGCCTGCTGGCGGCCTTTGGACGCCTGCTGGAGGCGTGTGACTTCGAGCACCTGTTACTCGCGCACGGCGGCCCGGTGATCGGCACCGGCCGGGCGCAGCTCGAGGACCTGATCCGCGAGGGCGGCAGGACCGCTTTCACCCTCTAGCCGACGGGCTCAGCGGATGCCGGGCACGAACCGCCAGCCCGGCGCGTCGTGCGCCGGGGGCGTGCCCGGATGCATCCGCGCGAGCGCCCGTTCCTCGTAGGCCGCCTTGCGGTCCAGAACCACGGCCAGCGCACCGGCGGGCACGAACGCCCAACTCGAGCCGGCCAGGGCAGTCGCGGCGGCCTGGGCGAGCACACCGGTGTACATCGGGTGCCGGACGCGGCCGTACATGCCGACGGTGACGCGGTCGGCGTCCCCGGTCGGGCGCGGAAAGACCGAGAACGCATCCCCGAGGTCACGCCGGGCCCGGAGCGTGAGCGCCGCGCCTGCCGCCCCGAGCACGATCGCCACCGCGCGCCGGGTCCGGGGCAGATGCTCCGGCCGCGGGCCGGCCGCCGCGACGGCGACAACGGCGGCTCCGAGGACCACCTGGAGCACGACCCAGCCGGTGCCGCGCGGCTCGGGGGGCAGGGCGTCGGGCGTGTGTGAGGAGCCGGCCAACGGCGGGTGTCCTTGTGGATGTCGTGGGGGCGGCGGGAGACCGGCGCGTGTGGACGGAGTATTGCGCGTCCGACGGCCGGGGAGTCGGACGACGCGACGCTGACGGCATGGATCGTGACGAGGCGTTGCAGAACCACGAAACGGGCCCTTCGCCGACGGTCATGTCATGGGGTTAGGGCCCTCCTGCGGGGCGCCCCGTACGCACATTGATCCCACGACGATGGCGCCATCCTGCGCGGGGTGGTTGACGAACGCGTACGTGTCGACGATGTGCCGGCGACGATCGTGGCGGTCATCGGGCGCGCCGGTGCCGGCAGGGCCCGGTCGAGGTCGGTTCGGTGACGTCCGCGGTCGACCGGGGGCGTGCGACAGGTCGTCACGTCACGCTGAGATATTGTAAGACTAAGACTCAGACTCAGACTCAGACTCAGGTTGAGGGTGAGTCTTGGGTGCCACCATGGGTTGGGTGCCTCGCTGAGATCGATGTCGACTCGAATTTCGCGGAGCGCGTCGCAGTCCTCAACGACGCCTTGCGGTCGTCGCTTAGATATGAGTCCGACGCGTATCTTGGTTGGTCTCTCAGGGGAACCGTGTTGTCCGAGGACTGGTCCCTCTGAGCGGCATCCCCTCGCGATCGAACGGGTCGACGCACCGGAACTGCGTCCGGCGACCCGCATTCGGGGGGCCAAGCTGTCAATCGGCGCCTCCGTCGACGCTGGCGCTGGCACCGACCGCGCACGCGCTCCAAGACTGCGCTGGCCAGGCGCGCACGGGTGGGCCTGGCGGGTGGCATCGCAACAGCGATCGGGCATGCAGACACTGCGCGACGCGGTCGCAGGTGCCATGACCCGAGCCCACGACCCCCGCGCCCGCCGGGTCGCGGGGTACCCGCTATCGACGGATCGACTCCTGGAAGGTGTCGCTGATCACGAGGATGGCACCCTCACTGTCGGTGTATGCCTGCTCGCCGTGCTCGATGACGTCCATCCCGATCGACTCGTCGAGTGCCGCAACCCGCAACGGCATCACCAGGCCGAGCAGCTTGATGATCACAAACGTTCCGACGAAGGCATACGCCGGACCGGCGATCGCCGCGACGGCCTGCCATCCGAGTTGGGCTGGGTGCCCGAAGACCAGGCCGTTCGAGACGCCGTTCCACGACAGCTCGGCGAACAGACCGATGAACAGGATGCCCGTCATTCCGGCGAGCCCGTGTGCGCCGAGGACGTCCAGGGATTCATCGAGACGCGTTCGCGGGCGCCACAAGATGAACGCATAGCTCGGGAGGGCGGCGAGTGCCCCGAGCAGCATCGCGAAGGTGGGGCTGATGAAGCCCGCTGCGGGGGTGATCCCGACGGCTCCGACCACGATCGCGGTCGCCGCACCGACCGCGGTGATCTTCCGGTCGCGCAGGAGATCGAGGATGAACCAGACCACCAGCGTGCACGCCGGCGCCAGCAGGGTGTTCACGAAGGCCAGCACACTCGAGTGACCCGTGGACAGTCCGCTGCCGCCGTTAAACCCGAACCAGCCGAACCACAGCAGGCCGGCGCCGAGCAGCACAAACACGGTGTTGTGCGGAAGGAGCGCCAGGCGCCCGTAGTCCCGTCGCGCACCGACCGCGATTGCCGCGGCGAGCGCCGAGAAGCCCGAGGCCATCTCGACAGGTACACCGCCGGCGAAGTCGAGTGTTCCGTGCGTCTCTAGCCAGCCGCCGCCCCAGACCCAGTGGGCGAGGACGGGGTAGATCAGGATCGACCACAGAAAGATGAACACCAGAAAGGTGGAAAAGCGCATCCGCTCAACCACTGCGCCCGAGATCAGTGCTGCGGTGATGATGCAAAACGATGCCTCGAACGCGAAGAACACCAACTGCGGGATCGCGGTCCCGTGCTGGGCACCGAACCCGACGTGCTCGAGGAAGACGTTGTGGAACCCGCCCACGAAGCCGTCACCCTTGGAAAAAGCCAGCGAATAGCCGACAAGCGCCCAGGTGATCGTGACCACACCGAGCGCGCCGATGCTCATCATGAACGTGTTGAGGGTGTTCTTGCTGCGGACGAGGCCCGCGTAGAAGAGACCGAGCGCCGGGGTCATCATCAGAACCAGGGCGGTGGCGACCATCATCCATGCGGTGTCGCCGGAACTGATTTGGGTCACCGTCATGTCGCGGCCTCGGGACCGTCGTCGACCGGGGTGACGGCAAACAGATCCGCCTCACCGGTCCGGATGCGAACCGCGTGCTCGAGGTCGACAACGAACACCTTGCCGTCGCCGACCTCGCCCGTCCGAGCGCCGTCGCACAGTGCGTCGATCGCCGATTGGACGAACTCGTCCGAGACGGCGACCTCGAACCGGACCTTCTCGGCCAGGGCCATCTTGACCGTGGTGCCGCGGTACGTCTCGACGCGTTCCGTTTCGCCCCCGTGGCCCTGGACGCGCATGAGGCTGAACCCCCGGATATGCGCGCGATACAAGGCCTCGAGAACGTCGTTCGCCTTTTCCGGGCGAACGATACCGATCACGAGTTTCACGGTGTCGCTTCCTCTGTTTGGGCCGGTGCGCACACATGGGGGTCAAATGTGACGTTCCTGCCGCGCTGTGGCCCCGGCACGGGGCGGGGCATGCTATCAACCGCGTCGAACGCCTCCGAGGTGACGATTGCCCGCCGTGCGCCGGATCCGTAGTGTCATTGGTCGGGAGGGCGGCATGTCCAGTCCAGGTCTGATGACGACCCGCAACAGGCCGCGCCGCATTGCGGCGGCCCTGGTGGCGTGCGTGTGCGCGTCGGGCCTGGCTCCCGCTGTGTTGTCCGGGGCAGCCGGTGCGGGCGTGCCGTGTCGGGCGGCGGATACCGTCCGGGTGGCATCGTGGTCGCCGGGGATCGCACCCGCGATTGCATACGCCCGGACCCGTCGCGGCGACATCTCGTTCGCGGTGCGCGTCAACGCCCGGCGGTGGGATTACCGCGCCGAGCACGTCGTGGCCACCGCGAGCGTGCTCAAGGCGATGCTCTTGGTCGCCTATCTCGATCAGGCGTCGGTGCGCGGGCGCGCACTGACCCGCGCCGACGCGGCCCTGCTTGCGCCAATGATCCGTCGGTCCGACAACACGGCGGCCACCCGTGTGCGCGACATCGTCGGCGACCGGAGACTCGTCGCGCTTGCGCGCGCCGCCGGGATGCGGCACTTTCGCCCCGCCGCCATCTGGGGACTGTCAGAGACCTCGGCATCCGACCAGGCCCGATTCTTCCTGCGCATCGACAGTTTCGTCGTCGCGCGCCACCGTCGGTTTGCGCTCGGACAGCTCGCGTCGGTGATTCCGTCCCAGCGCTGGGGGATCGGGCGCCTTCGGCTGCCGGGATGGTCGGTCTACTTCAAGGGCGGGTGGGGCACGGGCACCGGCCGGGTCGACCACCAGGTGGTCCTACTGGTCCACGGCTGCAGCCGCGTCTCGGTCGCGATCATGACGACCGCTGACGGCACCCACGCGTATGGCAAACAGACGCTCTATGGGATGGCGGGGCGGCTGTTGCGTGGCCTGCCGGCCTTCCCGAGTCTGCGGGCCGGCGCGGGTAACCATCCGAACGTCTAGTTCCCCGCCCCGCGCATGGCCGGGTTACCCCGGGAACGCCCTGAATAGCGTGGTTTTTGCGACGAGGAAGCACCGTGACAGGACGTCACTCCGCGACCCCGGCGCAGTCCATCCCGACAGGGGCGCACGTGAACCAGTGGCGGCACATCATTCGGCGGACCGTCATCGCGGCACTCGCGATCGTTGCCAGCTTCTCGGCCGCAGGCCTGGCCGCCGCCGCGACTCCGACGGCCCACGGGTCCGCCTGTGCCCGTCCGTCCGGCCCGAACGCGGTCCGCTGCACCGCCCTGGTGCGCGACCTGGTCCGCCGTCAGGTCGCCACGACCCCGCAGGGGTACGGCCCGGCGCAGCTACGTGCGGCCTACGGCCTGACCTCGCTGTCGCTGACCAATCCGACGACGACCCAGACCGTCGGGATCGTCGACGCGTTCAGCGACCCACACTTGGCCAGCGACGTTGCCGCCTATCGCCAGCACTTCGGACTGCCGGCCTGCACGACCTCCACCAAGTGCCTGCGCATCGTCGGCCAGACCGGGTCCGCCCAGCTTCCCGACGCCAACGCGGCCTGGGGACTCGAGACGACGCTGGACGCGGAGATGGTCTCGGCGATCTGCCCGCGGTGCCGAATCGTCGTCGTCGAGGCGAACTCCGCGACCTACGGCGACCTTGGCACGGCCGAGAACGAGGCCGTCGCGCTTGGCGCCCGTGTGGTGACCAACAGCTGGGGTGGATCCGACACCCGGCTCGACGCGACCTACGACGCCCACTACTTCAACCATCCCGGGGTCGCGATCGTCGCGTCGACCGGGGACTCCGGCTACGCGGCCGGGCCGATCTACCCGTCGACCTCGCCGAACGTCATCGCCGTCGGCGGGACGACGCTGACGGCCGCGGTGGGCACGGCCCGCGGCTACGGCGAATCCGCGTGGAGCGGCGGCGGCTCTGGCTGCAGCGCCTATGAGCCGATGCCCGCATGGCAGGCGACCGTGCCGAGCATCGCGAGCACCTGCGGCAAGCGGCGTGCCGTCGCCGACGTGTCGGCGGTCGCCGATCCGGCCACGGGCGTTGCGGTCTATGACACCTACGGGTACGCCGGTTGGTACCCCGGCATGATCGGCGGAACGAGCGTCGCCGCCCCGATCGTGGCCGGCGTGTACGCCCTGGGAGGGCACGGCGCCGGCGCCGGCGTCACCGGCGCGGCTGGGCTGTACACCGCCGCCAACACGGCCGTCCCCGCGAATTCGGCGAACTCGCCACTGTTCGATGTCATCAGCGGTGCCAACGGCAGCTGCCCGACGCTGCTCGCCTGCACGGCGGCGACCGGCTGGGACGGTCCGAGCGGGCTGGGCTCCCCGAGCGGGATCACCGGCTTTTAGAAGCGACCGGCGCGACCGGCGGGACGCCCAGGCGCCCGCGGGTTGGTCACACTACGGGTGCTCCGGCATGTGACGGGGTGGCCGCAAGGCCGGAACCGCATCGTCGTCCGCGAGGTGTCGTTGGCCGCTCGCCACCCATATCGCCGGCTTGCGCTGTTCGGGACGGCGCTGGTCGCGGCGGGGATCCTGGTCGCCGTGCCGCTTGCGCTGCGGGCAACGCGGTCGGGTTCGCCGACCTGCCTTGGCCCCGCGACGGTCGGGGCGGTGTCGGTGGGCTCCGGGATCGGGTCGGGCGTTCTCGCGTTGACCTCGGTGCCCGGGGCGGGGGCGCGGGTGCCGGTCAGCGTGCAGGTCGACCACGGCCCGGCCGCCGTGTCCGCGCTGCAGCGGCTCTGGCTGATCTCGCCCGCAACCGGGCCGATTGCCTTGTCGCGTTCCGGGCCGTCCTGCTGGTCGGGCACGGTTCCGCGCGGGGCGCTCGATGATGTGCAGATCGCGTCACGGCCCGACCGGGCGGCGCCCGCGCTCGCCCGGTTTGTGACGCCGGAGCCGATGCGCTCGGGTGCCGAGCTGATCGGTCGTGCCCAGCTGGCGACCCGGCGCCTGAAGGCCGTGCGCGAGATCACGCTCGGACGGCGGTCGCTCGCGGTGCGACCTACCCTGGTCGACACGCTGTATTCCGGGACGACGGTCGCGTCCCGCAGCGCCGGTGCGGTTGAGCGGTTCGCGTGGCCGGGCTGGCGCGATGGCTTCGAGTGGATGACGCCGGGGATCCAGGCGTCGGTGATTCTGGGCGACACCCGGATCGGCGGACGCCGGGCTGTCCGGGTCGCGGGCGCCGTCGTGCAGACGCCGATGTGGATGGAGCTGGACATCGACCCGACCACGGGTGTGGTGCTGGCCGACCGCATGAACGGTGCCAATCACGTCATGACCAGTCGCTACCTACCGATCGGCGGCTAGGTGCCGACGCTGCCGTTCTGGTGCTCGATCGTCGTCCTGTCGATCGTCCAAGGGGCGCTCGTGGCGGCCCCCGGGACATGGCCGTGGGCCCGGACGCGCCTGGCCCGCTTCCGGTCGGGGTGGTGGGCGCTCGTCCCGGTGGCGTCGCTCGTGGGCGTCGCCTTCGGCCTGCTGCGCGTCGCCGACGCCCCGCAGGGCCTGACCTACCTCGCACTGTCGGCGGTGCCCGTCCTGGCCGTTGCCGCACTCGGATGGGCGATGCACGGCGCCCGCCCGCGATATGCGGTCGCTGCGGTCCCCCTGTTTGCTGTGGCCTGGGCGTGGCCGGCGACGCTTGGCGGGGACACCGCGGCGCTGGCGCTGACGGCGCTCTCGTGCGTCGCCCTCGGCGTGATCCTCGTGGCGCTTGCGCCCGCGAGCGTGATCCGTGCGGGCATTGTGGTCTTGGCGACCGCAGACGTGGTCCTAGTCGCTGCCGACCTGCTGCAGCACCCGAATTCGGCCCTTGTCGCCGCCCATCCGATTGCTCAGCTCCCGCGACTGCAGTCGGTCCAATTTGGCTCGGCGATCATGGGGTATGGAGACCTCTTCGCCGCCGGGGTCGTCGGCGCGCTCTTCGCCAGCCGGCCGTCGGAGCAGCGCCGCGCCGCGGTCCTGATCGTTGTGCTCGCCCTCGTCGGCGACCTGGCCTTCCTTCGGATCAGCGAGTTCCCGGCCACCGTGCCCGTGGCGGTCGGGATGCTGCTCGTCGACGTGCGGCGGCGGCGGACCGGCCCGGTAACATCTTTGTAACACTCCAGGGAGCGACGATGGGCAAGCGCAACGATCCGCATCTGCGACGCGTCGGCGATCCCGACGACCACGACGCCGAACGGGAGGCCCTTCGCCACGAGCTGGGGATGGGGGCGGTGCGTGTGCCGCTGCCGGTCGACGTCGATCGGGTGATGCACGGCGACGCGCCGGATGCCGGCGACGGTGCGTCAGGAGGCGAATCGGTGATGGATTTGATCGCCCACCAGAAGCCGCCCGTCCGGACCCACTTTGTCGAGGGGGCGCTCGACGAACACGCGCGGCACCAAGGGGACGCCGCGCCGGAGGACGAGGTCAGCCCGTGACGACCGCCGGGCCCGGTGCGCGGAGCACCAGGCAGGCGTTGTGGCCCCCGAATCCGAACGAGTTCGACATTGCCGCGTCGAGCGTCCCAGGTTCCGCGGATCGGATGTGGCGCAGCGCGATCGCCGGATCGGGGTCGTCCAGATTGGCAGTCGGCGGCAGCATCTGACGGTGCAGCGCGAGCGCGGTGACGATCGCTTCGACGGCGCCCGCGGCACCCAGGGGATGGCCGATCGCCGCCTTGGTCGACGACACCGGCGTGGTGCCGAGCCCGGCGGCCACGAGCGCCCGCGCCTCGGCGACGTCGCCCGCGGGGGTCGCCGTCGCGTGGGCATTGACATAGCCGACCGCCTCAGGGCCGATCCCGGCGTCATGGAGGGCCAGGGCGATGGCACGGCCCGCGCCGGTACCGTCGGGATCCGGGTCGGTGAGGTGGCCGGCGTCACACGTTTGACCAAAGCCGGTGATCTCGGCATAGACCGTTGCACCTCGGCGCAGGGCATGCTCGCGCTCCTCGAGGACGAGGACCGCCCCCGCTTCCGCCATGACGAACCCATCGCGGTCCGCGTCGAATGGGCGTGAGGCCTCGGCGGGCGCGCGGTCGGTGCGGCTCAGGGCCCCGAGCTTGCGGTACCCGGCGATCAACAGCGGCACCAGCGGCGCCTCGGCGCCCCCGGCAAGGACGAGATCGGCGCGACCTTGCCGAATCCAATCCCGCCCGAGGCCGATGGCGTCCGTACCGGCCGCGCAGGCGGTGCCCGTTACCGATGTCGGTCCGCGCACGCCGTAGGTCCGGGCGACGGCGGCCAGCGCCCCGTTGGTGAGGCCCAAGGGGATCGTCAACGGGCCGACGCGATCAAGCCCCTGTGTCCATTCCGTCTGGGATGCCGCCTCGAGGGTGTGCGCCCCGCCGTGAACGCATCCGATCACCGCGCCCACGCGATCCGCCGAGATGCCGTGATCACCCGCATCGGCGAGCGCGGCGGCCGCGGCGAGGGTCGCCAGGCGCCCGACACGATCCATGCGGCGGAACTCGCGCGCACCGAGCAGATCCCGAGCATCGTCGTCCGCACCGTCGACGCGGAACACGGTGATCTGCCCGAGTCCGTCAACATCGAGGCGAGCGGCTCCGGAGTGACCTGCCAATAGCGCGGACCAGACGTGCTCGATGTCGGATCCGAGCGGGCTGGCGATGCCGAGGCCGGTGATGACGACGCGAGGGGTCACAGCGCCCATGTTGCCATCATTGGGGCTGCGCAGGGCCGACGTCGGGAGAGTTGCGGTATCGGGGTCGCAATCCAGCGACCCCGATCCCGCGGCGGCAATGTCCCGTCAGCGACCGTTCGGCCACGCCGGGGTGGGGGCAATCGCCCGCCACTTGCTCACCGTGATTCTGTGCATGCGCACAGATTCATACCTACCAGTGTCGAGGCATCTCCGTACTCCATTCATGGACATGTCCTGTTCCGCCGATCCATGCGATCCGCCGAGTCCATTCGTGACACTTGCGCAAGCGCAAGCGCTGGATTGCGTCAGATGCGGCACCCCCGAGCCTAGACACAGCATCAGGCACCGTGTGAAACGCATCGTGCAAGTTGCAGGGAGTGCGCCCGTCCGGCTGCGCGGTGCGTCGCGCGCGATGATTGACATCGGCACGGCAGCGGCCTGCGGGGTGCGCCTCTAATATTCACCCGTGCGCCTGAATGCCGCCATGTTCCTGATGAGCTGTGCGGTGCTCGTGATCGCCCCGATGATCCCGTCGATCCAGCAGTCGCGCGGGTTTCCCGTCGCCAGTCTCGGGATCATCGCCGGAGTCACGCTCCTGGTCGGCGTCGCCGCGGAACTGTTCCTCGGGCCCCAAGCGGACCGCGGCTACGAACGCCCGCTGCTGATCGGAAGCGTGGTCGTCGCGGCGGCCAGCCTGATCGGATCGGGTGCCGCGGACTCGGTCGTCCTGCTGACGATGTGGCGGGCCCTGGCGGGCGTCGCGTACGGCATGTTCGTGCCGGCCGCGTCGGCCATCGTGATCAGGAGCAACCCCCACGGGGTCGGCGAGCGCCTGGCGCGGCTGCAGGTGGCAGAGTACGCGGGGTTCGCCGCCGGTCCTTTTTTGGGCGCGTTGCTGCTCGCCCGGATCGGCAGCACCCGCGGGCTCGAGCTGGCGGGGATCGTCTCGCTCGGGCTCATTCCCGTGGTCATGTCGGTCGCGGTCCCGCGTCGGGTGGCCGATTCCGGAGCATCCGCCGCGGAGGCGGTGGACCCCATGCCGGCGGCCGAGTCCATCGGCACCACCGCGGTGCCGCCACCACGTCCGTCCGGTCTGGCGTTCAGCTTGCTGCGCCACCGTGCGGTGTGGGTAGCGGTGATCCTGTCGGTGGCCGTGACGGCGCCGGTCGGCACCTATGCGGCGATGTGGTCGCGATTCCTGGCCGATCGTGGCGCCACGGGGTTCGTGATCGCCGTCAGCCTCGGGCTGTTCACGCTCCCGTTCATCATTATCGCGCCCGTCGCCGGTCGCTTCGTCGACCGGGTCGGTCCGCTCCGTGGTGCGGTGTGGGGCACCGTCATCGTGGCCTTCGTCGTGTTCGCCTACGGCCTGATCGGCTCGGTGGTCATCATCATCGCCGTCAGCCTGGTCGAGTCGGCCGGGCAGGCCCTGGCCGGACCGGGGACCGCCGCGGCGATGGCGCGGGCCGCGGGGCCCGAGCGGGCCGGTGCGGGGCAGGGGCTCTCACGTGGTTTCGGGTTCATGGCGGCGGGCCTTACGTCGTTCGCGGCCGGGCCCCTGTACGCCGACTGGGGTGCGCGCGCGCTCTTCGGCGCGACCGCCGCGATGATGATCGTGTTGGCCGTCATCGGATGGTTTGCCGCCCTTCGCTGGGCGCCGGAGTTCGACGATCCGCTCGATGTCGAGCCCGCGACCGGCGAGTACGTCACCTCGCTGACGGAGTGACTAAGCCCCGGCGGCCGGCCCGTCCGCGGCAGGTCCGACGGCACGCTGTCGTGTGACGAGCCGCCACGCCAGGCGCCATCCGAGCAGGCCGGCCGCCAGGAAGCCCGCCGTGACGAGGATGAACGCGATCGGCGTCGCCCGTCCGAAGACGAGCCCCCGCAGCGCCAGGCCGAGGACGACGGTTGACGTCCACACGGTCAGTCCGGCACGCCATCCGGTCGGGCGCGCGGAGCGCCAGATCACGGCCCAACCGGTGCCCAATCCGATCAGGAACGGCGCCGCGACCGCAGCGATCGCCCCTGCCGCCTCGCCCTCGGAATGGCTGCGGCGCCCAAGTGCCACGAAGCCGACGACGACAACGACATCCAGACACAGCGCGGTGAGCCGGCGGCGCAACGGGGCTACCCGGCCGCTGCCGGCGGGATCGCGGAGGCGGCGGACCGCAGCCCCTGGGCGATGTCGAGGTTCCGTGCGCCGGCTCGGGGCGCGAGGGCAGGGTCGGCGGCCGGCGTCATGTTGGTGAGGTTGAACACCTGGCATCCGGAACGCATGAACGGCACAAGACGCGCAACGACATCGTCCGGGGTTCCCCACGTGTAGTACGTCCGGAGTACCTCGTCGGGAATCGCGCGTGCGGCGGCGAGCGCCACGTCCCGGGAGAGTTCGGTGGGCACGAAGTCCAACAGGCCCCAGCGCGAGGCGAGCGGGTGCTCGGCCCCGGCGGCCTCAAACAGGGACGATGGCGCGGTCAGCGCGACGAGGCGCAACGCCAGCGAATCGAGGGCCTGCTCGGCCACCTCGCGGTCTTCGTCGCAGACCACCCAGACGTAGAGCCCGGGCCGGACCGCGTCGGGTCGCCGTCCGGCCGCCATGCTTGAGGCCCGGATCGTGCCCAGCAGGTCACCGTACTCGCCGGCGTCGGTGAGGATCGGCATCCACCCGTCGGCCAGCCGTCCGACGGCCGCGAGCACCCGGGGGCGGTGCGCTGGGACCCAGATCTCCGGATGGCGCCCGTCATACGGGCCGAGACCGAGCACCGCCTGGTGCAGCTGGGTGAACTCGCCGGAAAAGTCGACGGGATCTGTCGTGGACCACAGCAGCCGGATGACCTCCAGCGCCTCGATCAGGCGGGAGGCCGTGCGGGTGTACGACAGCCCGTAGGGCACGATGTTCTCGGCCTCTCCGACGCCCAGCCCAAGCCGGACACGACCGTGGCTCATGTGATTCAGGGTGGCGAAGGTCTGCGCGATGATGGCCGGGTGCCGGCGGATCGCGTCGGTGACGCCGGTCCCGACGATCATCCGCTCGGTATGGGTGACGACAGCACCCATGAGCGGGACCGTGTCGAGAAACGTGTGCGGCGAGGGTTCGGTCGCGGCCTGCGGGAACAGGTCGGGCGTCCAGACGCTCGGCGGATACCAATGGAGGAAGTGATCGGCGAACCACATCGCCTCGAACCCGTTGTCTTCGAGTGCCTTCGCCGTCGGGACGAGTGCATCGACCGGAGGCCGGGTGAGGCCGGAGACGCCAACTTCAATCTGCACGAAGGTTCCTTGGCGGATAGCGCTGCGGGCATCGGACACGGCGGACGGGTTGTCGCCACCGCAAGGCTAGCGCCCCGACGGCACCGCGCGGTGCGGGTGCCACGGCATGATCAGCGGCGACCTGGAAAGATGAATGTCCCTGCACATGCGACCCGGAGCGGAGATGTCCGACAGCACCCCGGCCCCCTTTCCGAACGAGCACGCCGCCGACGGCAGTTTCCGGCGACAGCTGTCACGGTTCCGCGAGTGGGTCCGCGCGAACCCGACGTCCCCGTTTCCGGCCGAGGCCGGTCGCTATCACCTGTACGTGTCGTTGGCCTGCCCGTGGGCGCACCGGACCATCATCTATCGGCGCCTGAAGGGGCTTGAGGGTGCGATCTCGATGACGATCGTCGACCCGGAGCGCGATGAGCGCGGATGGGCCATCGTCGACGGACCGGGGAACACCCCCGACCCCGTCAACGGCTTCGGCTTTCTCAGCGAGGCGTACCTGGCCAGCGACCCGGCATTCTCCGGGCGGGTGACCGTGCCGGTGCTGTGGGACAAGGTCACGGGGGTGATCGTCAATAATGAATCCTCCGAGATCATCCGGATGCTCGATCGCGAGTTCGCAGCCGTCTCCGATCCCGGGGCCCCGGTGTTCTGCCCGCCGGACCTCGAAGCGGAGATCGACGAGATCAACGCCAGCGTGTACGCGGCCGTCAACAACGGGGTCTATCGCGCGGGGTTCGCAACGACCCAGGCGGCGTACGAAGATGCCTTCCGGGACCTGTTTGCCGCACTTGATGCGCTGGATCGGCGCCTGGGCATCAGGCGATACCTGCTGGGCGACCGGATCACCGAGGCCGACTGGCGGCTGTTCACGACCCTTGTCCGGTTCGATCCGGTGTACGTCGGCCACTTCAAGTGCAACCTGCGGCGGATTGCCGACTATCCGAACCTGTCCGGGTACCTGCGCGAGCTGTATCAGTACCCCGGGGTTGCCGACACCGTGAGTTTCAACCACATCAAACGCCACTACTACCGGACCCATCCGACCATCAACCCGACGCGGATCGTCCCGGTCGGGCCCCACATGAACCTGGCGGCGCCCCACCACCGTGATGCCATCGGTGCCGAACCCCTCGCGCAGTGATATGACGACCGGGATCCATGCGTCGTCGATGACGACCTGGCGCCTGGTCTACGACCATCAGTGCGACGTCTGCAGGGTGATTGCCGCGGCCGTCCTGGTCGCCGATCGGCGTGAGCGACTGGTCCCGCTCGCGCTCGGTGACTCCCGGACGGCGCTGGCGCTGGCGGCGCTGCCGCCGGTCATGTGGGACCGCTCGTGGCACCTGGTCGCCCCGGACGGCCGGGTGTTCTCGGCCGGAGCCGCCGTTCCCGTGCTGTGCCGGCTACTGCCCGGGTTCGGCGGGCTTGCCCGGCTTTGCGGTGCCGCCCCGGATGTGACTGAGCGGGTCTACGCGTGGCTCGTGCGCCACCGTACCGGGATCGGACGCATCCTCCCGAAGCCGCTGGTCGTCCGTGCCAGCATCGTCCTGGCGGAGCACGGCGAACGGATCTGAGTCGTCGGGCATGTCCGGCTCGGGGACGCGCAGATGGCCGTGCCAGCTGCCGTCGTAGGACCCGGAGTCGTCCCGCCACGACCAGCGCACGGTGATGTCCGCGTCGAGGATTCCGACCGGCCAGTCAAACGCGATCCGGACCCGGTTCGCCTCGGGGTCGGCCCCGTAACCGAACAGGGTGACCGTCCCGGCGGGTGCACCGGCGTCGACCCGATCGGCCTTGACCCGCGCCGAGAACCGGTAGGCCGGCGCCGCGGCCGCATTCGCAAACGGCACGATGAGGACAAGGCCGCCATCGACGGAGGTGCCGAATTCCGGGGGTCCGATCACCGGGTGCGCGCCGAACATCGCGCGGCGACCCTGGCGGAGGACCTTGACGAGGGCGGCGAGCACGATTATCAGCACCAGCACGAGCGCGGCGACCGCGATGGTCTCGACGAGTCCCTGATGTGTGTCGAGCCAGTGCATGGCCCACACGCTACCGGTCTGGGGCGACAGCAACGGACCTCGGGTCGCCGGGGCACCGTTTGGCGGCTAAGCTCCGCGCACGCCGAGCCCGAGGAGCGGACCGATGAGCGCAGGCGGATTCCCGCCGGACGACGGATGGTGTGTCGAGATCGTCGACCGTGACGGGACGACGGTCGTCGACCAGCAGGTCTTCAGCCTTGCCGAGGACGCACGCGACTTCGCCAAGCAGGACGTATGGCGGAACAAGGACCACCTCGCGCGCATCTTCGAACGGGCGGCCGGCCGGACCGTCTTCACGACCGAGGTGGCGTTTCCCCGTTGACGGTCAGTCGCTCGTGCCGCCGCTCGTGCGGATGAACGCCGTCAGACCGAAGGCGGAGATCGGCGTCATCCCGAGGCGACGGTAGAAGCCGTCGACACCCCGCTCTGCGATCAGTACCTGATGGTGGAAGGTTGTCAGCGGATAGTGGGATTGAATCGCGGCGGTGAGCGCGCGGCCGATGCCCTGACGCTGGCGCTCCGGCGCGACGAGGATGTCGGCGATGTACACCGCGAACGCCTGGTCGCTCAGCGCGCGGGCGAATCCGATGATCGTGCTATCGCGATCGACCGCCACCACCGAATACGAGGAGTGGCGCACCGCGGTTCGCAGGCGATCCGGGTCGTCGGCGTGACTCCAGTCGTGGGCGCGGTACAGACCGAGGATCGCTGTGAAATCCTGGTCGAGTTCGACCTCGCGGATGGTGACGGGTGCGGGCAGCAGGTGACCTCGGGGAACGAAGGGCGCGCCGATATACTCGCGCCCCGATGACTGAACTACACGACGTCCTACCGGATCGATATCACGCCAGCGATGTCGAGGAGCGCTGGCAGCGGGCGTGGGCACAGACACGGGCGTTCACCGGCGCCACGATCTCCCGTGACGGCACGCCGGCAGAGCCGTCTCCGGGACCCAAGTCCTACGTGCTGGAGATGCTGCCGTATCCCTCCGGCGAGATCCACATGGGGCATGTCAAGAACTACACGATGGGCGATGTGATCGCGCATCACCGCCGTCGCTGTGGCGCGGCGGTGTTCCACCCGATGGGGTACGACGCGTTCGGTCTGCCCGCCGAGAACGCGGCGATCCGCACCGGCGAACATCCGGCCGTGGTGACCGCGCGCAACATCGCCCGTATCCGCGAGCAGCTTCAGCGGCTCGGGTTCGCCATCGACTGGGACACCGAGATCTCCACCGCAGATCCGGAGTACTACCGCTGGACCCAATGGATCTTTCTGCGCATGTTCGAGCGGGGGCTGGCCGAGCGGCGCGAGGCGGCCGTGAATTGGTGCCCCACCGACCAGACGGTGCTCGCAAACGAGCAGGTTGTGGACGGGCACTGCGAGCGGTGCGGTGCCGAGGTCGAGCTGCGCCAGTTGACCCAGTGGTTTCTGCGAATTACCGACTACGCCCAGGCGCTCCTCGACGACATGAAGCTCCTTGAGGACTGGCCCGAGCGGGTCCTCGCCATGCAGCGCAACTGGATCGGACGTTCCGACGGCGCGCGCGTCCGCTTCCGCACCGATGACGACGTCCATGAGATCCCGGTGTTCACCACGCGCCCGGATACGCTCTTCGGGGCCACGTTCTTCCTGGTGGCCCCCGAACATCCGCTGTTGGCGACGCTCGTCGAGGGTCGAGGGGAGGCCGCCGCCGTCATGAGCTACGCCCGGGCCGCCGCCCGTGCCTCGCTGGCCGACCGCAGCGCGACCGACAAGCCCAAGACCGGCGTGTTCACGGGGCGGTACGTGATCAACCCGATCAACGGCGACCGGATTCCCGTCTGGGTCGCCGACTATGTCCTGATGGACTACGGCACCGGCGCGATCATGGCGGTGCCCGGGCACGACGAGCGCGATTTCGCCTTCGCCAAGCAGCACGATCTGCCGATCCGTCGGGTCGTGGCGGGACCTGACGCCGGCGCCGATACCCCCCTCGAGACCGCATTCGCCGAGACCGGGCGGCTCGTGAACTCGGGGTTCCTGGACGGCCTCGAGGTTGAGGAGGCCGCCGGGGCCGCCGCCGCCTGGCTCGCCGAGCGCGGCGCGGGCGAGGCGACCGTCGGGTATCGCCTGCGGGACTGGCTCATCTCGCGCCAGCGCTACTGGGGGGTGCCGATTCCGATCGTGCACTGCCCGGACTGCGGACCGGTCGCCGTTCCCGACGAGCAGCTTCCGGTGCTGCTGCCGGACGTCGAGGATTACTCGCCCAAGGGGCAGAGCCCGCTTGCGGCCAACCCGGAGTTCCTGGCCGCGGCATGCCCGTCGTGTGGCGGACCGGCCCGACGCGAGACGGACACGATGGACACGTTTGTCGATTCGTCCTGGTACTACCTGCGCTATACGGCACCACACCTGTCGAATGCGCCGTTTGAGCGCGCGCTTGCGGACTACTGGCTGCCGGTCGACCAGTACATCGGCGGTGTCGAGCACGCGGTGCTGCACCTGCTGTACGCCCGCTTCTTTACGAAAGTGCTCAACGACCTCGACCTGGTCGGCTTCCGGGAGCCGTTCGCGCGCCTGTTCACCCAGGGGATGATCTACCGCGACGGCGCGAAGATGTCCAAGAGCAAGGGCAACGTCGTCTCGCCGGATGAGATCGTCGCCCGCTACGGTGCCGACACGCTGCGGCTGTACGTGTTGTTCATGGGCCCGGCGGCCGACGACATCGAATGGAGCGACCGCGGCGTCGTCGGCGCCCGCCGCTTCCTCGACCGACTCTGGGCACTCGCTCGGGCGGCGACTCCCGGTGGCCTGGTGGCGCGTCCGGTGGCCTCAACCCTCACGGGCTCGCCGGTCTCGCTTGGGCTGGTGCGCCGCGCCGAGGCGACGATCGCCAAGGTGTCCGCCGACATCGGCGAGCGGTTCTCGTTCCATACGGCGATCGCGGCCATCCAGGAACTCGTCAACGCGTGCACCCGGCACCAGGCGGACGGGGGCACCGGGGAGCCGGCTGGGCCCGTGGCCCTCCGGTATGCCGTCCAGGTGGCGGTGTCGGTGCTGTTTCCCTTCGCCCCCCACGTGACGTGCGAGCTCTGGAGCGCGCTCGGGGGTGAGCGCCTCTGGGAGGTCCGGTGGCCGGATGCCGAGGGGACGTACCTCGTCAAAGACGAGGTGACCCTCGTCGTCCAGGTCAACGGGAAGGTGCGCGACCGCCTGCAGGCCCCGGCGGGGCTTGGGGACGCGGCGGTCCTCGATCTCGTGCGCGAGCGCGACAAGGTGCGCGGGGCCCTCGTGGGCAAGCGGGTTGTGCGCGAGATCGTCGTGCCCGACCGCCTCGTGAACTTCGTCGTCTCCTAACTCGTCACGTGCCCGCCGCCGCCCGTGCGGCCGTTAGCATGGCGGTGATGTCGCCCCGCAAGGAACCCCTGCGTCCGGTCTACGCCCTCCAGGGTGAGGACTGGCCGAAGGTCGACACGGCCCTGGCGCGGATGGCGGCGCGCGTCACCGCCGAGAGCGGCGGGGAGCCCGAGCGCTTCGACGCCGCCGAGGCGCCCGTCGCCGACGTCGTCGCCGCATGCCAAATGCTGTCGTTTGGCGGACTGCAGGGTGTGATCGTGACGGGTGCCGACGCGTGGCGTGCCGCCGACGCGGACGTCATCGTGGCGTATCTCGAGGACCCGAATCCCGCCAGCGTGTTGACGATCGTCTCGACCGCGGTCCTGCCGCAGCGCCTCCAGCAGGCGGTCGAGCGCGTGGGTCAGGTGAGTCGCTGGGGTCCGGGCAAGGCCACCCCGCGCGAGCGCCGCCTCTGGCTGGAAAAGCACGTTGCCGACGCGGTCGCCAAACGTGGCGGCCACGTCGGCCCCGCGCTGGCACGGTTCGTCGTCGACCGTGCATGTGGTGAAGCAACCGACGCCCAGCGGACGGGTCTTGCCGCGTTGACGCTGACGCACGAGGCCGACAAGCTCGTCGCGTATGCCGGCGGCATGCCGATCGATCGGGACATGGTGCTGGCGATGACGCCCGAGCACCCGGAGGCCCGTGTCTATCAGCTCGCCGACGCGCTCGTGGCGGCGGATGCCGCGCAGGCGTTTGCCCGGTTGGGAGACCTGGCCTCGGGGGACGACCGGACCGACCCCGTGGTGATCGTGTCGGGTCTGGCGCGCCACTACCGCGCCCTGGCGCGCGCCCAAGAATTGGGACCGGGTGCGACGACGGACGCGGTCAGTGCGGCGACCGGCATGAAGGGCTATCCGGCGCAGAAGGTCGCCGAGCAGGCCCGGTCACTTCCGGGCGGTGCCGGTGCGCGCGCCGTGGTCCGCATTGCGCGTCTTGAACTCGACATCCGGGTGTCCGCCCAGCGCGAGCTCGGCGGGCCGCAGTTGGTGCTCGAGACGGCGGCGCGCGACCTCATCGGGATCGCGCGCGGCGCCGTCGTCTAGCGGCGGCAGTTCCGGGGGCTAGGCGCTGACGACGCCGGCCGCGGCGATGCGGGCGACCCGGCTCTTCTTGCGCGCGGCGTTGTTGGCGTGGATCACGCCTTCCGCGGCTGCGCGGTCGATCAGGTGCTCGAGCTCACGCGCGCGCTCAGGCACGTCGGCCTCGCCGTTCTCACTCGCCTCGATCAGGCGACGGGTCAGGGTCTTGATGGTCGATCGGTACCGCAAATTGCGGGCGCGCTGGCGCTCGGAGATGAGGATGCGCTTCTTCTGCTGCTTGATGTTCGCCACCTGGCGATGCCTCCGTCGGTTGAACGGCCGCGTATGGTACCACCGATCTCATGACAGGCGACGCTTCCATCACCGGGGGGGACGGGGTCACGCCCACGGGCATCGATGACGATCTGCCGGTGGCCCGTCCCACAGTGAGTGCGGACGAGGGTGTTCGCGGGGAGCTTCCCGAGGTCGATCGCCCGACCGGGCGCTCGACGGCGATCTTCGCGATCTGGACCGGGCTGAGCCGCGTGGCGGGCCTCGCGCGCGAGATTCTCGCCGCGGCGATGTTCGGGACGCAGGGCAACATCAACGCCTTCGTCATCGCGTTCAACGTCCCGAACATCGTGCGCAGCCTGGTCGCGGACTCGGCCATCTCGGCCGCGCTGATCCCGATCTACACCGACATGCTCGAGCAGGGGCGCAAGCGGGAGGCCCAGCGGCTGATCGGCGCCGTCATCGGGCTGGTGGTCATGGTGCTCGGGGCGGTCACGCTGCTGGCAATCGTGCTCGCGCCGGTGTTCATGCCCTGGTTCGCGCTGGGGCTCTCGCCGGCCCTGAAGGCCGAGACGGTCACGCTGTCGCAGATCATGTTCCCGATCATCCTGCTGTTGGCGCTGACGGGGATCCTGGCGGCGGTGCTTCAGGCGAACGGCGAGTTCGGGGTCACCGGGTTCGTGCCGGTGCTGTGGAACGTGGTCATCATCGGCTGCCTCGGGCTCTCCGAGCTGATCCTGCCGGCGAACGAGCGGGTGACCGGCTACGCGGTCGGCATCGTGCTGGGCACGCTCGTGCAGTTGCTGTGGCTGCTGCCCTACATGCGAGGAAAGGGGCCGTTCGGATTCTCACTCGGCCGTGGGGTACCCGAGGTCCGCCGCGTGTTCTGGATGATGCTGCCCGTCTCGCTCGGCCTCGGGTTGATCAACATCAACGCCTCCGTCGACAACGTGTTCGCCGGGCTCGTCAGCGCTGACGCCGTCAGCTCGATCGACAAGGCATTCCGCCTATACATCCTGCCCCAGGGCGTGTTCAGCGTGGCGATCTCGACGGTGCTGTTCCCCGCGATTTCGCGAATGGCCTCGCGCAAGGACATGGCCGGCGTGCGGGCGATGGTGACGTCCGGGCTGCGGCAAATCTTCTTCATGCTCATCCCGGCGTCGATCTTTCTGATGGTGCTCGCCGAGCCGGCGACGCGCCTGGTGTACCAGCGTGGCGCCTTCAACGGCGCGTCGACCCACATGACCTCGATGGCGCTGTTTACGTTCACGCTCGGGCTCGTGTTCAATGGGGCGAGCCTGCTGGTGATCCGAACGTTCTTCAGCCTCCAGGAGCCCTGGATCGCCACCAAGGTCGCCCTGTTGGG
The DNA here is from genome assembly GCA_017882545.1 of Thermoleophilia bacterium. Classification (GTDB taxonomy): domain Bacteria; phylum Actinomycetota; class Thermoleophilia; order Miltoncostaeales; family Miltoncostaeaceae; genus CAITWD01. The sequence goes on from JADGPG010000082.1 coordinate 43,324, forward strand.
CCTTGGGCTCAACGCGGCCGGGGACCTCGCCTTCTACAAGCCGTTCGGAGCGCCCGGCATCCCCTTGTCGACGTCGCTGGTCAGCCTGATCACGTTTACTGTGCTGATCGTGGTGCTGCGCCGGCGCATCGGCGGCCTGCCGCGCAAGGACCTCACGGCCGGGTTCGCCAAGTGCGTGTTTGCCGGGATCGTGATGGGGGTGTTCACCTGGGCGACCTTCCGCATCGTCAGCCAAGCGGTCGGAACAAGCCTGGTCGGGCAGCTGGTCAGCATGTCGTTCGCCGTCGTCGCGGCGGGGTTGTCCTACCTCGCAGGCGCACAGGCCGTCGGCGTGCCCGAGCTGGACAAACTGTCGCGCCTGGTCCGGGCGCTACGATGACCTGAGTGCAACAAGACCTGATCCGTAACTTCTGCATCATCGCCCACATCGACCATGGGAAGTCGACGTTGGCGGACCGCATCCTCCAGCTCACCGGCGCGGTCACCGATCGGGACATGCGGGAGCAGATTCTCGACTCGATGGACCTCGAGCGTGAACGCGGGATCACCATCAAGGCCCAAGCCGTCCGCGTCTTCTACACCGCTGCGGACGGGGTGACCTATCAGCTCAACCTGATCGACACCCCCGGCCACGTCGACTTCAGCTATGAGGTGTCGCGGAGCCTGGCCGCATGCGAGGGTGCGCTGCTGGTCGTCGACGCCAGCCAGGGAATCGAGGCGCAGACGCTCGCCAACACGTATCTGGCGATCGAGGGCGACCTCGACCTGATCCCCGTGCTCAACAAGATCGACCTGCCGGCGGCCGACCCGGAGCTGCACGGTGGCGCCGTCGCGGAGCTCATCGGCGTCGATCCGGCGAGCGTCCTGAGGATTTCGGCCAAGACTGGCGAGGGCGTCGCCGAGGTGCTCGAGGCGATCGTCGCCCGGATCCCCGCGCCGAGCGGTGATCCCGACGCCCCCGTCAGGGCGCTGATCTTCGACTCTGTGTACGACCAGTACCGGGGCGTCGTCGCCTTCGTCCGCGTCATCGACGGCGAATTCACCAAGGGCGATCGCCTGGTCGCGATGCAGACCGGACGCGAGGTCGCCACGGAGGAGGTCGGGGTCATGACCCCGACGATGCTGCCCACCGGGCGACTGGCCGCCGGCGAGTCCGGATACCTGGTGACGGGCCTCAAGTCGGTCGGGGATCTGAAGGTCGGTGACACCCTGACCCTGGCGCGCAAGCCCGCGGCCGAGGCGCTAGCCGGGTACCGCGAGGTCAAGCCGATGGTGTTCTGCGGGCTGTTCCCGCTGGATGCCGACGACTATCCGGATCTGCGCGACGCGCTCGAGAAGCTCTCGCTCAACGACGCGTCACTGCAGTGGGAGCCTGAGACCTCGCAGGCGCTCGGGTTCGGGTTCCGCTGCGGCTTTCTCGGCCTGCTCCACATGGACATCGTGCGTGAGCGCCTTGAGCGGGAGTACGACCTCGAGCTGCTGGCGACGACGCCGAACGTGGAGTACCACCTCACGACGACCAGCGGCGAGGAACTGTCGGTGCGCTCGCCGGTGGATCTGCCCCCGCCCACCAACACCGAGAGCATCCGCGAACCGTACGTGCGGTGCACGATCCTCGTGCCGACCGACGGGGTCGGTGCGGTGATGCAGCTCTGCCAGGAACGCCGCGGTCAGTACGTGACGATGATGCCGATCGAACAGCGCCAGCAGATCATCTATGACCTGCCCCTGGCCGAGATCGTCACCGACTTCTACGACCAGCTCAAGAGCCGCACCCGTGGTTATGCATCGCTCGACTACGAGATCGCGGGGTACCGTGAGAGCCCGCTGGTCAAGCTGGACATTCTCCTCGCCGGCGATCCGATCGACGCGCTGTCGATGATCGTCCACAAGGATCTGGCCTACGGGCGGGGCAAAGCACTTGTCGAACGGCTCCGCGAAACGATTCCGCGCCAGCTGTTCGAGGTCCCGATCCAGGCGGCCATCGGCGGCCGCATCATCGCCCGCGAGACGATCAAGGCCCGGCGCAAGGACGTGCTGGCCAAGTGCTACGGCGGCGACATCAGCCGCAAGCGCAAGCTGCTGGAGCGTCAGAAGGAAGGCAAGAAGCGCATGAAGCAGGTGGGGAGCATCGAGGTGCCCCAGGAAGCTTTCCTGTCGGTCCTTACGCTCGGATCGAGTTCGGACGGCAACGGGACCAAGAAGTAGGGGCGATGGTCCGCCATCTCTATGTGCACCTGCCGTTCTGTGCGTCGCGATGCGGGTACTGCGGGTTCGTGGTCGAGGTCGGTGCGCTGGACCGGCGCGACGCCTATCTGGACGCGGTGCGCGTCGAACTGGGCGCGGAACGGGCATGCCTCGGCGCGCTAGAGACCGTCTACTTGGGTGGCGGTACACCGACCCTGATGCGCCCGCACCGCATCGCCACACTGCTTGAGGACGTGGCTCCGCACCTCGCCCCTGGGGCCGAGGTGTCGATGGAGGCGAATCCCGAGACGGTCGACCGCGCCGCCTGGGACCGGTATCGGGCCGCGGGCATCACACGGGTGTCGATCGGGGCCCAGTCATTCCAGCCGGAACTGTTGGCGGTCCTCGACCGCCGTGCGACCGCGGATCAGGTGCGTCGCGCGGTCGCGTGCGCCCAGGAGGCCGGATTCGCGTCGGTGAGCATCGACCTGCTGTTCGGGGTACCGGGACAAACCGCCGCGCAGCTGGCAGCAGACATCGCGGAAGTCGCTGCACTCGGGGTCGATCACGTGTCGTGGTACGAGCTCGAGATCAAGCCGGACACCGCGCTTGAGCGCATGGGCGTCCCGCTCCCAGACGAGGACTGGGGGGCCGACGCCTACGAGACGATCGTGGCCGAGCTCGAGCGGCACGGATACCGCTGGTACGAGACCGCGAACTTTGCGCGACCCGGCCATGAATGCCGCCATAGCCTGGCCTACTGGGAGGCGCGCGACTATCTCGGTCTCGGCGTCGGGGCGGTCAGCACGATCGACGGGGTGCGCTGGCGCAATCGCAGTGCCCTCGGCGGCTATCTCGGCGACATGGCGTCCCGAGGCCGTCCCGGGCGGACCGAAGAGGCGCTCGAGGACGCCGTGCGGCGGCGGGAGCGCTGGATGCTCGGGCTGCGGCTCGACCGCCCCCTGGACACCGTGTGGGCGGGTCCGCCGGACCATCCGGACGCGCTGGCCCGGCTGGCCGACGGCGGGTTGCTCGAGGTCAGCGGATCGCGCGTCGTGCTCACGCGTCGCGGCAGGTTCGTCCAAAATGCGGTACTGCACCAGCTGATGGAGTTCGTATGACCACGTCGTCCGGACGCGACGCATCGGGCCCCGTCGAACTCAGTCCCCGCCAGGAACAGATCCTGGGGGCCGTGGTCGAGCGATTCATCGCCAGCGGCACGCCGGTCGGCAGCAGCCACGTCGCCGGGACCCACGGCATCGATTTCGCGCCCTCGACGGTCCGGTACGAATTGGCGCGCCTCGAGGAGCTGGGCTATCTCAGCCATCCACACACGTCCGCCGGACGGGTGCCGACCGACCACGGCTACCGCTACTACGTCGACCGGCTCGTGCCGCGCGGCGGCGGGGCGATCATCCCGTCGGACGCCCTCGAGAGCGCGGTGGACCTCGGAGAGGTACGGACCGAGGTCGAGGGCGCGCTGCAGCGCCTGGCCGACGCCATCTCACAGCTGACATCGCTGCTCGGGGTGGTCACCGCGCCCGCGACCCGGATCGCCACGATCCGCCACGTCGAGGTGCTGCTGCTGCAGCCACACTTGGTGACCATCGTGGTCATCACCTCGACCGGGTCCGTCAACAAGCGCATGGTTGCGTTTGACCGTCCCGTCGATCCCGGTCTGGTCGAATGGGCCAAGGCCATCTTCAACGAGCGCCTGACCGGAATCGGGATGGGGGCGCGGACGCTCGACGCGCGCCTGTCGGAGCCGACGCTGACCCCACGTGAGCATGAATTCCTCGACGCGCTCGTCCCGGCGCTGACCGAGATGGCCGAGGAGACCTCGGACCACCTGTTCGTCGGCGGCCGCGCACGCTTCGTCGCCGAATCGCAGCAGGACATGGCGGCGATCGGCGCCCTGATGGAGCAGCTCGAGGAACGCTATGCACTGCTGGCACTGCTGCGCCGTGCGATGTCGCGGAACGAGGTGTACCTGCACATCGGCAGCGAGCTGCCCGAGCCCGGGCTCCAGGGACTGTCGATGGTCGCAGCCAATTACGGCATCGCGCGCGGCAATCTGGGCACAATCACCCTGTTCGGACCCACACGCATGGACTACCGCCTGGCAATGTCCACGGTGCGGGAAGCCGCGACGGTGTTCTCCCGCTATCTGGAAGGGGTCTACGAATAGACGATCGCTACGAAATTCTCGAGGTGTGGCGCCGCCCGCTGCGCGGTGAACCCAACGCAGCCGTGCGGGTACTGGCGAAGGTGGAGGCGGGCGCGGTTGGCCCGGAGGAGTACGCGGTCGGCATCACGACGCGTCCCGAAGCGCAGCTGGCACCGATGCTCGACGAGGCCGACCTGTTCACCGGACTGAGCTTCGCCGAGGCCCATTGGGTCGCGGCGGTCATCGCCAGTGCCGCGGACCGCGTCGGCGAGGCCGAAGACCTGCTGTTCGATCTGCGGGTCCCGGTCGACCTGACGTGGCGGGACATCGAGCTCGCGTCGGAGGTGATCGAGCCGGGCGGGGTCCGCTCATCGGCGCTGCTGCCGTGGCGGCCGGAGTCCGGAGATGCGCCGTCGGGCCAGTACGCGATCGCGACGTACACCCTCGACTGCGGCCACCAAGCCGTCGAGCTCCTGCGACAGGATCCGGATGCTGCGCCGTTCTGGGTTGAGGAGGGCGCGGTCGACCATCTCGTGGCACGCGACGCGCGAAGCCTCACGCGGCTGCTACTTGCCGCCGCCAGCCTCGACGACGCCCACGCCCTGATTGAGCAGGCCCAAACCAACCTGGCGACCCACGCAGACGGTGAGGATGACGACGAGGGCGACGACGACTGACGCCCGATCACAGGTCGCCCGCGGCCGGCGTGCTGCTACCCTGCCCGGAGCGGTATGACCGATCAGAAACGTGACTATTACGAGGTCCTCGGCATCGCACGGGATGCCGGCGAGGACGAGATCAAGAGGGCGTTCCGGCGCCGGGCGCGCGAACTGCACCCGGACGTCAACCCCGACGATCCCAACGCCGAGGCGCAGTTCAAGGAAGCGGCCGAGGCGTACGAGGTCCTCTCGAACCCGGAGAGCCGGCAGGCGTACGACCGGTTCGGTCACGAGGGGGTCTCCGGGCGCGGTGCGGCGCCGAACTTCAACGACTTCGGGTCCTTCCAGGATCTGTTCGACGCGGTGTTTGGCGGGGACGTGTTCGGGCGCGGTGCGCCCGCCGGCCAGGGCGAGGACCTGGCCATCCGGGTGCAGATCGCCTTCGCCGAGTCGGCGCTCGGGGTCGAGCGGGAGCTCGAGTTCGACGGTGTTGCCGCGTGCGCGACCTGCGACGGGCTCGGTTACCCCGCCGGCACAGAGATCGACCCGTGCGTCACGTGCGCCGGGCAGGGGCAGGTCCGCCAGGTCAGTCGCGGCCCATTCGGTCAGTTTGTGCGCGCCCAGATCTGCCCGGCCTGCAACGGCAGCGGCAGCATTCCGCGGGCGACCTGCGAGACGTGCCACGGCGACGGCCGTGTCCGCACACACCGGAAGGTGACCGTCAACATCCCCGCCGGCATTGCCAGCGCCCAGCAAATCCGGATGACCGGCGAGGGGCATGCCGGGCTCCGCGGCGCACGCCCCGGCGACCTGTACGTCGAGGTGTTGGTCGCCGAGGATGAGCGCTTCTGGCGGGATGGTCTCGACATCGTCAGCCGGCTGCAGATCCCGGTCACCGACGCGATGACCGGGACGACCGCGACGGTCCCGACCGTCCACGGCGACGAGGAGATCGAGGTGCATGCTGGGACGCAGGCGGGAGAGCAGATCGTGCTGCGCGGTAAGGGGTTTCCGGCACTGCAGGGGCGGGGTCGCGGCGATCACCGCATCGTTGCGGACGTCCGGATTCCCCGTGTCGACAACGACGAGGCGCGGCAGGCCGTGACGACCCTCGCCGGTGTCCTCGACGAGCGCGCGTATCGCCAGGATGAGGGTTTCTTCGACCGGCTTCGTCACGCCTTCCGCTGAGCTGATCCGGCTGGCGGCCGACGTCCCGGCCGAACGGGCCGAGATGGCGATCGCGGCCGCGTGCGTGGTGCTCGGCGAGGGCTGCCGCGAGGCGACCGGTGCCGCTGGCCGGGTGCGTCTCGAGTTCTGGGTCGCGCCGGCGCGGGCCGATCGGGCCGCCGAGCGGCTCGCCGCCGTGCTCGCGCCCCTGGGTGGGACGGGGGTGACCCGCACCGCCGAAGATCCGGGCTGGCAGACGGCGATGCGTGAGTTCCATCAGCCGGTCGAGATTGATGGGCGCATCCGGGTCCGTCCTCCGTGGCACCCCGCAGCTGGTGATGCGATCGACGTGGTCATCGATCCCGCGATGGCGTTCGGCACCGGGCAGCACGACACCACCCGTGGGTGCTTGGAGCTGCTGGCCGGGCTCGCACCGGGTCGGCTGATCGACATCGGCTGCGGCTCGGGGGTTCTCGCCATCGCGGCCGCCAAGATCGGCCACTGCCCGGTGTGGGCGTGGGATCTGGACCCCGTGGCCATCGCGGCGACCATCGCCAACGCGTCGGCCAACGGTGTGGCCCTGACGGTCGCGTGCCGCAACGCGCTCGTCGCACCCCTGCCGGAGGTCGACGTGGTGCTCGCCAATCTCACCGCGAACGTCGTGGAGCCGCTCGCAGAGCGCGTCGTCGGCCTCCCGCTGCGCGCGGCCATCCTGAGCGGCCTGCGCCCGTTCGAGGTCGACTCCGTATGCGCCCATTGGGCGACGGTCGGGCTCGAGGTGATCGATACGCGCATCGGCCGCGAGTGGGGCACCGTGCTCCTGGAGCGCCGGTGAGCCATACGTTCCGCTACCGGATTCCCGCTGCGCCCACCGCCGGCGCGCGGATCACACTGCCGCCCGCGGACGCCCGCCACCTGGTCCGCGTTGTGCGGCGCGCGGTTGGGGATGTCGTCGAGGTGATCGCGCCCTCGGGCGAGGTGTGGCCGGCCGTCGTGCTCGCCGCCGGACCGGAGGCGATCGTAGAGGTCGGGGACGCGCCGGTGCGCGGTCCGGACCCCGCCTCGGTGACGATTTTCGTCGGGCTGTGCGAGTGGGGCCGTCTTGATGTCATCGTCGAGAAGTGCACCGAGATGGGGGTTCCGCGCGTGGTGATCTACGCCGGCGCGCGTTCCCGACGCGTACCGGATACCGACGGCTGGCAGCGGCGCCGCGAACGCCTGGTGCGCGTCGCGGTGGCCGCGACGCGCCAGTCCGGGCAGGGGACCGTGCCGGTCATCGAGGGGATCTGGACGTTCCCCGACGTGGTGGCGGAGCTTTCCGGCGGAGAGTGGTTCGTGCTCGACCCGCAGGGTCAGGTTCCGTTCGGCCGAGCCCTCGCGGGGGCTCGTGCGGTGGAACGCTTAGCGGTCGTCGTTGGCCCCGATACGGGCCTTAATGACACCGAGCGCGCGGTTGCGCGCGACGCCGGCGCGACGGTTTGCCACCTTGGGCGGGCGACGTTGCGGGCGGAGACGGCGGTGATCGTGGCCGCCGGCATCGCGCTGGAGGCGACCGGATACCTTGACCAGGGGCCGCGTGGCGGGGCCGACGATCGGGAGGACGATTGATGACGGAGTGCATCTTCTGCGGCATCGCGGCGGGGGAGATCCCGGCGCAGATCGTGGCCGACGACCCGGAGTTCCTCGCGTTCCGCGACATCGCCCCGAAAGCGCCCGTCCACATCGTGGTGATTCCCCGTCGGCACGTGGCGTCGCTGGCGGCAGCGGCGGACCTCCCCGAGGCCGTGCGGGCCCGCATGCCGGTGTTCCTGGCGGAGGTCGCCGAGCTCGAGGGCCTCGGTCCGACGGGCTACCGCGTCGTCACCAATCACGGTCCCGACAGCCGACAGTCGGTGTTTCATTTGCATTGGCACGTGCTGGGCGGGACGCTCCTGTCGGACGCGATGTAGGGGGTTCGGGTGTCGCAGCGCACGATCGAAGTCGCTGATCCGGTGGCGGTCGAGCTTGCCGGCGAGCAGGACCGGGTGCTCAAGGAACTCGAGGAGCGTCTGGAGCTGCGCATTTCGCTGCGCGGGAACCGCATCATGCTCAATGGCGATGAGGGCTCGGTCGAGGCCGCGGTGGAGGTCATCGACGGGTTGTCGGGCATGGTCCAGCGCGGCATTCCGGTCGATGCCGGGACTGTCGCGGCACTTGCGAACGCCGCGGCGGTCAGGGCGCCGGTCGACGGCATGCTCGACGACGTCGTCTGGCGGCACCGGCAGCGCACGATCACGGCTCGGACGCCCGGCCAGAAGCGCTACGTGGACGCGATCCGCAAGCACACGATCACGTTCGGCATCGGACCGGCCGGCACGGGGAAGACCTACCTGGCCGTGGCACTGGCGGTCGCCGCGCTGTCGCGGCGCGAGGTCGGCCGAATCATCCTGACGCGTCCGGCGGTCGAGGCGGGCGAACGGCTCGGATTCCTGCCCGGGGATCTTGCGGCGAAGGTCGACCCGTATCTGCGGCCGCTGTTCGACGCGCTGCACGACATGCTCGACGCGGAACGTGTCGAGACGCTGGTGGCACGTGGGCAGATCGAGATCGCGCCATTGGCGTTCATGCGCGGGCGGACGCTTAACGACAGCTTCATCATCCTCGACGAGGCCCAGAACACGACGCCCGAGCAGATGCGGATGTTCCTGACGCGGCTCGGGTTCGGGTCGACGATGGTGGTCACGGGCGACATCACCCAGGTGGATCTTCCGCGTGACCGCGGTTCCGGACTGATCGGCGTCCGCGGGATCCTCGATGCCACGCCGGACATCGCGTTCGTGACGTTCGATCGCCATGACGTCGTCCGTCACCGTCTTGTGCAACGGATCGTCGACGCCTACGCCCTTGCCGACGACGCCCCGGGTCTCGCGTGATCGATATCGCTGTGCAGGCGCCCGACGAGGTCGCGGACCGCCTCGGCGACGTGGTTCGGTACGTCTGCGCCGAACTCGGCATCGATCGGGCAAGCGTCGGCCTGATGGTCGTGGGGCCCGAACAGATGGCCGCCATCAACGGGACCCATCGTGCCAAGCCGGAGGCGACCGACGTGCTCTCGTTTCCCGTTGACGGCCCCGACGTCCTCGGCGGATGGCCGGACGACGGTCCGGAGCCGGAACTGGGCGACATCGTCATTTGCCCCGAGGCGGCATCGGATCCCCTTGAGACGCTGACGGTCCACGGGATGCTGCACCTCGTGGGGTACGACCATGAGGTCGATTCCGGCGAGATGCTCGCCCTCCAAGACGACCTCGTCGAGCGCTACCCCGGGGGTCGTTGATCGTGAGCCCGCCACCCGAGCCGTCCGGATCCGACGGGAGCGGGCTGCCGCCCCAAGGGTCACTGCGCTGGTCGTTTACGTGGGCCTTCAACGGCATCGTGTATGTCGTCCGCACGCAGCGGAACATGCAGTTGCACATTGCGGCGACCGTCGTCGTCCTCGTGGCGGGGCTCGTCCTTGACTTGTCCCGGCTCGAGTTCGTGGCGGTGATCGCCGCGGTGAGCCTGGTGCTCATTGCGGAGATGTTCAACACCGCGCTCGAGGCCGCCGTCGACGCGATCGTCACCGATTATCACCCGTTGATCAGGGTCGCCAAGGATGTGGCGGCCGGTGCCGTATTGATCGCCGCGGTCAACGCCGTGGCGACCGCGTACCTGGTCTTCTATCCGCACATCGCCGACCCGCATCACGAGCTCAACAACACCCTCCACGGCACGCCGGTGCTGCTTGCCGCCTGCGCGCTGCTGCTGACGACGGTGATCGTGCTCGTGATCAAGGCCGCAACGGGCCACGCGGCGCTGTTGCGTGGCGGGCTGCCCTCGGGGCATGCCGCCGCCGCCTTCGCCGGTTGGACCGCGATCACGATCGTCGCCGATCCGTACGCCCATTCCGGGCTGGTGTCGATGCTCGCCTTCCTGATGGCCCTGCTGGTGGCCCAGTCCCGCGTGGAGGCAGGCATCCATTCGGCGCTCGAGGTCATCGCGGGGGCGGTCATTGGGACCTGCGTCACCGTGATCATCTTCCAGATCTGGGGCTAACCCGCGCCGATCGCTAGCCTGCGGGGGCGTCCGCCGTCCGGCGGGCATGGCCCGCTGCGACGCGGCGTGCGCCGCACGCGCCCCACGAGACCTCGGAGACCCCCGCGTGGACAAGCAGGACTCATACCGCTCCGGACTGATTGCGCTTGCCGGGCGGCCGAACGTCGGCAAGTCCACGTTGGCGAATGCGCTTGCCGGCGCACACGTCGCGGCCGTGTCACCCCGGCCCCAGACCACCCGCCGTCGGATCTCGGCGGTCGTGCATGGTGACGGCTGGCAGGCGGTGCTCCAGGACATTCCCGGCTACCAGACACCGCGAGACGCCCTGACCGGGCGGATGCAGCACACGGTCGACCAGACGCTCGCCGATTGCGACGCGGTGATCTTCGTGGTCAACGCGGCCGAGGCGATCGGCGGCGGCGACCGGTTTATCGCCGAGCGCGTACGTGCCGTCCAGCGCCCAACGATCGTGGTCGTCAACAAGACCGATGCCGTCGCACCGGCGGCGATCGCCCGCGCGATTACGGGTGTCGCGGACCTGATACCGGACTTCGTGGCCGTCCATCCGGTGAGCGCGTTGACCGAAGACGGGCTGGCGGCGCTGCGTGCGGAGCTTGCCGGGCTGCTGCCCGAGGGCCCCGCCTACTTCCCGCCCGACCAGTCGACCGATCAGACCCGCGACGAACGCGCCGCGGAACTGATCCGAGAGGCCGCCCTCGAGCGGCTGCGCGACGAGGTGCCGCATGCGCTCGCCGTGTCGATCGAGGAACTTGGCGCCGATCGCGGTCGGATCCACGTCGAGGCGGCGTTGCTGGTCGACCACGAATCGCAGAAGGGGATCGTGATCGGCAAGGGCGGACAGATGATTCGGGACATCGGCACCGCTGCCCGTGCGACGCTGAGCGAGGCGTGGGGCGCACCGGTTCACCTGGATCTGACGGTGAAGGTCCGCCGCGGCTGGCGCCAAGACGACTCGATGCTCAACCGACTCGGCTTCTAGGCCCCCCGGAGTGGCCGTTCCCGGCGGGCCGGGCCGGTCCGGATATACTCGCCACCCATGGGCTTCGAGCGCCGGTAATGCGTACTGCGGACCTCTCCAAGACGCTGGATCAGACGGTCCTTGCGCCCGATGTCACCCCCGGCGAGATCGCCCGGGCGTGCGGTCGCGCGCGCGCCGTTCACCTCGCGTCGGTCCAGACCGCTCCGCGATACACCGCGATGGTCGCCCGACGCCTGGGCGGCAGCGATGTGCGCACCTGCGCGGTGATTCCACAGTCGGGTGATCACACACGCACGATCGCCCTCGGCGAGCGAGCCGTCTGCCACGGCGCCGACGAGATCGAAGTGGCGATGAATCTGGCGGCCCTGCGCCGCGGGGACTTCGTGCTGGCGCGTGACGAGCTGGCACGGTTCGTGCGGGCGGTCCGAATGCGTGCGGCCAATGACGCACGCGGGACCGTGATCGTCAAAGCCATCGTGGATGCCCCGCTGCTCGACGACGCACACATCCGCATGGCGTGCAAGATTGTGGCCGACGCCGGGGCGGATTTCGCCGTGACGTCCCGGGGCGCCGGGACGCCAATCGCGATCGCAGATGTCGAGCTCATGCGCGAGTCGCTCCCCGAGGCGATCGGGGTGGCCGCCTCGGGGAGCATCGACAGTGTCATGCAGGTCAACCAGATGATCTCCGCGGGCGCCGCCCGAGTCGGCACCGCCCATGCGGTCGACGTCCTCGAGCGGGTCCGGGCCACCACCACCAAGTCGAGCGAATGAACCCTTCAGAATCTTCCGCAGCCATCTCCGTTGACGACGTCGCCTTCGACGCCCAAGGGCTGGTCCCGGCCGTGATCCAGGACGCGGCATCCGGCCGGGTCCTGACCGTCGCATTCATGAACCGCGACGCTCTCGCGCGCACCCTGTCCGAGGGCCAGACCTGGCTCTGGAGCCGTTCGCGCGGAGAGCTCTGGCACAAGGGTGCCACGAGCGGGAACACCCAGCGGGTGCGTGGCATCATCGCCGACTGTGACGCGGATGCGCTGCTCGTGCTGGTGGATCCGGACGGTCCCGCGTGCCACACGGGTGCCCGGACGTGCTTCTTCACGCGTCTGGCGGGCGCCCAAGCGGAGCCGTTTGCGGCACTTGCGGATCTGTCGGCGACCGTGGCCGCCCGCGCCGCCGACGCGGATCCCGAGCACTCCTACACCGCAAGCCTGCTGGCTCGTGGCATTGACACCGTCTGCAAGAAGGTCGGGGAGGAGGCCACGGAGGTGGTGTTGGCCGCCAAGGGCAATGAGCGCGGCCAGGTGATCTATGAGAGCGCGGACCTGCTGTACCACCTCACGGTCCTGTGGCAGGCCGCCGGCGTGACACCGGACGAGGTCGCCGCCGAGCTCGCCCGGCGTCAGACGCCGGTCACACCGGCGTCATGACCGATCTGCAGATGCGGGTGCTGCCGCCGGCGTCGGAGCTGTCGGTCACGCCGAGCCTGGACGATGTCCGCGAACTGTCGGGGCACGGTGGCCAGGTCGCGGTCACCCATACCTGGATCGCCGACTGCGAGACACCGGTCGCAGCATTCCTGAAACTTCGTGACGGGGGCCCCGCGTTTCTCCTGGAATCTGCCGAACACGGCCGTCAGGGGCGCTACTCGATGATCGGTGTGCGTCCGCAAGCCATCCTGCGCGGCCACGGCTCTCGTCTCGTCCACACGGCGGCCGACGGGACGGTGACCGCCCTCGAGTCCACCGATCCGTTCGCTGCCGTTCAAGACGTCGTCGAGGCGGTCGGCATGCTGCCGGCCGCCGGTCCGGCATCGCCGTTCGCGGGCGGTGCGGTCGGATACTTCTCTTACGACCTCGTCCGTCAGGTGGAGCAGATCGGCGCGGTGCCGGAGGACGACCTCGGCCTGCCCGAGCTGATGGTGATGATCACCGGACCGGTCGTGGTGTTCGACCATCTCCAGCACACCCTGTCGGTGAGCGTGCCCTGTGCGCTTTCGCCCTCGAGCGACCCCGAGCCGGCCTACCGCACATCACTGGCCACGATTGCGGAACTCAAGGCGGCCCTCACCGGGCCGCTGCCGGCGCCGTCGCGGGGCCCCGTGGCCCCGCATCTGGGCGAGGTCGTGAGCAACACGACTCCCGAGGCATTTCACGCCGCCGTCGAGCGCTGCCGCGAGTACATCTACGCGGGGGATGCGTTCCAGGTCGTGCCGTCCCAGCGGTTTTCGGCGGAGGTGGATCTCGACCCCTTCGCGATCTACCGCGGCCTGCGGGCGGTCAACCCGTCGCCATACATGTTCTTCCTGGAATTCGATGGGTACGCGCTGGTCGGATCCTCTCCGGAGACGTTGGTCAAGGTCGAGGGACGGACGGTTCAGACCCGCCCGATCGCCGGTACACGGCCCCGGGGCGCAACCGACGAGCAGGATCGCCAGTTCGCCGAGGACCTGCTTGAGGATCCCAAGGAGCGTGCGGAGCACGTGATGCTCGTCGACTTGGGGCGCAACGACATCGGGCGCGTCAGCCAGGTCGGCAGCGTGCGGGTCGAAGAGCTCATGGGCGTGCATCGCTACAGCCACGTCATGCACATCGAAAGCAGTGTCGTTGGCGAACTGGCGATCGGCCGGCGGGCGTGCGACGCCCTGCGAGCGACGTTCCCGGCGGGCACCCTGTCGGGGGCACCCAAGGTCCGCGCGATGCAGATCATCGATGAGCTTGAGACGACCAAGCGCGGGCCGTACGGTGGCGCGGTGGGATACCTGAGCTACACAGGCGATCTCGACACGGCGATCACGATCCGCACGATCGTCTGCGCCAAGGGTCGCGTGCACGTCCAGGCCGGGGCCGGAATCGTGGCTGATTCCGTGGCCGAGCTTGAGTTTCAGGAGACCCAGAACAAGGCTGCGGCGCTGTTTCGCGCGATCGAAATCGCGGCAACCCAGCAGGGGTGGTGACCCGGATGCCCCGCGTCGTGATCATCGACAACTACGACAGTTTCACCTACAACCTCATGCAGTACTTTGGCGAGCTCGGCGCCGAGGTTGCCGTCCACCGCAACGATGCCATCGATCTGGACGGGATCGCGGCGCTGGGACCGACCCACCTCGTGATTTCGCCGGGCCCCAAGACCCCGCGCGAAGCCGGGATCTCGGTCGAGGCCATCCGTCATTTCGCCGGGAAGGTGCCGGTGTTCGGCGTGTGTCTGGGGCATCAGGCGATCGGCGCCGCCTTCGGCGCCGAGGTCATCCGCGGCGCCGAGCCAGTGCACGGGAAGACCAGCCGGGTCCACCACGACGGACGTACCGTGTTCGCGGGGATTGAGGATCCGATGGTGGCCACCCGCTACCACTCGCTGGTCGTCGCACCGGACCTGGCCCCGGGCCTTGAGTTGACGGCCTGGTGCGACGGCGACGTGGTGATGGGCGTGCGTCACCGCGACGTGCCGGTCGAGGGCGTCCAGTTCCACCCGGAATCGATCCTGACCGACCGCGGCAAGTTCCTGCTGGGCAATTTCCTCCGCCTCGAGGCCTAATGCCGTCGCCGCTCATCGCTCGGGCCATTGATCGCCTCCTGGACGGCGAGGACCTCGGGCGCGCCGGCGCCGCCGAGGCGCTGGACCTGGTGATGTCCGGGGAAGCAGGCGAGATTCAGGCGGCCGGGTTTCTGATCGCCCTGCGGGCCAAGGGCGAGACGGCCGAGGAGCTGGCCGGCCTCGTCGAGGTCCTGCGCGCGCACCTGATCCCGGTGACGACGCCTCCCGGGCCGTTCGTCGATACGTGCGGCACCGGGGGCGGCATCTCGACATTCAACATCTCGACCGCCGCCGCGTTCGTTGCCGCCGGTGCGGGTGTCGCGGTCGCCAAGCACGGGAACCGGTCGAGCACGTCGCGCAGCGGCAGCGCCGACGTGCTCGAGGCGCTCGGGGCGCGGATCGATCTCGACCCGGACGCGGTGGCCCTCTGCCTGGCCGAGGCGGGCGTCGGCTTCATGTTCGCTCCGGCGCACCATCCCGCCTTCGCGCACGTCGTTCCCGTCCGGCGGGAGTTGCAGGTGCGGACGGTGTTCAACCTGCTTGGACCGCTCGCCAACCCCGCTGGCGCGACGCACCAGGTTGTCGGTGTCGCCGATCGCTCCGCGATGGAGCGCATTGCTGAGGCGCTGGCGCTGTTGGGAGCCGACCGCGCGCTGGTCGTCCGTGGGCGGGACGGGATGGACGAGCTGTCGGCGTCGACGATGTCGGACGTCTATGAGGTCGACCACGGACGCGTGCGCTACTTCGAGATCGATCCCGGCGAATTCGGCTTCCACCCAGCCGGCGTGGACCTACTGGCCGGCGGCGAGCCCGCGGACAATGCGCGCCGGATCCGCGACGTGCTCGGGGGCGCCGACGGACCCGCGCACGACGTCATCGTCATCAACGCCGCCGCCGCCATCTGGATCTCGGGTGCCGTCGCCACGCTTTCCGAGGGCGTTGGGATGGCCGCCGAGAGCATCCGGACGGGGGCTGCCGTAGACCGTCTGGCGGCGTTTTGCGCGGCCACGCAGCGGCTTGCGCCGCGTACGGTCGCCTGAGCGCGCGAGGGATCCCGCTGCCCACGTTCCTCGAGACCGTCGTCGTCAACACCCGCGGCTTGGTGGACGCGCGCCGCGCGCAGGTGTCGGAGGCGCAGTTGCGCGAGCAACTCGCCGATGCCCCCGCGGTTGGGTCATTCGCCCGGGGGCTGTCGGCGCCGGGCATGAGCTTGATCGCGGAGATGAAGCGCGCCAGCCCGTCGAAGGGTGCGATTCAGGCGGACGCCCGCGTGGCACCGATCGTCACCGCCTATGCGGCGGCGGGCGCCAGTGCGATTTCGGTCCTGACCGAGCCCAAGTGGTTCGGCGGAAGCCTGGAGGATCTGCGCGAGGCGCATGCCACGGTCCGCACGCCGCTGTTGCGAAAGGATTTCATCGTCGAGCCGTACCAACTCGTGGAGGCCCGCCTGGCGGGCGCGAGCGCCGCGCTGCTGATCGTTGCGGCCTTCACCGAGGCCCGCGGCCTCGCGAGCCTGATCGGCGAGGCTGGCGCACTCGGGCTCGACGTGCTGGTCGAGGTGCACGATGCCCACGAGCTGGCGACGGCACTCGCCGTCGGCGCGCCGATCATTGGCATCAACAACCGCAACCTGCACAGCCTTGACGTCGATCTCGCGACGAGCCTGCGCCTGCGTCCGCAGATTCCCGCTGGCGTCACGGTGGTCGCCGAGTCGGGCATCACGACGCGGGCGGACGTGGCCGCGCTCGAGCAAGCCGGAGTCGATGCCATTCTCGTCGGCGAGGCGCTGATGCGGGTCAACGATCCGACGACGACCGCTGCGGAGCTGCTTGGGCGCGCTTAGCCCGCCGTGGTCTCCACGCGCCGCCGGGGACGTCCGTCCGGTGGCCATGACGCTACGCTGTAGCCTGTGACCCCCGCGGACCCCGCACCGACGCCCCCCTCGCGACGTGGCTGGGATCGGCGCCAAATCGTCGTCGCCGGGATCGTCGCACTCGTAATTGTCGGCGTCGGCGTCCTGCTCACGGTGGGGCTGCTGCACCGCAACGTCACCAACTCGATCGATTCGGCGATCGCCAAGGGGCAGCGCGTCCAGGCCCCGGCCTTCACGCTGCCCGTGCTCACGTCGGCGCCCGGGCTGCCCACCGCGGGTCAACAGGTCTCGCTGTCCCAGCTCCGTGGCCATCCGATCGTGCTCAACATCTGGGCATCGTGGTGCGTGCCGTGCACCAGCGAGGCGCCGATCCTGCAATCGATCTGGAACCATTACCGGGGCAGAGGCGTGATCGTGCTCGGCGCCGACGTGAAAGACCTCACCGGCGACGCACTGGCCTTCCATAAGACGTACGGGCTCACGTTCCCGACGGTCCGCGACGGCGAGGGCAACATCGAGGGCCCGTACGGCACGACCGGGGTGCCCGACACGTTCATCATCGACGCCCAGGGTCGGATCGTCGCCACGCTCCGCGGCCAACTGACGGACTCCGGATCGGGCGCCAACGTCCAGAAGTTCGCGTCGGTGCTCGACACCGTTGTTGCCGAAGCGGCCGGGAAGCGCTGATGCGCCGGACCTTGGCCGCAGTGCTCGCGGCGTTGGTGCTCATCGTCGTGGCCGCGCCGGGCCTCGCGCTCGGCGACACGCTGTCGCTCGAGCAACAGCTCAAGTGCCCGACCTGCGAAGTTCCGTTGAACGTCTCCAACGCTCCGTCGGCGCTGCGGATCAAGGCCTATATCGAGGCCAAGGAGGCGGCAGGCTGGAGCGACGGCCGGATCGAGCAGTCGCTGGTTCAGCAATTCGGTCGCGACATCCTCGCGACGCCACCGAAGTCCGGATTCGACCTGATCGTGTGGCTCGTTCCGGCCGGGCTGATCCTGGCGGGACTCATCGCCGTCCCGTTCCTTGTGCGTCTCTGGATCCGCCGGCGCCGTGCGCCGGCTGCCGCCGGCATCGACGCCACCCCGGACGAGCTTGCCCGGCTTGACCGCGAGCTGCGCGGAATCGACGACTGAGCCCCGCCGGCGCCGCTGGCCGGCGCCCCGGCGGCGATAGACTTCTGCGGAGTTTTCCGACCGTCCGGGGGGACCGCATGCCGCAGCACCGCTACCAGCTCAGTGAGGACCAGATCCCGCAGCAGTGGTACAACATCGCCGCGGACCTGCCGACGCCGATGCCGCCGCCGCTCGCGCCCGACGGCAGCCCGCTGCAGCCCGACATGATGACGCCGATCTTCCCGATGGAGCTCATCCTGCAGGAGGTCAGCCAGGAGCGCTGGATCGCCATCCCGGACCCCGTCCGCGAGGTGTACGCGCTCTGGCGCCCGACGCCCCTGTTCCGTGCGCTCAACTTCGAGCGCGCGCTCGGGACCGACTGCAAGATCTTCTACAAGTATGAGGGCATCAGCCCCGCCGGATCCCACAAGCCCAACACGTCGGTCCCCCAGGCGTACTACAACGCGAAGGCGGGCATCCGCCGACTGGCGACCGAGACCGGCGCCGGCCAGTGGGGCTCGTCGCTTGCGCTGGCATGCCAGATGTTCGGACTCGAGTGCAAGGTCTACATGGTGCGGGTGAGCTACGACTCCAAGCCGTACCGGCGCGTGATGATCGAGACGTGGGGTGGAGAGTGTGTTGCCAGCCCATCCACGGAGACCAACGCCGGACGCTCGATTCTGGCCGAGCACCCCGACTCGACCGGCAGCCTCGGGATCGCGATCTCCGAGGCCGTCGAAGACGCCGCGACCCGGGAGGACACCAACTACGCACTCGGGAGCGTCCTCAACCACGTCCTGCTGCACCAGACCGTAGTGGGCCAGGAGGCCATCGACCAGATGAAGATGGCCGGGGCCCAGCCCGACATCGTCATCGGCTGCACGGGCGGGGGCTCGAACTTCGCCGGCCTCGCCTTCCCGTTCCTGGCCGAGAAGTTCGCCGGAGCGGACATCAAGGTGGTCGCTGCGGAGCCCGCATCCTGCCCGAGCCTGACGCGTGGGGTCTACGGGTACGACTTCGGCGACACCGCCGGCATGACGCCGCTGCTGCCGATGCACTCGCTCGGGCACTCGTTCATGCCGCCCTCGATCCACTCCGGCGGTCTGCGGTACCACGGAATGGCACCGCTGGTCTCGCATCTTGTGCACACGGGCCTCGTCGAAGCGCGGGCCTACGGCCAGCTCGAGTGCTTCAAGGAGGCGGTCACCTTCGGGCGGAGCGAGGGAATCATCCCGGCTCCCGAGGCCTCGCACGCGATCCGCGCCGTCGTCGATGAGGTCGAGCGCGCGCGGGAGGAAGGCGTCGCCAAGACGATCCTGTTCAACCTCTGCGGTCACGGCAACTTCGACATGGCCGCGTACCAGCAATACCTGCACGGGGAGATGGTCGAGTCGCCGTTCACCGAGGCCGAGCTGGACCGGGCGACGGCCGAACTGTCCGGTATGCCGGCGCTTCCCGTCTGATTCGCCAACGACCGACGGCGCCCCGGGCGGGGTGCCGTCGGTCGTTGGCGGAGTTCTTGAGTCCCTGCAGGCTCCTGCCGATGGATATGCGCACGCACTGACGGCTGGGAGGCCTGATCATCAGCGGGACCCGGCAACATCAAGACGACGTGACGACCGTGCGCTTGGCGCACGCGGTCGGGCGCATGGCCAACGAGCGCGAAGGCGCGCGGCTGTGCGCGATCGCGCTTGAGGTCGCCTGCGAGATCGCGGACGCCGACGGCGGCGAGGTGGTGCGCCTCAACGATGCCGGCGCGCCCGAACTCGGCGCCCGGGTCGGAGCACCGACACCCGGCATGCCGTCCCAGGTGACCACCCTCGTGGCGTCCGGAACGCAGCTGGGCGCGCTGCGTCTGTGGGGCGAACAGATCGACCCCGAACCCGATGCCTCGGTGATCGTGATTGCGGCCCATCTGGCCCAGGGCCTGGCCACCGAGCGGTTCGGGCGGCGGGCCGTCGGGCAGCGTGCCCGCGCCCGGCGTTTGGCGAAGGCGGTCCGCGTCCTGCGCGAAATCGATATCGCCGACCGCGGCCTGGGGCGCCTGTTGGACGTCAGCTGCACGCTGGCGGGTGGGATGGGCGCCGTGCTGGTGTCCGGCGTCGCGGACCAGGCCAGAATCATCGCCGGTACCGGGCTCGACCCGGTCGCCGAGCAGACACTGGCGGGACTTGTCGCCCGGGACCTCGTGCGGTTGTGCGCCGAGGGGCGCCCGTGGGCCGGCGCGCTCCCGACGGACTCGCCGTTGCGCGACGGCGGCGCTCGCGGTGTCGGGTTGGTGGTGGTCCGCAGCGACCCCGAACGCACCGCGATCCTCGCGGTGCTCACCGACCGCCAGAGCGGACTCGACACCGACGATCTCGAGGCCCTCCAAAGTCTGATTGACCACGCCACCGCGACGCTCGGCGCCGCGGCGATGCGTGGTCGTATCGCGGCGCTTGCGACGGTCGACCCCGTGACGCGCCTGTTCAACGAGCGGTATTTCGTGACGCGTCTCGACCAGGAAACCCACCGCGCGATCCGCAGCCAGGAGTCCTTGTCGCTCGTCGTGCTCGGCGTCGAGGGTCTCATGGACTTGCGCAGGGATGTCGGCGACGAGGCCACGAACACGTTCCTGGCGGCTCTAGTCGACGACATCGTCGGCGGTCTGCGGGCGACTGACGTCGGATGCCGCATCGCCGATGACGAACTGGCGATCATCCTGCCGGCCTCTGGCGGCCTCGATGCCTTCCGGATCGCCGAGCGGATCCGAAACGACTGCCGCACCGCCGGCCTGCTGCCCGAGGGCGTGGGCCTGTCGGCAGGCGTCGCGAGCTTTCCCGAACAGGCCGCCAAGTCCGATCAGCTGGCGCGGTTTGCGCGCGCGGCGCTCGGTCTCGCCCGACGCCATGCGGGCAATCGCACGTTCCTGTTCGACCGCGAAGTCGCGGCGATGATCGACGACCAAGATCTTCGGGCCCAACAGGCCAACGAGTCGCTGCTGGAGACGATCATCGGCATCGCGGCGGCGGTCGATGAGCGCCATCCGACCACGCACGGGCATTCCCAGAACGTTGCGCACGTCGGTGCGCTGCTTGCCCAGGAGTTGGCCCTGCCGGTGGACCGGATCGAGGAGGTCCGCCTCGCCGGACTCCTGCATGACGTGGGGAAGATCGGCGTCACCGATGAGCTGATCAGCCGTCCTGGTCCGCTCACCGACGCCGAGTGGGAGGAGATGCGCCAGCATCCGGATATCGGCTACCGGATGCTCTCCGGTGCCAATCTCGGCGACGTCCGGACCTATGTCCGCTTCCATCACGAGCGCATCGACGGGGAGGGCTACCCGACCGGGTTGGCGGCCGCACAGATTCCGCTCGAGAGCCGGATCATCAGCGTCGCCAACGCGCTGGACTGCATGATCAACGACCGGCCGTACCGCATCGCGATCCCCTTCCGCGACGCCATCCGGGAAATCGTGTCACTTGCCGGCACCCAGTTTTGCCCCGACGTGGTCGCCGCACTCGAGCGGATCGTCGCGCGGGATCCCGGCGCCCTGATCATCGACGCCGAGCGCGGGCCGGGCCACTAGACCGCGGGGCGGTAAGCTCGCGGACAATATGCGCCGCGCCGTCGCGATACCCCGGGCCCGCCCGCGACCGTCCGTCGCCGGGATGCGCTGATGGCCGTATTTGTTGGCACCGCGAGCTGGACCGACCCCGAGTTCATCAAGGCCGGCTGGTATCCGGCGGAGGTCAGGAACGACGCCGCCGGTCGCCTGCGGTACTACGCCGACCACTTTCCGTTGGTCGAGGTCAACGCGACCTTCTACGCGCTGCCCTCGCTGCGCACTGTCGAGAACTGGACCGCGCGGACCCCGGACGGCTTCCGCTTCGTGATCAAGGCACACCAGGTCATCTCCGGCCACCGGAGCGATCCGTCGCGGCTCCCGGGACCACTGCGGACCTTGCCGTTCGCGTCGGATTCGCGCGGGCACATTGTGCGGCCGTCGCGAGAGCTTCGTGACGCGGCGATCGACACGCTACTGGAGTCGCTCGGTCCGATGGGGGACAAGCTCGAGGCGATTCTGCTCCAGCTGCCGCCGTCGGTCGCCTACGGTGACGCCCAGCTGATTGAGGTGGGCAGGATCATCCGCCGGATCGCGCCGGTCCGGGTGGCCGTGGAATTCCGCCATCGCTCCTGGGTGACGGGGGCCGCCCTTCCCGTCACGATGGCGATGCTGGCCGACCGTGACGCCGCCTACGTGTGTGTCGACGCGCCACGCACCGATCTGCCGTCGACGATGCCGCCGCTCGTCGAGGTCACCTGCCCGGAGCTCGCATACCTGCGACTGCACGGCCGCAACGCCGATACGTGGCACGGGTCGGCGACCGTCGCCGAGCGGTTCAACTACCACTATGACGAGCGTGAACTCGAGGACCTGATCGCTCCCGTTCGGCAGATGAGTCTCCGCGCCGAGGACGTTGTGGTCGTGTTCAACAACAACGCCGGCGACTACGCCCTGCGCAACGCGGGCGAGTTCCAGCGGATGGTCGCGCGCGTCCAGTCGACGTTCGGCCTGGTACCGGCCGAGGCCGACGACGACAGCTGAGCCCCGCCGCCGCGCCGGTCCCGGACTCCTACCTGGGGATCTCCTCGCCGGTGGCGATGTCGATCCGGACCCCGTCCATGATGCCGTCGCCGGGAGGTGCGCCGATCGTCAGCCAGGTGGCCTCACGGTCCGTGGTGTTCTGGATCTTGCGCCGGGTGCCCTTGGGCAGGCGAAGCCATTCGCCGTCGTTGAGGACCACGACCTCGCCCTCGACCAGGACCTCCTGCGGACCGCCGCTGACCAGGTGGTAGAACTCTTCCTGGGCCCTGTGGCGGTGGTAGGCCATCTCGTGCCCCGGTCCGAAGCGCCAGACCCGTGCGGTGATGTTCTCGGCACCAAGCGCGCCCCCAAGGTCGCGGGATGCGGCTCCGCCGCCCTTGCGCTCCCGTTCTTGAAGAGTCGCGGGATCCACTTTGGCGTATCGCTCAGGCATCGCTTTGGTCTCCGATGTCAGTGTGTTGCCGCAGAATCGCGGATTTCATCGCGGATCTCCTGCGCCCGCTCGTGCTGGCGCCGGTCGCCGTAGGTGTCGTACAGGTACGCGACGATCTCACGCGACCCCCACAGGACCATCGCGCCATCGATGAGGACCGGCGTCTTGTCCTGGCCCGTGAGTGCTACGACCTCGTCACGGAGCGCTCGGTCGTACGGGACCTGAACGACGCCGTAGTCCTGTTCGACGTTGGCGAGGGTCTGGCGGACGGCTGCCGCCCACGGGCACTTTCGCAACTGCAAAAGCGTGATCATTGACGCCCCGGGTCCGGAGGTTGGCGCGCGCGTGTCCAGATACTAGCCGTGGCGGTGACCGCGGCCGTGACCGCCGGACACGGGCCCGATCATCGGGGACGTTGGGGACGGGCGCCTGTCAAGATTCCCGCCAGGGCGTAGCGTGCGCACAGCCGACCGACCGGAGCGCGTGATGCAGCAGCGGAAACTCGGGATGTCCGGCCCATTGTCGTCGGAGATCGCATTTGGGGCGATGGCCCTCACCGGTGTCTACGGTGAGGTTGCCGAGCGTGACGCCGTTGCGACCCTCGACGCGGTACGTCGGGCGGGCATCACCCACATCGACACCGCCGAGGTCTACGGGTCCGGCGAGAACGAGCGGCTTGTGGGCCGGGCGATCGCCGGTGTCCGCAACGAGATTCTGCTCGCGACCAAGTTCAACTTCCGCCAGTACGCGCCTGCCGCCGACCGGTCCTGGACGCAGGTGATCGACGCGTCGCTTGCCGGAAGCTTGTCGCGCCTCGGGGTCGACCACGTCGACGTTTGGTACCTGCACCGGGTCCCGGTCGACCGTCCCATCGAGGAGACCTGGGGCCCGATGTCGCGCGCTGTCGAGCAGGGGCACGTGCGCTACCTGGGCCTGTCCGAGGCGAGCGCCGACACGATCCTCCGCGCGCATGCCGTCCATCCGGTGACCGTCCTCCAGAGCGAGTGGTCCCTGCTGACCCGCGATGTCGAGGACGAGATCCTCCCGACCATTCGCACCCTCGGCATCGGCTTCGTTGCCTACAGCCCGCTCTCACGCGGACTGCTCGGCGGCCGGATCCGGCGTCCCGAGGACTTGGGCGAGCGCGACTGGCGCCGCGAGGTGCCCCGCTTTCGCGACGACAACCTTGCCCGCAACTTTGCGATCGTCGATCGCCTCGCGGCATTCGCCGGAGTTCGTGGGCTCACCCTGGCCCAGTTGGCGCTCGCGTGGCTGTTGGCACAAGGCGACGACGTCGTCCCCTTGGTCGGTGCCCGCGGCCCCGCCCACGTGACCGACAGCGCGGGTGCCGCGGCGGTCACCCTGTCGCCGGCCGATCTCCGTGAACTCGATGTGATCGCGCCACGCGGTGCGGCGTCGGGCGACCGGTATCCGGCCGAGTACATGCCGGGCCTGGTGCGCTAGCGGTGTGTCGCGGCGCACATGACCGGCTGCGGCGGATCGGAGCGGCCTGATGCGCCTGGCGCTGGTGATCGACTACCGGAGCCCACCGCGTCCGCAGCTCGAGCGGATTGCGGCACTGGAGGATGCCGGGCTCGACATGGTGTGGGTCCCTGAGGCGTGGGGCTATGACGCGCCCAGCCTGCTGGGATACCTCGCCGCACGGACGCGGCGTGTGACGCTCGCGTCGGGAATCCTGCCGGTGTTCTCGCGTACCCCCGCCCTGATCGCCCAGACCGCGGCCGGGATCGCCGAGATCTCCGGGGGACGGTTTGAACTCGGGCTCGGGACGTCGGGACCGCAGGTCGTTGAGGGGTTCCACGGCGTGCGGTTCCGCCACGCGGGGGCGCGGCTCGCCGACACGGTCGACCTCTGCCGCGCCCTCTGGTCCGGCGAGACCTCCCAATTCGCCGGCGCCGCGATCCGAATACCGCCGGATGACGGTCGCGGGATCGGCCGTCCACTGCGGCTGTTGGCACCCGGCGGTGTCGGTCGGATCCCGATCCACCTTGCGGTGATGCGCCCCGCGATGGTCGAACTGGCGGCGCGGGTCGCCGACGGCTGGTATCCGCTGTTCTTCACGACCGCCGGTGCGGACGAGGTCTGGGGCGCCGCCCGCGCACGCGGCGCGGCCCGGCGGGACCCGGCGCTCGGCCCGCTCCAGATCACCGTCGAACGCGCCTGCGCGATCGGTACGGGCCCGGAGGTCGAATCCGCGCGGGAGGCGGCCCGCGCGGACATCGCGCGATATGTCGGGGGTATGGGTGCCCGCGGCGCGAACTTCTATACCGATGTGGCCGCCGCCCTCGGGTGGCCGGATGCCGCCCAGCGTATTCAGGATCACTATCTTGCCGGCAACCGCACGGCCGCCGCCGGGGCGGTCCCCGAGGACATGCTTCGTGCGCTGACCTTGTGCGGGACGGCCCGGGAAGTTCGCGCGCAGGTGGCGGCGCTTGGCGCCGCCGGCGTGACGACCCTGATCGTCCGATCGTCCGGGCGCGACCCCGGGGCGGTGATCGATGAACTTCGCGCCGCCACGGCTGCCACGGCGCCGGGGTCGTTTACCGGGTAACCAGTTTGCGTGGGGCGGCCCGGCGTGCGACAATCCGGGCGGATTCACCAGACCAAAGGACGGACACCCAGATGGTGACGCTCACCCCCGCGGCAGCAGAGCACCTCAAGGAACTCGTCGTCGCCGAGGTTCCCGGTGCGGGCCTGCGGCTGCAGGTGATTCCGGGCGGCTGTTCCGGTTTCGAGTACGCCTTGTCACTCGGTGCTCCAGAAGACGGCGATGAGGTGCTGGAGGATGGCGGTGCGACCGTGATCGTCGACCGCTTCAGCGTGCCGTACCTCCTCGGCGCCCAGGTCGACTACGAAGAGAGCTTTCAGGGTGCCGGGTTCGTGATCAAGAATCCAAACGCGACCGCATCCTGCGGCTGCGGCAAGAGCTTCACGGCCTAGGGCCGGGAGCGGCGTGGTCGCATGGGATGATTGGGCGCGTTCGCCGGGCGCCGGCATGGTGACCGCGCGCCGGGAGGACGGCGAGGATGCCTGAGGCCGTCATTGCGAGAGCGGTCCGGACGCCGATCGGAACCTTCAACGGGGCGTTCGCCTCCGTCGCCGCCACAGACTTGGCAGCGGTCGTGATCGCGGCAGTGCTCGAGCGCGCCGGCGTTCCCGCCGACGCGGTCGACGACGTCATTCTCGGCAACGTGTTGTCTGCCGGCCTGGGACAGGGCGTCGTGCGTCAGTCCGCACTTCGCGCCGGGCTGTCGGAGCGGGTGCCCGCGATGGCCGTCAACCAGCTGTGCGGATCCGGGTTGCGCGCCGTGGCGATCGCGGCCCAGCAGATCCAGTTGGGCGACTCGCGCGTGGTCGTCGCAGGCGGAACGGAGAATATGACGCGCGCGCCGTACTTGCTCGAGCAGGCCCGCGGCGGATACCGCCTTGGGAACGGCACCATCTATGACTCGCTCATCCGTGATGGCCTGTGGTGCGCGATAACAGATGTCCACATGGGCTCTACGGCCGAGAACATCGCCACCGATTTCGGGATCAACCGCGAGGATCAGGACGCGTTCGCCGCCCAGTCGCATCACCGTGCCGGCCAGGCCATGGCCGCCGGTCGCTTCGCGGCCGAGATCGTGCCCGTGCCCGTCCCGCAGCGCCGCGCCGCGCCGCGGGTCGTTACCGTCGACGAGCACCCGCGTCCGGACACCACGGGCGAGGCGCTCGCGGCCCTTCGTCCAACCTTCGATCCCGACGGGACGGTCACCGCCGGCAATGCGTCGGGCATCAACGACGGAGCAGCCGCCGTGCTGGTGATGGATGCCGAGACCGCCGGCAAGTACGGGGTGGCACCGATGGCGACCGTTCGTAGTTGGGCGACGGCAGGTGTCCCGCCCCGCATCATGGGCATGGGTCCTGTGGAGGCCATTCCGTTGGCGCTGGCGAAGGCCGGCCTCGAGCTCGCCGACATCGGGCTGGTCGAGCTCAACGAGGCGTTTGCGGCCCAGAGTCTGGCGGTGATCCGCGCGCTCGGCATCGATCCCGAGATCACCAACGTCAACGGCGGTTCGATCGCTCTGGGCCACCCGGTCGGTGCATCCGGTGCGCGCGTGCTGACGACTCTCCTGTTCGAAATGCAGCGCCGCGAGGTGCGGTTCGGCCTCGCGGCACTGTGTATCGGGGGCGGTCAGGGGATTGCGATGGTGCTCGAACGGGCGGCGGGCGCCTGACCCGACGGTCGGCGGCCCGTTGGACACGCCGCTGGCCCTCTTGGCCGACGTGCAGGACCGGACGCCGACCGGCGCGCGGGCAGCGGGAGTCGACCTGGTGATCGTGCGGTATGGGGACGCGCACTCGGTGCTCTACGGGCGCTGCCAGCACCGCGGGGTACTGCTCGCCGACGGGCACGTCGACGGCGAAAACCTCATCTGCGGAGTGCACGGCTGGGACTACCGCATCGACACGGGCGTCTCCGACTACAACCCGGCCGAATGTCTGCACCGCTTCGACAGCGCAGTGATCGATGGGCGCATCATGGTCCGCACGGCCGAGCTGGCGGCCTACAGGACCTCCCGTGGCGGTCCACCCGCCGGCGCGCCCGACGAATATGCGGTGCACTACGCCAGCGCGCACGCCACGCCCGAGGAGCCGTTTATCGGCGACATCCACGAGTTGGCCCGGAACGGCCTGAGCCGGGTCGGGCACCACGGGCCAATGGCTGCGATGGGCGTTCCGCGGGACCGGTAGCCCTCGTGGGACGACATCCAGATCGTCACCGCGCAGCTGGCGCGGCTGCCACTGCTGGATGACACGCCGGTGGACACCGGCGTGGTGATCGGCCCGCGCGCGGGCCGCCCGCTGCGGTTGGACATTCCCATCATTGTCTCGGACATGAGCTTCGGCGCACTTTCGGCCGAGGCGAAGGTTGCGCTGGCCCGGGGGGCGGAACGGGCGGGCACCGGTATCTGCTCCGGTAAGGGGGGGCATGCTGCCGGACGAACAGGCGGAGAACTCCCGTTATTTCTATGAGCTGGCGTCGGGGCGCTTCGGATGGTCGCCGGCGTGCCTGGGGGTGGTCCAGGCATTCCATCTCAAGTTCGGGCAGGGCGCCAAGACGGGAACCGGGGGTCACCTGCCGGGCAGCAAGGTGACCGGACAGATCGCCGAGGTCCGCGGGTTGCCCGAGGGGACTGCGGCGGTGTCGCCCGCGACGTGTCCCGAGTTCGTGTCGGTCGCCGACATCGCGGCGTTCCTTGCCGAGCTGCGGGAGCGTGCGGGCGGCATTCCCTTTGGCGCCAAGCTGTCGGCACAGCACATCGAGGCCGACATCGACGCCGCCCTCGAGCTCGGGGTGGACTACATCATCCTCGACGGGCGCGGCGGCGGTACCGGCGCTGCGCCGACGCTGTTTCGCGACAACATCTCGGTGCCCACGATTCCCGCGCTGGCACGCGCTCGGCGCCACCTCGACCGACGCGGGTGCGGCGACGTGACACTCGTGGCCACGGGCGGCATTCGTACGGTCGCCGACATGGTCAAGGCGCTCGCCCTGGGGTCCGACGCGGTCGCGGTCGCCAACTCGGCGCTGCAGGCCATCGGCTGCGTCGGCATGCGTGCATGCAACACCGACAACTGCCCGGTCGGAATCGCAACCCAGAAACCGCACCTGCGCGCGCGACTGCCTGTTGAGGAGGCCGCGGCGCGGCTGGGTCGCTATCTCGAGGCCACCACCGATCTGATCCGGGTGATGGCGCGGGCGTGCGGGCACACCAGCGTGTCCGGTTTCTCTCCTGATGACCTGATGACCTGATGACCTGATGACCTGGTGACCTTCGACCGCGACATGTCCCACGTGTCGGGCGTGCGGTTTGCGGGGGTTGGCGCGCCTTGGGCGTCCTGACCGGCCCCGGGCGCGGGCGGCTGCGCTAGTCGGCCGGTGTGTCGCCGGACACGTGCCCGTCGACGATCCGCACGATTCGGTCGGCGTAGTGGGTGATCCGGTCGTCGTGGGTGACGATGATCGCCGCCTTGCCGCGGGACTTCATCTCCTCGCGGATCAAGTGCACGACCTGATCTCCGAGCTCGGTGTCGAGCGCGGACGTCGGCTCGTCGAAGAGCACCAGCGCCGGCTCGTTCATCAGTGCCCGCCCGATCGCCACGCGCTGGCGCTGCCCGCCCGACAACTGCGCCGGGAGGTTCTTGGCGCGGTCGCTGAGCCCGAGCTCCTCGAGCAGCTGATCGGCCCGGTCGCGGGCCCGGGCGCCGGTGCGGGGGCCGATCTCGTCGACGACCAGAAGGTTCTCGCGCGCGGTCAGGAACGGAACCAGGTTCACGGTCTGGAAGACGAAGCCGACGGCCGTGCGGCGGAACAGGGTCAATTCCCGCGCGTTGTATTGTGAGATGTCCTGGCCGCCGACGACGACGCTTCCCTCGGTCGCGGTCAGGAGCCCCCCGGCGATCGAGCACAGCGTGGTCTTCCCGGATCCGGACGGGCCGATGAGGGCGAGGATCTCATCGTGTCCGACAGTGAGGTCGACACCGTCGAGCGCGACGACGACATCGTCGCCGACGGCGAACGTCTTGCGGACGTCCGTCATCTGCAGGGCGAGCTCGGTTGCGGTTATGGACATGTCGTTCTCCGGAGTGCGGACGGCGGCGGGGATGCGGTCATGGGCACGTTCATTGGCCTCCGCCGATGGCGGATGCCGGGTCGATGCGTAGTACGCGGCGCAGCGAGAAGGCGCATCCGATGACGGCGGCGATCACGAGGAAGGCGATACTTGAGATCAGTCGCAGCGGAGTTGCCACGAAGGGAATCGTGCCGGGCGGGATCACGGCGGCCACAATCAGCGATGCGACCACTCCGATTGCCGACGCGATCAGCGTGACGATCAGGGCCTGCACGAGAACGCCCCAAAACAGCGCCGACGAGCTCGCACCCAACGCCTTCAGGACGCCGTACAGGGCGGTGCGCTCGATGGTGATCAGCGCAAAGAACAGTGCCACGACGACGATGGCGATGACAACGGTGACGCCGATGATCTGGTCAAACACCGTCTGCTGCTGAGAGACGCCGGGCAGTGCGTCGATCGACTGGCCGATCGTCAGCGTCGTCGTGGCACCGGAGGTTGCGGCATCGATCGCGGCCGGGGTCGCGGCGTGTGGCGCGGCGGAGCGCACCACCAGGGCCTGCACGACACCCGGCCCGACGCGCTCTCCGGGCCGGTTTGCCGACTGGGTCGCTCGCCAGGTGGCAAGCGATCCCCACAGCGTCGCCTGACCGAGATAGCGCGTGTCGTCAACGAATCCGATGATCGTGATGGGGGTGCGCGCCGGGCCGAGTGCGACGGTCGTGCCGCGGTGGACACCCTGAGATTCGAGTGAGCTGTCCGCAAAGGCCTCGCCAGCCGGCGGCGGGGTCGCGGGCAGGCCGCGCGGCGCGAGTTCGTAGCCCATCAGGACGACCGGGACGAGGTCCCGGGGCCCGTGACCGGGCACGCGCGACCCGAGCTGCACGCTTCCGATGCCCCCCACGTTTACGGCGCCGGCGACCCCGTCGACCTGGGTGCGGGTCTCCGGCGTGATCCGGCTACGCACGAGCGAGTTGCGGGCCGTGGTCGAAAACACGATCAGCTGCCCACGTTGGGCGCGCAGAGCCCCGGTACTCCCGGCCACAAGTCCATCCAGCAGGCCGCCAAGGAACATCAGCAGCAGGGCGATCAGCGTGAGGATGACCGTCGCGACGACGAATCGACCCGGACGGCGCCACAGCTCGCGAATGGCCAGCCTCATCGTCCACCCTCCCCGGTCGTCGCCTCGACAGGGTCGATCCGCAAGACACGGGCGATCGCTGCGAACGCGCTGGCCACGCCGAGCACCAACAGCAGGACGGCCCACGTGAGCACTGCGGCCGGGTCAAATCTCAGTGACAACGAGCCGACTTTGGTCTGGGACAGCGGGGCGTACAACAGGGTGCCGACCAGGATTCCGCCGCCGAGGATGATCAGCACCTGCACGAGCAGTGCCCGAACGAGGACCCCCGACGGTGCCCCGATTGCCCGCAGCAGCGTCAGCGCGCGAGACTTCTGCAGGGTGATGATCAGGAAAAACAGGCCCGTCACCAACGGGACAACGAGCGCAAACAGCAGGAAGATGACGTCGAATGAGCTCGTGACGGCCGTGACCCCCGGCGTATCGGCCGCCGCTTGGCTGCGCGTCAGCGCATCCGCCTGCGGGAGGGCCGCATTGATGCGGGCGGTGATCTGGGTGTCACTGATTCCGGCATCCGGGCGGACGCCGATCACGTTCGGCAGGATCGCCGCGGCGTCGGGGTTGGTGGCTCGCGCCGCGGCCACGTAGTCCGGCCAGCGGACCGACAGGGTCGGCGTCACCTGGATCTGGGCGTCCCGGGCCAGGCCCACGACGGTCAGATCCGGGCGCCCGGCGCTCCCGAGCACGGCAACCTTCTGACCGATTCGGAAGTCGCCTTCGCTGCCGACCGCCTCACCAGGCGCAGCCGGGAGGCGTCCTGCGCTCAACGGCTGCGGGGCGCCGAGATCGGCGTGCTCGTATCCGATGATCGCGGCATCCGACTGGGCCCGGCCGTCGATCGCGACCGTGAAGGTCCGCTGACCGATGCGGCCGGTGTGGGCCACGCCGGGGACGCGGGCGATCCCCGCCTCGAGGTCCGGCGTGATGCTGCTGCCCTGAAGCGTCCGCTCGCCGTCGACTGAGTACACGAGCACCGGTGCGGACTGACGCTCGATCGCCCCGATAAACGACGTGATGAGACCGGTCTGCAGGGCCTGCTGCGTGAGGATCAGGAAGACCAGGAGCGCGATCGCCGCAATCAGCAGGCCGAAGCGCGTCTTGGCGCGGCCAATCTCTCGAAACGCTAGAAACATGGGTGTCGGGTACCTCGACGGGGACGAGGGTGCACGTCGCGGCGGCCGTGGGGAGCGGCCGTGCCAGCCTATCCGACCCACGGCGCCGACCTTGGGGGATCGTCACCCGACTGGGTGCGGATGCTGGTGCGCGGGTCGTCGCTCCCGCCCTGTCATAAATGCAGCATGGTGCCCGACGCCGCGAGTAGTACGCACATCCTCGTCGTCGAAGACACGGAGAAGTTCGTCGACCTCGACACGCAGCTCACCGCGTCGTTTGCCGGTGAGCTGCGGCCGGTTCCGGGTGACTCCGGGAGGGGGCGCTATCCGGTCGTCGCGATGCCTTCGATCCCGGTCGGAAGCACGGACACCGTGCCGACCTTGGTGCGCGCGCCGTCACCGGCCACCGAGAACGCGTCGACCGTGCCGCCGCCGCCGCTCTCCACATAGAGGAAGCGCCCGTGACCCGCAGCGGCGGAATCCGTGGTACCGGCACCCGCGGTGCCAGCGATTCCGATCAGCTGGGGTGCGCCCAGTGGGTTGAGGCGGTACGCGCTGATGTTGGCGCTGCCGGCGTTGGAGACGAAGAACACGCTGCGCGCGTGTGTGATCCAGCACGCCGCCGCCTGGCCGTCCGCCTGGGACCCGATCAGCTGGGCGGCACCGCCACCGGCCAGCGTCTACGCCGAGATCGTGCTGGTCGCGGCCTCGGCGACGACAATCTCACCGTCGGGGCCGGTGGCAAACGCGAACGGTACCGGGGTCGCGGATGCGGTCGATACCGGCGCGGGACCCAAGAACCCACCGTGCCCGACGCGGAACACGTCCAGGCTGCTGGTGCTGGCCTTCGTCGTCACGACGAGCTGACGGCCGTGGTCGGCGAACCCGACCTGACCCGGCGACTTGAGGAAGTTCGGCACGGGGGTGTTGCCCAGGCCGAGCGACCTGGTCGAGCCGGTGATCTGGTGCAGGTGCCCGTCGCCGATGCGGAAGCCGCTGACGGCCCCGTCGCCACCGCTGTTGAGGACGTAGACCAGGTCATCGCGGACCGCGATGCTTGCCGGGAAGACACCGCCCGAGGGGAGTGTTTGACGCAACTGGAGTGACGTGCCGGCGACGCGGAAGACCAAGATCGTGTTGCTGCCGGCATTGACGGCCAGCAGCAGCCGGCCGCCGTCGGCGGTCGTGAGCGACCCTTGCCATGCGAGGGGGTCGGCCGTCGCGCCCGCAGCGACGGCGCCGTTGCCGCCCGTCGCATACGCACCCGTGAACGAGAGCGTGCCGTCGTTGGCGCGCCGATACGCGCGAACCGCATTGCCAGACGAGGCGTCGGTCTGGACGAAGACGGCGGGCACCCCGCCGCGATGGTCGCGAGGCCGGTGATGACTGTGGCCATTCGCGGCGACGGCGGGCACCGCGGCGACGGCGGTGGCGAGGATGGCGCCGGTGAATGAGCGGCTGAGAGGTTGCAGAGGGGGCTCCTTGTTGGAGGGAAACGTCCTCCGGTAGTCCAAGGCGCCCGTGCCGCGTTACACCGGTCCGGTGCGTGGGACCATCGGGCAGTTCGGGGCCGGCGCGGTTGGATAGTGTGGCCACGTGGACGATGCCGAACTGATCGCGCGGCCGCGGCGCGGGGACGAAGCGGCATTCGGGTCGCTGGTGACCGCCCACCAGCCGGCGATGCTCCGACTGGCGGGCGCACTGCTGACATCGCGTGCCTTGGCCGAGGAGGCGACCCAGGAGGCGTGGGTCGGCATGCTGCGCGGACTGGACCGGTTCGAGGGGCGCGCGTCGCTGAAGACCTGGCTGTACGCGATCCTGGTGAATCGGGCCCGCACGATCGCCGCGCGGGAGCGCCGGACGGTGCCGTTCGACCACACCGACGATGCCCGTGCCGAAGATCCCGCGCGGTTCGCGGCCGACGGCAGCTGGACGCAGGCGCCGGTCCCGTTCACCGATGAGGTCGGGGAGCGGCTCGACCACGCGCCGCTGGTTGCCCGCCTCGCGCCGGCGCTTGACGTGCTGCCGCCGGCCCAACGCATCATCGTAACGCTTCGTGATATCGAGGGACTCAGCTCAGACGATGTGTGCGCGAT
Organism: Thermoleophilia bacterium; assembly: GCA_017882545.1. GTDB lineage: Bacteria > Actinomycetota > Thermoleophilia > Miltoncostaeales > Miltoncostaeaceae > CAITWD01. Next base: position 77,107 of record JADGPG010000082.1, read on the forward strand.
GCTCGAGATCACCCCTGCCAACCAGCGCGTGCTGCTGCACCGCGCCCGCGCGGGGCTGCGCCGTAGTATTGAGGCGTCGCTTAAGAGGGATGGGTAGCGATGCCGCTCCTGTATGACGACCTGGTCTGCCGCGATGCGGTCGAGCTCGCCAGCGACTATCTGGAGGGCGCGCTGTCATGGCGTCGGCGCCGCAGCTACGAGCGGCACCTGCGCGGGTGTCCGCACTGTCGGGCCCATCTCGCGCAAGTCCGCTCCATCGTCACTGAACTAGGGCGGGCCGAGCCAGGCCAGTTGACCGACGACGCGCGCGCCGACCTGATGGATGTCTCCCGGCGCTACCGCGAGGAGCGCAGCGGGGATGCCGAGCCGTGACGGCTGCGGGCACTGCACCGGCGGCGGGTGTCTTTGTGGCGCTGCTGCGCGGGGTGAACGTCGGCGGGCGGACGCTGGCCATGGCGGACCTTCGGACGATCTGCACGGATCTCGGCTACGGGGAGGTCGCCACCTACATCCAAAGCGGGAACGTGGTGCTGCGGGCCGGGGCCGTGGGCGCGGGGGACATCGCGCGGGACCTCGCCGACGCGATCCGTGATCGGGCCGGCATGCAGGTTGCGGTGATCGTCCGAGAGGCACATGAGCTGCGGGCCGTGCGTGAGGCCAACCCGTTTGCGGACCGGGAGGACGAGAGGCGCCTGTACGTGACGTTCCTCGCTGGGCATGCGAGGAACGTCGAGATTCCGGCCGATGCGGGGCCGCCGGACGAGTTCGTGCCCGGGGACGGGGTCGTGTACGTGTGGTGCGCGGGCGGTTACGGGCGCACGATCCTCAGCAATCAGTTCTTCGAGCGACGCCTGGGCGTGTCCGCGACGACTCGGAACTGGCGGACCGTCTCGCGGCTGGCGGAGATGGCCGCCTCCCTCGATACGGTCGGGTGAGACCGGACACCGGGTGATCTTAGGGCAGTCGTAGATCCCGGTGGACGGTCGACGCCAGGCGCGCGTCGTCGTCCAGATCGCGGGGATTGACGGGGCTCACCAGCGACCAGTGGCGACCGACCGGGCACCATTGGAGGCGGTACCAGCCGAGCCGGAGGGCCTTCAGGGAGACGCCGGGGATCCAGAGCGTGGTAAACAGGTGCCCGCGCCGGCAGCGCACGACCACGTTGCCGCCCATGTTGTAACCGCGCCGGCGTGCGATGACTGTTCCGATGACGTATGTCGCCACGACCAACAGGATGAGCGTCAGGTGGACGCGCGGTGAGCGGGACCATCGCATGGTGCGATCCTAGCGTCGCCGCCGGTCGTAGTCGGCGGGGGCTAGCGCCGACCGCGACCGAAATGCTGGCCGGCCGGGACGGCCCGGCGCGCCCGTGCCGCCTCGTCGGCGGTCCGATGCGCCGGCGGGGCGATGCGCTCGATCCGCTCCGCGATCACGTTGATGTTGCGGTCGCGTCGCTCGAGACGCCCGTGGACGATCACCAGGGGTTCGGCGCGTAGCAGCGCGCGATGACGTTCGTAGCGGTCCGGATAAATGATCACGTTGGTCATCCCGGTGTCGTCTTCGAGCAGCAGGAACACGATGCCCTTGGCGGTGCCCGGACGCTGGCGGGCCGTGACCATGCCGGCGACGCACACCGGTGTCCCGCTCGGGAGGTCCGCCAGTTCGCGCGCCGTGCGGGTGTCCGCGGGCAACTGGGGGCGCAAGACGGCCATGAGGTGCCATCCGACCGAGAGCCCCGTCGTCTCATAGTCGCTGACGATGCGCTCGAATCGGTCCGGCTCGACCAGCGGCGGGGCGTCTCCGGCGGGCAATGCGAGCGTCAATTGCGTGTGGGTGTCGTGGCGGATCGGGCGGCTGAGGGCATACAGCTGCCAGAGCATGCCGCGCCGCGGCTGCCCGAAGGTGTCGCAGGATCCCGAACGGATCAGCTGGGCGAGTTGGGTGCGGGTGAGCGTCGTGCGGGCCGCGAGATCGGCGAGATCGGAAAACGGCCCCCCGGCGTCGCGTTCGGCGACCAGTGCCGCCGCCGCGTCCGCACGCACCTCGCGGACATAGCCCAGTCCGATCCGGACGGCGCCATCGTCGGTGATCGTGCAGGTGGCGCCGGCGGCGTTCACGCACGGTGGGACGACCCGGACGCCGCGGCGCTGGGCATCGCGCACGAGCGTCGCCGGGGGGTAGAAGCCCATCGGCTGAGCGTTCAGCAGCGCTGCCAGGAACTGGGACGGGTAGGCGCGCCGCAGCCATGCGCTCTGGTATGCCAGGACGGCGAACGCCGCCGAATGGGCCTTGGGAAAGCCGAAGTTGGAGAAGCCGACCAATTTCGCGAAGACCGTGGTGATGGTCTCGTCATCGACGCCGCGGGCGCGGGCGCCGTCACGGAACTGGTCCCAGAGTTTGAGCATCGCCTCGCGGCTGCGGGTCCGGCTCATGGCCCGGCGCAGCGCTTCGGCCCCGCCGGGACTGAACCCCGCCAAGGCCATGGCGACCTCGAGCACCTGCTCCTGGAAGACGACGACGCCGAGCGTCTCGCGCAGGGCCGGCTCCAGCAGCGGATGGTCGTAGGGGGGGACGAAGTCGGGGTCGGCGCGGCGTGCGCGCCGATGCTGCACGTAGGGGTGTACGGCCCCTCCCGACACCGGACCCGGCCGAATCAGGGCGACTTGGACGGTCAGGTCGTCGAGGTTCTCGGGCCGGGTCTGCAGCAGACTTTGCATCTGAGCCCGGCTTTCGATCTGGAAGGTGCCGACGGTGTCGGCGGCCTGGATTTCCGCGTAGACCTCGGGATCGGCGAAGTCAATCCGCGAGAGGTCGATCGAGGCACCGGCGGTGCGGGCGATCAGGTCGACGCATTCTTCGACGGCCGAGAGCATGCCCAGCCCGAGCAGGTCGATCTTCACGAACCCGGCGTCGGCGCACGAGTTCTTGTCCCATTGGCAGATCTGGCGTTCGGGCGTGGCGGCGGGGACGACGGGCACCATTTCCACCAGGGGCTGTGCGCTGACGACCATCCCGCCCGAATGCTGGGACAGGTGCCGCGGCAGCCCTGCGGCCTGGGCCGCCAGAAAGATCAGCGCCCGCCACCTCGGTGAGCGCAGCTTCGCGACACCGTCCGGAAGCCGCAGCAGCTCGCGGCGCAGATCGCTGGCATCCGACCAGCCGTCGGCCAGCCGCGACAGGCGCGTCAGGTCGGCGTCGGGCAGCGCGAGCGCCTTGCCGAGTTCGCGGATCGCCATGCGGGCCTTGAAGGTCGGGAAGGCGGCGACGAGGGCGGCGTGTTCGTGCCCGTACCGGCGTATGACTTCGGCGATCAGGCGCTCGCGGATATCGCGGGGGAAATCGAGGTCGATGTCGGGTACCGAGGCCATATCCCGGTTCAGAAAGCGACCGAGGAACAGGTCGTTGGCGATCGGATCGATGTGCGACAGGCCGGTCAGATAACACACGATCGAGCCCACCGACGAGCCGCGGCCGCGGCCCGGCGGGAGCTGGCGCCGGGCGGATCCCGGCGGCCGTACCTGGACCGCGACCTCACGCGCCAGTTCAAGGATGTCGCGGTGCAGGAGGAAGAAGCCCGCCAGGCCGTGGTGCTCAATGAGCGCGAGCTCCTGGTCCAGGCGCGCCCGCGCGATCGCGCGCTGGGCGGCGTTGGAGTAGTGCACACCCAGGTGATAGCCGCAGATTCGCGCCAGGGCGTCGCGTGCGGTCTCGCCGGGATGGCCGGCGACGAAGTCGGGAAAGCGGTAGCCGAGATCGCGGGTCAGATCGAAACCACAGCGTGCGGCGATCTCCCGGGTGGCCCGAACGGCCTCGGGCATCTCGGCAAACAGGGCGACCATCTGCTCGGGGGTGTGCAGGACGCTGGTGCGGTTCCCGCGGCGGACCTGTTCGGAGCCGTCGAGCGTCTGCCGATGTCCGATGGCCACGAACGCGTCCTGGAGGAACGCGCGATGGGGGTGGTGGGCATGGACGTCCCCGGTCGCCACCGTCGGCACCCCGGTTGCGCGTGCCAGTTCCCGCAACCCCCGGACCAGCGTATGGCTGCCGCGGCGATGGTGGCGCTGAATCTCGATGTACAGGTACCCCGGTGGGAACCATTCGCGCAGGCGGGTGAGCCATGCGGCGGCGGGGCGGTCCTGCCCGGCGGCGATCATCCGGGGGATGAGGCCATGGCGTGCGCAGCCGGTCAGGCAGATCAGCCCGTCGGCCAGCGGCCCGATCAGTTCCGGATCGAGTTGCGGCGGCCCGGCGCGGCGATCACGTGCCGAGCGCGTGCCGGCATGGGCGAGCGTGACCAGGCGGCACAAGTTGGCGTAGCCGGCGGCGGTCGCCGCCAGCAGCGTGAGGTGGCTGTGATCGGCAAGGGTGATCTCGCAGCCGGTGATCGGCTGGACGCCGGCATCCCGGGCGGCATACGCGAACGCGAGTGATCCGCACAGGCCATCGTGATCGGTGAGGGCCATCGCCGCATAGCCGGCCGCGGCACCCGCATCGGCGAGCTCCTCCGGCGTGGAGACTCCGTCCAGGAAGCTGAATGCCGAATGGGCGTGAAGTTCGACGTAGTCTCCCGGCATCGAACATATGTTCGCATATTCATGCGCCGTACCCAAGACCGGTGGCGTCCGGCCCGCGTGTGCTCAGCCGGTGACGATGAACCCCAAGAGCACCACGTTGAGCGCGACGATGACCACCGTGATCGCGATGCCGGCGATGGTCGTGATGCGTGCGTTGGTCAGCGCCCCCATCAGATCGCGCCGCCGGGAGAACATCATCAGCGGGATCAGCGCGAAGGGGATGCCGAACGAGAGCGCCACCTGGCTGAATACCAGCACCCGGGCTGGGCTGACCGTCACGGCCAGGACGACCAGTGCCGGAGCCATCGTGATCGCGCGCCGCAGGAACACGGGGATCCGCCGCCGCAGAAATCCCTGCATGACGACCTGACCGGCCATCGTGCCGACCGACGAGGCGGAAATGCCTGAGGCCATCAGTGCGATTCCGAACAGCAGCCCGCTGTGGTGGTGAAGCGTGTTGCCGAACTGGCGGGCGGCGACGGTGAGGTCGTCCCCGGCATTGGGCACCCCATGCCCATAGAACACTGCTGCGGCGATCGCGAGCATCGCCATGTTGACGATTCCGGCGATCCCGAGGGCCACGACGACGTCAATGAGGGTGAACCGGAAGATCCGCCGCCGCGCATCGGGTGTACGGCCCACCAGACGGTCCTGGGTCAGCGCCGAGTGCAGGTAGATGACGTGCGGCATGACCGTCGCACCGACGATGCCGACGGCCAGGACCAGCGCCGAGGTGCCGCCGATGGTCGGTACGAAGGTTCCGTGGGCGACCCCGCCGGGGCTGGGATCGGCGAGTACGACCTGGACCGTGAATGCGACGACGATCACCCCGACCATCGCGGCGATGACCGCCTCCAGGCGACGAAAGCCTGCGGACTGGAGTCCGAGGATTCCGAACGCCGCTGCGGCGGTGATCAGCCCGCTCACCATTAGCGGAAGTCCGAACACGATGTTGATCCCGAGTGCGGCGCCGACGAACTCGGCCAGATCGGTCGCCATCGCGACCAGCTCGGCCTGGATCCACAGGAGGATGACGACAGGGCGGGGAAAATGTTCGCGGCACAACTCGGCGAGGTTGCGACCGGTCGCGATGCCGACCTTTGCGCTGACGGTCTGGACGACCATCGCCATGAGGTTGGCCACCACGATCGCCCACAGCAGCGCATAGCCGAACTGGGCCCCGGCCGCGGTATTGACGGCGAAGTTGCCGGGGTCGATGTAGGCGACCGAGGCGATGAACGCCGGACCGAGGAACGGCAGGTAGCGCCGTGGGCCGCGCCGATGTCCACGCAGAGCCCGCTCGGCCGCATCCAGAAGCCGTGACTCGCCCGGAAGTGCGTCGTCTGCGGGCGAAAGCTCGCCGAGGCGGGCGTCGACGGTGGCGCTCATGCGGTGCGTTCGATGAAGATCAGGCGTCCGAGCTCGGGTCCGATGATGTGTTCGGTGTCGCCGATGAGCACGCGCTGGCCCACGCCGAAGGGCTCGCGGGAGATCACGCGGATCGGGAGTCCGGGGGCGATGCCGCGCTCGGCCATGTAGCGCAGGGCTTCGGGCTGCGCGTCCGACACCCGCACGAGCACGCCGATCGCGTCGGGCTCGCATGCGTCGAGCGGCTCGAGGATGTCGGTATCGGGATCGTCGTCGCCCGATGGCGTGATCGGGTCGCCGTGGGGATCACGCACCGGTCGACCGAGCGCGTCCCACATTGCCTCGGCGACACGTGTCGAGACGGCGTGCTCAAGTAGGTCCGCCTCTCCGTGCACGGAATCCCAGGGCAGGTGCAGCGCGTCCATCAGGAAGCATTCGATGATGCGATGTCGACGGATCACCGCGCGCGCGAGCTCGCGTCCGGCCGGTGTGAGGCGTGCCCCCCGGCCCCGGGCGACTGTGACGAGTCCGAGCTGGGCCAGATTGCGCACCATGTTGGAGGCCGACGGCGCCGAGACTTCGAGCCGGGTGGCGATCGCACCCGTCGCCACCGGGGCGTCGCGCTGCTGTTCCAGCCGATAGAGCGTCTTGGCGTAGTCCTCGACGGCGGGCGTGAACGGCTGCGCCCCCTTGCGGAGTCCCGTGCCGGTCAACCGAGGGCGCGTGCCTCCCGGGACATCGGCGCCAGGTGCATTGGAGGGGTCTCGCACTCATGCGTTTTTAGCGCACACTAACGACAAGTGCAAGTGTGACAAACGACACACCATTGTCGAGGCTTCACGACTGTCGGGAAGTGCCCCCGGGGCGCGCCGCCCCTGTGCTTGAGTTGCCCGCGCGGCATGTCGATACCTCTTGCGATGCCCGGATGTGACGCCCATCCTGTGAATTCGCGCATGCCACGCGCTCCTACCCCCCGCCCAACTCCGCGCGAGATCACGCGATGGAGGCGCGCATGAACGGACGCGTGCTCGGGCGCGGGACGTCCAAAGGTGACCTGCTGCTGATCTCCGGATTCGTGAACGCGATCGTGATCAGCGCAGTCGCGGGGCTGGCGCCAAGCCAGGCCGTCTCCGACGGCATCATCGCCGGGTGTGCCCTGGTGGCTGCGGGCGCGTGGATTTGGCGCGCAGCCCATGCGAGTTCCCGGGGGAGCATCACCTGGATGATCTTCGCCGCCGGCTTCAGCAGTTGGGGGGTCGCCGAGACGATCTGGTTCGGCTACGACCTGTTCGGGGGTGGCGACCCGCCCCAGCCGTCCATGGCGGATCTGTTTTACGTGCTGGGCTACGTGCTGATGGCGATCGGTCTCTTGCGCCTGGTCGTCGTCCGCGGCCGCCCCGCTGCCCGCGCGTCGGCCCTTGATGCGCTCGCGCTCACCATCGCCGCCGGGACGATCCTGGTACAGCTCGAACTCCTGGCGCCGAACATCTTCCGCAACGGCGTAAATGCGGCCGACACCCTGGCGATCGTCTACGCGATTCTCGACGTTCCGCTGCTCGGCGGCATCGCGTGGCTGATGCTGTCGCCCGGCCGTCGTGGCGCGCCGCTGGCGCTGCTCATCGGTGCCTTTGGGGTGATGTACATGGCCGACCTCGCATATGCGCTTGGCAACCTCTATTACGGCGCGGGCATCCGGGTCAGCAGCTTCGCCTATCCGATGGCGTACCTGCTCGCCGCCGGTGCGGCCGTGCATCCGGACACCGTGCGGCTCGACGAGCCGAATCCCGCCGTCGCTGAGGACGACCACGCGACCCGTCTGGTGTTCCTGGCGATCGCCCTCGTGACACCGGCGTCGCTGCAGCTGTTCGCACCGCTGCTCGGGCTGCCACCGCTCGGCGTGGCGGGCGCCGTCGTGACGATTTCGGTGAGCGTCGTGATCCTCGTGCGCATGGCACGCCTGTTGAAGGACAACAACCGCGCACGGGCTCGGGCACGCGAGGCCCACGAAAGCCTGCACCGCCAGGCGACGCGGGACCACCTGACCGGGCTGTACAACCGGGGCTGGGCCGTGGACTATCTCGAAGAGCTACTGCGGGGCGAGCACGGCGAGGGCCAGTTCGCGCTGCTGTACATCGACCTGGACGGATTCAAGCTCATCAATGACGACCTCGGGCACGATGCCGGCGACGAACTGCTGCGTCTCGTCGCCGAGCGACTCGAAGGCGGGGTCCGCGGGAGTGATGCGGTCGTGCGTTTGGGCGGCGACGAATTCATCGCCGTCTGCCCGCCGCCGATCTCCAGCGGCGACGCAGAAGTGTTGGCCGCCCGCCTCGTCGGGCTGTTGTCCGAGCGGTTCCAACTCGGGCCGAACGAGGTCAACGTGACCGCCAGCGTCGGCGTCCTGACCGCGACGTCCCATGCCGACATCGCGCCGGCCGACCTGCTTCGTGATGCGGACATCGCCCTCTACCGCGCCAAGGAGGTTCGCGGTACCTGGCGCGTGTTCAACGCGGGTATGCGTGCCCGCTCCGAGAACCGCCTGGAGATCCTGACGCACCTGCGGGGCGTGATCCGCAGCGGACGCCTGCGGGTCGTCTACCAGCCGATCGTCGATCTGGCCAGCGGACGAGTCGAGGGTGTCGAGGCACTCGCCCGGCTGACGATGCCCGACGGACGCGAGATTCCGCCGCAGGTCTTCGTCGGCATCGCCGAATCCACGGGTGCCGCGGCCATGCTGGACGCGGCCGTGATCGCACGGGCGTTGGAGGACGTGCAGTGGCTGGATGGACGCATGCCGGTACCGGTGCGGATGTCGGTGAACCTGTCGGCGTCCGAGCTCGGCCACCCCGATCTGTGCGACACCATCCGGGAACTGCTCGACCAGCGGCGGCTCGATCCCGGACGGCTCGTACTGGAGGTGTCGGAGGCCGCGGTCGTGAGAGACCTCGAGACGGCGCGCGCCCAGCTTGGCGGTCTGCGGGCGCTCGGTGTCGGGATCGAGATTGACGACTTCGGGACCGGGTACTCGTCGATGGCGTATCTGCACTCGCTGCCGATCACGGGCATCAAGATCGACCGCAGCTTTGTGCAGGGCGTGTTCATGGACCCCAACCAGGCGCTGATCACCGAAGGCATGGTTCGGATGGGCAACGCCCTCGGTCTGCGGGTGGTGGGTGAGGGGATCGAGCAGTCGGCGCAGGCTGACCGCATGCGTGAGCTGGGGTGCGACGACGGTCAGGGGTACTTCTTCGGTCGGCCGATGGCGTTGGAAGCCATTCCGGGCTGTGTCGACGAGAAGGGCCAGCTGGTCGCGGGTCGGCGTCTAGGGGGCGCCGCCGGCGGCGGTCCCGTGGAGATGGTTGCCGGGTCCGTAGACGTACCACTCGCGGTCGCGAAGATCGCGGAACGTCGTAATTACCCGGCCGGGCTCGACGACGAGTTCGAAGAAGTGCCGCTCAACCGGGTGATCGGTCCACCAGCGATCCTGGACGATCCACTCGTCGCGAACAGTGATGACACCCCGCCGGCGCCCCGTGATCTCGATGGCATGGGGCACGCCTGACGGGGTGCAAATCACTCGCGCGGGTCGCGGTGTGACGAGATGTCGTAGGGGGCCAGTGCCCATTGTCGCTCCGGAAGGTGTGACCAGGGCTCGAGCGCGATCGCGTGCATCACGGCGTTCTCTCCGAGCGCCGAACGTATCTGCGTGATGGCTTCCCCGGCGCGCTGGCGACGCTCGGCGTGCTCGGGTCGTTCAAGGGCCATTTGACGTGATGACTGGCCGCCGGACGCGTCGGCCCGGATGCGTAGCTCCGCCACCGGGGCGGTGATGCCACCGAGCGCACCGAGCGCCGCCAGCGCGATGCGGTCGGGGTCGGCGGTTGCCTCGCGCAGCGCGATCTCCTGCGACCAGGAGCCTCCGTCGGCGAGTCGCGCACGCAGCTGCAGCGTCCGTAGTGAGGTGCCGCGATCGCGTGCGGCATCAGCGAGCTCGACAATCAGGAGCCGCGCGGCAACCTCGATGGTGCCGAGGATGCCGATCGGCTCCTCGAACCGGCAATGGGCCTCGAGGGGCTCCGGAGGCCGCCGTGGGCGTAGCGGTGCATCGCCCTCGCCGCGGGCGATGCACCAGGCGCGCAGTGCGTCGAACCCCATGCGTTCGAGGGCGGCGGCGCGCGGGAGAGCGGCCACCGCGCCGATCGTGCGGATGCCGACATCCCACAGTCCGTCGATGGCGACCTGCGGGAGCGGGAGTCGCCCGACCGGGAGCGGTGCGAGGAACGCCGCGACCTCCGGCTGCGCGACGATCAGCGGTAGGCGCGATTGTGCCTGCCGCGCCGCCTGCTGCGCGGCGAAGCGCGTCGGCGCGACGCCGATGCGCCCGTCCGCCCCGACCGGAAGAGCCGCCCGGACGCGGCGCAGCAGATTGTCGCGTCCGCCGTGCAGGCGTGTCATCCCGGCATCATCGAAGCAGGCGGCGCCCGGTGTCGACGACTCGACGGCCGCTCCCAGCGCTTCCAGCCGGACCAGGATCCGCTCATGGGCCTCGGCGACCGCATCGGGATCCGGCGCAATTAACACCAGGTCGGGGCAGCGTGCGATGGCCTCTCCGACACGCAGACCCGGACGCACCCCGCCGCCGCGGGCCGCCGGGGTGCACAGCCCGATCAGCTGCGGTCCCCCGGGCGCGGGTGCGAGGGCCGCGGGTGTGTCGCCGCCGACGCCTTCGGCCAGCATGGCCACGAGCAACGGAAAGCGGGGGAGGGAAATCGCAATGATCATCGAACATATGTTCGATGATCACGCGGACCAGGTCAAGCGCCCCCGCGAATCCGACTGTCGGGGATCAGCTGATCGCGTACGGCACGGTGACCAGCACCGCGCGCTCTTGGTCGACCAGGGCGCGCCGGATCAGCGCGGTGCGCTGGTTGTGCAGGAAGCGCCACTTCGCGACCACGATCTCCGGCACCACCAGTAGGCACACTGCGCTGGTGTCGGCGGAGGTGATGTCCCGCACGGCGGATGCGAGCGGACCACCCAGGTCGCGATACGGCGATTCGATGATCTCCAGGTGTACCGGTGCCGTCTCGCGCCATTCCTCGGCGGAGATGGCCGCACCCTCACTGCCGGCGACGTGGACCGCCGACGTGTCGCTGCCGGAGATTGCGATCGCGACGGCGGCCGCGTGGAGCGACGGCTGGTTGGCCTTGGCCATCGCCACCAGGCTGACCACGTGGTCGGCTTCCCACCACTGCCCGGCAATCGACTTCGGCATCTCAGCGACGGCGATCCGCGGCTGACGCAGCAGGCGGGCACGCAGGCTCCGGTATTGCCGCCATGCGCGGAACGCGGCGTGGGAGACGCGGCGGTTGTGGCTCGGCAGCACGACCAGCAGCTCGCCCGCGTCCTCACGGACCATGCGCCGCAGGTACGTCAGCACGCCATCGATGCCATCGCCGTCACGACGCGGGATCCGGGCGAGCGAGAGCCCGATGGTGTGATCGCGGCGCCACGCGTCGGAGACCGACTCCCAATCGCTGCGCAACCCGACAAACAGGCCCGTGACCGGAATGTTCCGTGCGATCAGCTTGGCCGTCTGGACGGCCGCGGCGGTGCCCTCATCGACCCGGTCCACCAGCACGACGACGCCCGACGGTGCCTCATCGTGCGCGTGGGCGGCGTCCGGGGGCGCGTCCTTGAGCACCTCCACGCGCCGGTAATGACGACCGACCAGCACCGACAGCACGACGATGATCGGAATCGTCACCGTCACCATCCACGCACCCTCGAAGAATTTGGTGCCGAGAATGATCACCAGCACAATGGCGGTGGCGACCGCCCCGATCGCATTGATGAAGACCTTGCCGGCCAGGCCGTGCCAGGCGGCACCCTCATGTCGCCTGCGCAGCCAGAAGCGGACCATCCCGGCCTGCGACAGGGTGAACGCGATGAAGACGCCGAGCAGGTACAGGTGGATGAGGTTGTTGACGTTGGCGTCGAACGCGATCAGCAGGACGCCGGAGATCACCGCCAGCGCCGTCACGCCGTTCGAATACACGAGCCGGTCGCCGACAAACTGGAACAGTTTCGGGGCGTGGTTTCCCTGCGCCATCATTCCGATCAGCCGCGGGAATCCCTGGAAGGCGGTGTTGGCGGCCAGCACGAGGACGCCGAACGTGAAGATCTGGACCAGGTAGTAGCCGATCCTGGCGACCGGCGGGCCCTGCCACGCGGCCGCCGCCGCCTGGGAGAGCACCGAATCGGTCGTCGACGGCATCGCGTGAGTCTTGTAGGCCAGATACGTCACGCCCAAGAACAAAAACAC